>NZ_JAHXBV010000002.1:0-449532 GCF_019915905.1 Halomonas sp. ANAO-440 | reverse complement strand
TACCACGGCCTCCATGAGCGGGGCGGGCTCCGCTTTCGTCCACGATGACGACGCCGGGACCGTCTCGACGCCCACCGGCTGGGACTCGGGGTTCCGCCCCTGCCCCTTTGGGTGGGTGACGGTGTTAGCGCCCATTGCTGTCTTCATGATCGATCCTCGAGACGTCATCGCCTACTCGCGGTTCTTCATGTTCGGCCCTTGGTGCCGGGGTGATACGGCACTTACTATGGCCTCTGCTGACGTCTGGTGGCCCATCCCGTCGCCTCTCGACGCCGGTAGCACCGTGGCAGACCACCAGACCTCCCAGGGTAAGACGCGCGACCTTCCTCCCATCTACCCGCCGCATCTACTGCCGCCCCTTCCGGATAGCTATTGGGCTTCGAGTTTCATTGCCCTCTCGCCCAGGTGCGACAGCCTCATATGCGATTTCTGTTCGTCGGGCCGGGAGTTTGCCTCCAGCTTCCTTCAGACTCTGCCTCGCGACGGACGCCCTTGCTGTTTAGCTAACGGTTCCCGCTATCAGGGTCCGTAGGGGACTTTCACCCCCGAGTCATCCCGAGGCACCACCCTCGGGAACAGCGCCAGTCAGGCGCTGCGCACCATGCCTGGCGCACAATGAAAAGACCGCCCACGATGGGGCGGTCAATGTTCGGCAACTCCCCCTCAATCCCGCCCAAGCTGGGCATTCATCATGTCGAACTGCTCGGTAAGATAGGCGCTGGTCTGATTCATGTTGGCGATCATGCTGTCGAGCTGGCCGAACTGGGTGCGGTAGCGCTCGATGGTGGCGTTGATGCTCTGCTCCATGCGCCCATAGCGGTCGACGAGGCTCTCGATGCGATTCTCGGCTCCGCTGATCGAGTTCTCCACCACCCCGTTGCTGCTCATCAGCTGGCCCAGGGTTTCGTTGAGCTGGCCTGCCATGCCCGGTGTTTCATCATTGCCGGCGAAGAATTCGCCCAACGCATCCATGTCCTCGCTGATCACCAGGTTGAGCCGGTCCTCATCCAGGGCCAGGGTGCCGTCGAGCTGCAGCGAGATACCCACGTCCGCCAGCATGGCGAGCGCGCCCTCTTCCCCGCCTCCCTGGGCTACACCGCCGGCCAGGTCGGCACGCAGCCGCGACTCCACGGTACGCAGGGCGCTGTCGCCCAGCAGCTCCCCGGCCTGCCCCGTTTCGCTGTCGAAGGCTGTCAGCTCGCCGGTGGTGCCCTTGAAGCTGTTGTAGGCCTCGACGAAGCCCGCCACCGCCTCACGCACCGCGCGGGTGTCGCGCTCCACGTTGACAGTGCTGCTGCCCTCCTGGGTCAGGCTGAGGGTGACATCCTGGATCGCGCCTTCAACCTGGTTAGAGGCACTACTGATCTCAATACCGTTGACGGTCAGCTGGGCATCATTGCCAAGGTTATCGACGGCTGTCGCTGTGTCGCTGAAGCCCACCCCGTCTGCCAGGGTAACGTCATCCCAGTCCATGCCGGTGATGGAGGCTTCCTGGCCGGTCTCGTTAGACATCAGTGCGAGGCGGTAGCCTTCGCCATCGTTGACGATCGAGGCGCTGACCCCGGTCTGTTCGGCATTGATGGCGTCACGGACATCCTCGAGTGTGCTGTCGGCGGCGATACTGATCGGCAAGCTCTCCCCGCCTTCGTTGTCGGCATGAGCGAACTGCAGCTGCAACTCACCGCCGCCACTCACCACAACGTCATCCAGCGTCTCGATGCCCTCCAGCCGCGCCGTGGCATAGCTGCCGGCGGAGGCCAGGGTCTGGACCTCGACATCGTAGCGCCCCGGGGAGGCGTCGGAGCCGGCGGCAGCCTGTACCGCTTCGCCGCTGACGTCGGCTGAGAGGCTCTGGAAGAGGGAAGGATCGTTCAGGGCACTCACCGCACCCTGGAAGCCAGACAGTGCGCCCTGTAATTCGCCGTAGGCCGAGAGCTGCACCTGCTGGGACTCGATCTGCTGCTCGATGGGTTCGAGTTTACCGCGTTCGGCGTCGTTGAGCTGGTCCAGTAGACCGTTGAGGTCCAGGCCGGAGCCAATGCCGAGGGAGGAGATGCTGGCCATGAGAAACTGCCTTGTGCCGATGAATTCGGGTGCCGCGCATGAATCGCTCGCTTGGCACCTTCCTTTGTTATCTCACATCGGCAACCGATAGAAAAACTTTAGGATGATTATGCGGCATAGGGCTGAATACCATCGTAGCGCTGGCCACGCTTGGCTTGCTCGAGGTCATAGGCGTTCTGCAAGCGCAGCCAGTAGCCCTCGCTGGTGCCAAAGAAGCGAGACAGCCGGAGGTCGGTATCGGCAGTAATGGAACGTGCCCCACGTGCAATCTCGCCGATCCGGGTGGCAGGCACGCCAATGGCTGTTGCCAAACCGTTCTTGGTCAGGCCCATCGGTTCGATGAAATCCTCAAGGAGAATGTCACCAGGGTGGATATTGGGCAGGCGCTGGGTCATGAGACCTCCTCAGTGGTAATCGACAATTTCGACATCGTAGGCATTGCCTTCCTCGAAGCGAAAGCAAAGGCGCCATTGATCGTTGATGCGAATGCTGTACTGGCCCTCACGGTCGCCACGCAGCATTTCGAGACGATTGCCTGGAGGAATGCGAAGATCCTCTAATACGCTGGCCGCGTTGAGCTGGCGTAATTTCTTCAATGCTGCGCGCTGCATATCCTGAGGCAGCTTGCGGGCCACTTGCCCATTGGCAATAGTTGCTGTCGCTCTATCCCTGTAGCTTTTAATCACCGCTCGTCCTCTCTGACATGAGCCAAGCATAACGCACCGCGTCATATGACGCAATACGTTAACACCTCCTCCTCGCAGGTGATTGCAAGCAACGCCGTGATCCGAGGCCCCTCTTACCTGCTGCAAGCGCCGGAAGGTGCCTCCCTTTCACCCATAAACCGCGACTGGCGTGCCAGCCCCTGCCAATCGGTTCGTTCACGCCACCGCTGAAGCCATTCGACCACCGCTTCCGGCGGCATTGGGCGGGCAATGCCATAGCCTTGGGCCAGCCGGCATCCTCGTCCCAGCAGTGCGTCGGCATGCTCCAGGGTTTCCACGCCTTCGGCCAGCAGCGCGCGGTCGAAGCGGCGAGCCATGTAGATCACACTCTCGACAATGGCCAGGTCGCTGGGGTCGGTGAGCATGTCGCGGACAAAGCTCTTGTCGATCTTGATCATATCCACCGGCAGTTGGCGCAGGTACGTAAGGGAAGAGAAGCCGGTGCCAAAGTCGTCGATAGCCACCTCGATGCCCATGGCCTGACAGCGATCGATGGTATCCAACGCCGCCTTGATGTCGTGCATGGCGGCCGTTTCCACCACTTCGAGCTTGAGGCGGTCGGTGGTAATGCACGGGTTGGCCGCCAGCAGGCCTTCCAGCCGTGGCACGAACTCCGGGTTCAACAAGTGCGAGGGGCTGATATTGACGCTTACCGGCAGCACGAGACCCTGTTGCTGCCAGCAACCCAACTGCGTCAGCGCCTGCCGGAGCACCCATTCGCCCAGCGAGGTCTCCAGTTGGGTTCCCTCGATCAATGGCAGGAAGCTATCGGGTGCCTTCAAGCCCTCCTTGGGGTGCTTCCAGCGTACCAGTGCTTCGAAACCAATCACCTCGGCGGTGGCCATGTCGATCTGGGGTTGGTAGTACAGGATCAGTTCACCATTCTCTATCGCCCGAGCAAACCGACGACGCTTCACCTGGCGCTGCTGAACCAGGCGGTCCTGCCCCGGGTCGAATCGACTCACCGTGTTGCGGCCATTCTGCTTGGCCCGATACATCGCCTGCCTGGCATGGCGCAGCAAGCCATCGGCCTCGGCATGGTCATCGGGATAGCGGGATACCCCCAGGCTTGCGGTAATCGATACCCGCTCCCCTTCCAGCGAGAAGGGTTCGCTGATCACCGACAGCATCGTCTGCAAGGCGGCATCGTCGGCAGCGTCATGAGTCAGCAGCACGAATTCGTCGCCACCGGCACGGACAACAACGCTGTCACCACCGACGTATTGCGCGAGACGTAGCGCCAAGGCGTCGATCAGCCGGTCGGCGCCTTGATGGCCCAGGCGGTTGTTGATCAACTTGAAATGGTCCACATCCAGCGCGCAGACCGTCAGGCTCCCCTGGTCCTTGATCGCCCTGGCGAGCGCCTCGTTCATCAACATCGATAGCTGAGTGCCGTCAAACGCGTACATCAGACCTCCGCCCCGTCATTTGCCACGGCAACCAGGGCAGTTGATCTCTCGCTTGTGATGAGTTCTACCCGGTTGCGGCCACCCTGCTTGGCACGGTATAGCGCCCTGTCGGCCCGCATCAGCAGATCACGGGCCGTATCGCCTGGTTGGTAGAGGGTCAAGCCGATACTGATGGTGATGGCGCCGCCGGGCAACTCGGCGCTGGCCACGTCGCTGCGCAGCCGCTCGGCAAGCTGCAGGGCGCCATTGAGTGGGGTTCCCGACAGCAGCAGCGTGAACTCTTCGCCGCCCCAGCGTGCCAGCAGGTCGGTCTTGCGTAGCCTTCGCTGGACGCAATCGGTCAGTGCAAAAAGCACGGCATCCCCGACATCATGACCATGGGTATCATTGACTGCCTTGAAGTGGTCGATGTCGAACAGCATCATGGCGAACTCGCCGCCTTCCTTTTCGGCCAGTCTGACAGCGGTAATCAGGGCGCGGTCAAAGGCGCGTCGATTGGCGGCGCCGGTCAGGTGATCGCGGCTGGCTTCATGAACCAGCGCCTGCTCCACCTGCTTGCGCTCGGCGATATTGTGAAAAACCGACACGTAGTGGCGCACTTCGCCACTCTCACCCTTTACCGCAGTGATCGATTGCCACACCGGATAGATCTCGCCCCGCTTGTTACGATTCCAGATCTCCCCCTGCCAATGCCCCTTGACCGTCAGCGACTGCCAGAGCCCGGCATAGAAGCTGGCGTCGTGGCGCCCGGACTTGAACATGCGCGGCGTGTGGCCAACCACTTCATCGGCGGTATAGCCGGTAATATTGACGAAAGCCTGATTGACTCGCTCTATGCGCATCTCGGCGTTGGCGATCAGCGTTGCCTGCCCCGTTTCGAAGGCAGTCGCCAGCAGGCGCAGCTCCTCTTGCTGGCGTTTGCGTTCGGAAATATCCTCCTTGACGGTAATGAAGCTGATGACCTTGTCGTGCTCGTCCTTGATCGGCGTAATGACCTCGTATTCCCAGTACTCCTCGCCGCACTTGCGGCGGTTGAGCATCTCGCCTCGCCAGATGTTGCCCGCTTTCAGCGTCTGCCATAGCTCCCGGTAGGTCTCGGGTGAGGTCTTGCCGGACTTGATGAGCGAACACGTCTTGCCGATGAGCTCATCACGGCTGTAGCCGGTGATATCGACAAAACGAAGGTTCACATAGAGCAGACGCCCGCTGGGATCGGTGATGGCAGTGGCCATGGGGCTATGTTCCACGGCGGTATAGAAATGCTTGAGCGATTGGACCAGCGTACCCGGCGAGCCACTTGCATCGATATGATCCCAGGCATCCGGTGAGGCGTCGCCTTCCGGAAACTCGTGTTGCTGCGTCATGCAAGGGGTCCTCATCCGGGTGTTGGCTCTGGGCTGGCCTGGTTCGTGTGCTGGATCAGACGTGGCGATGGGTGCCTATCAAGGACGATGATAAGGCCAGTCGCCAGGAATGTATAACTCTTGGAGAAGTAATTTTAAGTTTACTTGATAAAAATCAACTTTTAAGCACATTTTTGGTCAGGAAAAACCAATACTTGTACAAAAAAACTAGCGCGAATGGATGATCACTTCAACGCGCCGGTTCTGGGCTCGCCCCTCGGCACTGTCGTTGGTCGCCAGCGGACGGGTATCGGCCAGGCCCACCGCGCGCAGGCGCTGGGTTTCCACGCCGGCCTGCTCCAGGGCATGCACGATGGCGATGGCACGAGCGCTGGATAGCACCCAGTTGGAGGGAAATTCAGGAGTCTGGATGGAGCGGCTGTCGGTGTGCCCTTCCACCGCCACTTCGCCGTCATGGCGCTGGATGACTTCGACCAGCCGCTGTACCAGCGCCTGGCCATCGTCGGTCAGTTCAGCCTCGGCGGTGGGGAAGAGCCACTGATCCTCTACGCGCAGCTTGATGCCTTCAGCGACTCTGGACACCGCCACGCCTTCGAGGTCCGGCAGGTAAGGAGCGGTTTCGACACGCGCTTCGAGCGCCCGCTGCAGCGCCAGCGAGCCGGCGATGGCCTCCGGCGCCACTTCGCGCACCCGCGACGGGGGGCGGTCGGTGAGTACCAGCATGAAATCTGCCGGGCCAGCCGGCAGCTCGTCACCGTCGGGAATCAGGGGCTGAGGCAGAGGACGCTCATCAAAGGTAGTCCCCGGGGGCACTCGCTCCACCCGCTGAGCGAGCAGCGCCAGCGGCGTGGGCGGTGCGACGAAAGCTGGACGTACCTCTCGCTCAGCTTGCCCCGCCGGCAGCGCCAACAAGGGTGGTGCAGCGCTTGGCGGGGGCGATGCCACTCGACGCGGCAAACCGGCGACACCTAGGGCCGCGGAAAGCGCGAGGGGGCTAAGCTGGCCACTGGGGTAGGGAATTGGCGCGTGATTCGCCATCGCCCAGCGCAGTTCACCGGGCAGAGGTATGGCCATGGATTCCGGGGTATCGTCGGCGCCAGTCGTATCCGTGTCACGATTAGTGGCATAGGTGATGGTAAACAGCAGCACCATCAGGGCCACCAGCAGCGTCATGATATCCAGGTAGCCGATCATCCAGGTACTGTCCTGATCGGAGTCGGCATGCGTCGCCATCAGCGATCCATGCCGCATGGGGCCACGATGATCGCTACCAGCGCTGGAGTTCAATCGGGTCATCTGGACAGCCGGGTCGCCATGAGCAGGCTGCCTAGCCTAACCGCAGGGACGCTGAGGTGAAACGGGGAAAAGCGCCAGCTTGTGGCGCTACTTGCCGGCAGCTTGGCAGGCTCAGGCCTCCTCGGTGACCTCGCCCTGGCGGGATACCAGGTAACGGCTGGCAAAACGAGCCGCGGAAACGGGCCTTCCGGTGAGAAACCCCTGGATCAGGTCCATGTTGTGGCGCAGCAGCGCATCCTGCTGGGCTTCAGTCTCCACCCCCACGGCGACCACCCGCAGCCCCAGCTCCCTGGCCAGGCCACAAACAGCGGCGACGATTGCCGCACTGCCCCGCTGTTCGCCATCGAGGCGCTGGATAAAGCGGCGGTCGATCTTCAATGTGGTGACCGGCAGCTCCTCCAGGTAGCTCAGCGAAGCGTAGCCGGTGCCAAAGTCATCGATGGTGATCTCGCCACCCAGGTCCCGCAGCTGCTGTAACACGGTCGCCGCCTGCAGCGGCTTGTCGAGCAGCGTGCTTTCCGAGAGCTCGAAGCCCACCAGGCCAGGCGGCAGGTCATGATCCGCCAGCATGGCGGCAATCTTGCTTGTCAGGTCCTGCTGCCAGAATTGACGTGGTGACAGGTTGATGCTCACCGGCACCGGCTCGGCAGAGGCCCGACACCATTCACTCAGCTGTGCGAAGACCATCCGCATCATGCGATCGCCCAAGGCCACGATAAGCCCGGCACGTTCGGCCAGCGGTATGACCTCCCCCGGGGGGATGCTCCCCAGCACCGGGTGATGCCAGCACATCAAGGCTTCGGCACTGTGCAAGGCACCGCTTTCCCGTTCGAAGAGCGGCTGGAAGTGGACCTCGAGGCCCTCGCCACTCTCGACGGCGTCTCGCAGTGCGGCTTCCAGCGCCCGCTGACGGTCATCCTGGATGTTCATTTCGGTACGATAGAGCCGATAGGCATTACGCCCTTCCTGCTTTGCCCGATACATGGCCACGTCGGCATCGTGGATCAGGGCTTCGGCATTGGTGGCATCATCCGGGTACAGGCTGATACCAAGACTGCAGCCAATGCTGAATTCATGACCATTGATGATACAGGGCTCGCCCACCGCATCGACCAGCCGCCGGGCCACCCGGGTCACCTCCTCGACTTCTTCCAGGTCCGGCAGCAGAATCAGGAATTCGTCGCCCCCCAGGCGCGCCAGGGTATCGTCCTCGCGCAGCCGGCTCTGAAGTCGGTCGGCGACCATCACCAGCAGTTCATCACCCACGGCATGCCCCATGGCATCGTTGATCTGCTTGAAATGGTCCAGGTCGACGAAGACAACCGCCAGCCGACTCTTGTTACGGTGGGCATGCCGAATGGCCAGCTGTAGCCGGTCCTCCAGCAGGCGCCGGTTGGGAAGCGCGGTCAAAGGATCGTAGTAGGCAAGCTTGCGAATCCGCTCTTCATTTTCACGAATGTGCGTGATGTCATTGAACAGTGCCGCATAGTGCGTCACTTCACCATTCTCGCCAGTGATGGCGGTGATGGTCAGCAGCTCGAGATAGAGCTCGCCACTTTTGCGACGGTTCCAGATCTCGCCCCGCCAGTAGCCGTTAGTCTTCAGCGCCTCCCACATCTGCCGGTAGAAGGCGGCATCGTGACGCCCGGAGGAGAGTATCTCGGGGGTCTTGCCGATGACCTCTTCCGCCGCGTAGCCGGTCATGTGGGAAAATGCCGGGTTGACGAACTCGATGCGATTGCTCGGGTCGGTCACGATAATCCCTTCCAGCGAGGATTCGATGACCCGTTCGGCCAGCTGCAGGTTTTCATGGGATCGGGCAAGGGCCCGGTCGCGCTCTTCCAAGGCGTCGCGCAGGTCCTGCATGTAGTGCTGTTCAGCTCCGGCCAGCATGTCGCGGAAACCAATCAGGCCGATCACATTGCCCTCTTCGTCCAGCACCGCCAAGTGGCGCACCCGTTGCTCCAGGAGCCTGTCCCGGGCAGTGATCAGGGGTTCGTCATGAACTACGGAAAGCAGGGGACGGCTAGCCAGCTCTGCAATCGGGGTATTACCGGGGTAGTGGGCAACAAAGCGCACCATATCGCGCTCGGTGAGAATGCCCAGCTCCTGTTCGCTGCATTTCACTACCACGGCATCGCAGCTGGAGAGGCGCATCGACCGGGCCGCCTCGGCCAACAGCTGAGTACCCTGGAGTACCAGCGCACGCTGCCGCATGGCGGCCCGAACCTCCCGCAGGCGCAGGTAGGGCTCGATGCCCTGATTCATGGCCATGTCGGTCTGGGAGAGGATTCCCTTCGGCAGGCCGGCGCCATCGACCACGACGAAGTGTCGCCGCCCTTCGGCACTGAAACGTAGTGCGGCCTCGCTGATCGGCGTATCCAGATGCAGGCTCGCCACCGGTTGACTCATGACCTCACCGATACGCGTTTGCCCCGCTTGCGGGTCGGCGAAGTTAACTGCCAGCGCATCATGCTCGGTCCAGATCCCCTGCGCCTTGCCCTCACGGGTCACCACGATTGAACTGCATTGACGGTCGGCCATGCGCCGGGCTGCGATGCAAAGCGGCGTATCGGATTCACAGGTCAGCAGACCGGTCTGCATGATGCGTTCAATGGGTAGCTCGTGATTCATGACGCCTCACTGACGGGACGATTCCTACGGGACTCTTCTTCCCGTACTTTTCTTCCGGGACCACGCTTGACATACCCCGAACTGCCGAAAAACGATTCAGAACCAAGATAAATCCTGATTATTCTTAACACTATGTTCAATGATCACGTATTACATAACTAGTCGCAATGATTAACTGAGTGTCAACGGGACAACGTCTGGTCGCTACCCCATCGCCATGTCGCGGGTTAAATCTTGGCTAGTCGGCAATTTCATGACCCATATCAACAACCCCTTCGATCCCCTTCCGATCCGCTAAAGCCACTACTCCGCATGCCGATACCTGAGCGCAACGTGAGCATGACGCGACACCGACCTGCCCACGAAACATCTCTCACTCCCAAAGGAAGGCCTACGATGAACCGACTGCTTCACCGCATCGACATGGGCTGGAAATTCTTTCTCGCACTCTCCCTTCCGCTGCTGGCCATGGCCTGGTTTGCCGCATCCGGCGTTCTGGATCGCCAGCAGGTAACGGCCGACATGGCAGCCCTGGAGGAGATGACTCGCTTGTCCCAACGGGCAGGCAACCTGATACATGAGCTGCAGCGGGAACGGGGAATGACTGCTGGGTTCCTGGCCAGCGAGGGTGAGAATTTTCGGGATGCGCTGCCCGATCAACGCCGTGAAACGGACCTCCAGCAGGATACCTTCCAGCGATATCTCGCCAACGTCGACCTGGTCGCACTGGACCCGACACTTGCCGAGCGCATCGAGACGACCCTTTCACGGCTTCAGCAGACCTCATCCTTGCGTCAGCGAGTCGATGAACAAACATTGACCAGCGGTGAGGCAGTCGCCCATTACACGGAAATCAATGGCGCCCTGATCACTATCATTGGACGCATGGCCCTGGCCAAGGGAGAAGGCAGCGTGGCCAGCCGCATGGCGGCCTATTACAACCTGCTGCAGACCAAGGAACTGGCCGGCATTGAGCGTGCCATGCTCACCGGTGCCTTCGGCTCTGACAGCATGACACCGGCAAGCTATCAGCAATTGCTCAAACTGCTGGGCAGACAGGATGCCTTCGAGGAGGCCTTTACCACTCTTTCCACCCCTGAAATGCATCAGCGGTTCCAGGCGGTGGGCGAGAGCCCGACAGCCGAACGGCTGACGTCACTGCGCAACGTCGCCATCGAACGAGGCACGGCCGGTGGCTACGGCATCGATGCACAGCAGTGGTTCGACTGGCAGACCGACAGGATAGACCTGCTCAAGCAGGTAGAGGATGCCGTGGCGGAAGATGTATTGGCCACGGCCTCACGGCTCAGGAGTGAAGCAAGGGGTGACCTGACCAGCCACCTCGTCGTGGCGGCGGTTGCCAGTATCCTGGCATTGCTGCTTGCCGCCGTGATCGTGCGCAGCATCGTGCTGCCACTGCGTGCGACGCTGGCAGCGATCCAGCGCAGCAGCGGAGATCTCACCCTGCGGCTGGATGCCCCAGGCAAAGACGAACTGGCGCAGCTCTATCGCGCCTTCAATGAATCCACCGCCGATTCCGAGCTGCTGGTCTCGAATATCAAGCAAGGCGCCATGTCGGTCGGCGTGGCCAGCGGACAGATAAACGAGGGGAACCGTGACCTCGCTCAGCGCACCGAGGAGCAGTCCTCCTCCCTGGTAGAAACCGCTTCCAGCATGGAGCAGATGACGGCCAGCGTGCGTCAGACCGCCGACAATGCCCGGCAGGCCGAGGCGCTCTCCCGTGAAGCGGCAAACCAGGCCGGCAAGGGCAGCAGCGTGGCCAACAGTGCCCGCGGCGCCATGCAGCAGATTCATGAGGCCAACCGTGAGGTCACCCGCATCGTCGAGGCGATCGACAGCATCGCCTTCCAGACCAACCTGCTGGCGCTGAATGCATCGGTGGAGGCGGCCAGGGCCGGAGAGCATGGCCGCGGCTTTGCCGTGGTCGCCTCGGAGGTGCGCAAGCTGGCCAGCCGCAGCGCCGAGGAAGCCGAGCAGATACGCAAAGTGGTCGGTATCAATGTCGCCCGCATCAACGAAGGGGAGAAGCTGGTCAATGCCACCAGTGAAACCCTGGAGACGATTTCCCTGGGGATAGAACAAGTGGCCAATCTGATCATCGAGATGTCCACGGCGGCAAGCGAACAGTCGGCGGGCATCGAGCAGATCAACCAGGCAATCGGGCAGCTCGAGGAGATGACACAGCACAACGCCACGCTGGTGGAGCAGGTCGCCGCGGCAAGCCAATCACTGGATGAGCAGGCGAACGATATGACGCGCCTGATCGCCCGCTTCAAGGTCGATGAAGCGCTGCAGGGCGGCAATGTCTGGGAAAGCGAGGTCCAGCCAACCGGTACAGAGACGCAGCGAAAGCTCGCCTACTCTGCAGCGTGACACATGCATGGAAACGGCCGGTAACATTGTTACTAAAGTTTTTGTTCGACCCTGCCGATAGAAGAGGTGCATAGCACTAATGGGAGAAGCCGGCTCGTCCGCCGGCTTCGGGGGGCGGCATTACGATCTGTCGTAGCTGGACCGGGAAACCGGGCGATGGATGGTTGAATGCTTGCCAAGGGCGCATACAAGGAAAACAGGCCATGTCTTCACCACTTACCGATGCCACCAACAGCTTGAGCGCTTCGGCGTTGCACGACCTGACGCCGCGACAGCGCAAGGAGAGCGTTCTGGCATCCTTGCCCGCTGCGGGCACCATGCTGAGCCAGGCCGAGAGCCACGGCAACTCACCCGCCCAGGCGGATCTGGTCGAGCCGATTCAGCGTATCAATGAAGTGCTTCGCCAGCATGGCGTGGAATTCGAGCTCAACGAGATGCCGTCACGGGTGGTGACGCGGATCGTGGACCGGGAAACCGGCGACGTGTTGCGCCAGATTCCCAGCGAGGAAGTGCTGGCCATTGCCGAAAGGCTGGATGAATTGCAGGGACGCTTGATTCGCCTGGAAGCCTAGGCATTGTCCGAAAACTGGCTGCGCTCGGTCATACGGCGTTAAAAATCAGCTCAAAGTACTCATTTACACTCCGTAAACTCCGTCTTTTCGCTGATTTTTGCCTTGTCTGACCGTCGCTCGCCGACTTTTCAGACAGTGCCTAGGAGGCTGGGCTGCTAGACCTGCATATTCATGACGTCGCGATAGGCGGAAACCAGGCGGTTCCTTACCTGCAGCCCCATCTGGAAGGCCACGCTGGCCTTCTGCATGTCGACCATGACGTCGTTCAGCTCCACGTTGGGATCGCCGGCCTGGAATGCCATCGCCTTGGCGCTGGACGCCTGCTGCAAGCGGTTGATGCGCTGGATGGAGGCTTGCAGCTCGCCGGCAAAGCCGCCCTGCCCCACCATGGTCGAGACCTGCTGCCCCTTGGCAGCCTGCCCGCCGGCCTGTGTCGCAAGGGTCTGCATCTGGGCCAGCGCGGACTGTATGGCAGGTGAACTCATGGCTTGCGGCCCCCGTTCTGTTGGTTCGGAAGTGTCACGTAACGAATGTAGCCAAGGCTAACAGCTATGGTCACGACGCCATACCGGCAAATGGCATGAAAAACACGGGCTTTTCCCGCCTTTGGACTCGACCAGGGTTCGCATAATAGCGTTCATCACAGTTGCGCCCGCAAGGGTAGCCAGAATGCGGTGGACGGATGCACTCAATGCCATCTTTTAGGAATACGTTTCAAGCGGCGAACGACGCATCTCCATGGAGGTGCGCATGAGCAATGGCGCCGCGACGCCGGGTCGCCAGGAGACCGCGCCTGACCAGCCGGCCGGCGCGCTGCTGCAGCGCGTTCAGGATCAGATGCGTGGCAACCCGCTGATCGCGATCCTGATCGGCGGTGCGGCCTCGATCGCTATCGTGGTGGTACTGCTGATGTGGGCGAGAGAACCCGACTACCGGGTGCTCTACAGCAACCTCACCGAAGCGGATGGCGGCCGCATCATCAATGAGCTCGAGAGCCGCGGCGTGGCCTATCGCTTCAGCGAAGGCGGCACGGCCCTGCTGGTGCCCGGCGATGAGGTGCATGGCCTGCGACTGCAGCTCGCCGAGCAAGGCCTGCCCCGGGGCGGCAATGTCGGCTTCGAGCTGATGGACAGCCAGGCCTTCGGGGTCAGCCAGTTTGCCGAGCAGGTCAACTTCCAGCGCGGCCTGGAAGGCGAGCTGTCACGCTCCATCGAGTCGCTTGGTCCGGTATCCCGGGCCCGTGTCCATCTTGCCATGGCCCGCTCCTCGGTATTCGTACGGGACCAGGAGCCGGCCAAGGCGTCGGTTATCGTGACCCTTGAATCGGGCCGGGTTATCGGTGATGGCCAGGTCAACGCCATCATCCACATGGTATCCAGCAGCGTGCCCGAACTGGCCGCCGAAGACGTCACGGTGGTCGACCAGGGCGGTCGTCTGCTCTCCATGCCCGGGGCCAACCGCCGCGGCCTGGATGCCACGCAGCTCGATTATATCGCCGAGGTCGAGCGCTCCTTCCAGCAGCGCATCGAAAACATCCTGGTCCCGATTCTGGGCCAGCAGAACGTGCGGGCCCAGGTGGCCGCCCAGATCGATTTCTCGCGGCGCGAAGAGACCAACGAACGGTTCGGCCCCAACCAGCCGCCCAACGAAGCCGCGGTGCGCAGCCGCCAATCCAGCGTTTCCTACAGCGGCGGCGACGACCTGGCCATGGGCATCCCCGGCGCGCTGAGCAACACGCCTCCCGGTATCGCGCCCTCCCCGATCAACCTGCCGGTCGATGAGGATGGCGAACTCATCGAGGAAGCCGAGCAGGAGCTGCTGGCCTTGAGCAACCTGCGCCAGGACGGCGTGATCAACTATGAGGTCGACCGCAACATCGAGCATGTCCAGCACCGCCAGGGGCAGGTGCAGCGCCTGTCCGCCGCGGTGGTGGTGGACTATCGCGAACAGCGCGATGAAGACGGCGACTTGCAGCGCGTGCCGCTGAGCGACGTGGAAGTTGCCCAGATCGAGCGGCTGGTGCGTCAGGCCATGGGCTTCTCCCAGGCCCGTGGCGACGAAATCGAAGTGGTCAACAGCCCCTTCAGCCGCGCCGTCGACGACGACGAACTGCTGGAGTGGTGGCAGTCCCCCGAGGTCCACAACCTGGCACTGACCATCGGCCGCTACCTGCTGGTGGCACTGGGCGCCCTGCTCGCCTACCTGCTGATCCTGCGTCCGTTGATCAAGCGACATACGCAGCAGCCCATGCTGGCCTCGGCGCCGGGCACCGGCCTGCGTGTCAGGGTCGACGATGAGACCCCGGAAGGCATCGACGGCGAACTGGAAGACGATCTGGAGTCGACACGGACTTACAAGAAGCCGAAGCGCAAGCGCAAGTCCTCGGCCTATGAAGACCACCTGGCCGATCTGCGTGAACTGGCCCAGGAGGATCCACGCATGATCGCCATGATCGTTCGCAGCTGGATGAATAAAGAATGAGTACTGCAAGAGCCATGACCGGCGTACGCCGCAGCGCCATCCTGATGCTGGCCCTGGACGAGGACAGCGCCGCTGAAGTGTTCAAGTTCCTGGGGCCCAAGGAGATCCAGCAGCTGAGCATGGAGATGGCCGATTTGGGCCAGGTCTCCCATGAAGACATGCAGAAGGTCATGCAGGACTTCAACGACGAGACCGAAGAGTTCATCGCGCTGAACCTCAACTCCAGCGAGCATATTCGCTCGGTATTGACCAAGGCCCTGGGCAGCGAACGTGCCACCAGCCTGATCGAGGACGTCCTCGAGTCATCGGGCAGCAGCAGCGGTATCGATTCGCTCAACCTGATGGAAGCCCCCATGGTGGCGGAGCTGATCCGCGACGAGCACCCGCAGATCATCGCCACCATCCTGGTGCATCTGGAGCGTCATCAAGCCGCCGATGTGCTGGAGCTGTTCGACGACAAGCTGCGCAACGACGTGGTGCTGCGTATCGCTACCTTCAGCGGCGTGCAGCCGGCCGCCCTACAGGAGCTCACCGAAGTACTGTCGGGCATGCTCGACGGCCAGAACCTCAAGCGCAGCAAGATGGGCGGCGTAAGAACCGCGGCCGAGATCCTCAACCTGATGAACTCCAATCAGGAGGAGACCGCCATCGAGACCGTACGGGCGCACAGCGAAGACCTGGCCCAGAAGATCATCGACGAGATGTTCCTGTTCGAGAATCTCATGGACCTGGACGACCGCAGCATCCAGATGGTGCTCAAGGAGATCGACACCAACTCGCTGGTGGTAGCGCTCAAGGGGGCACCGGAAGGCCTTATGGAGAAATTCCTGCGCAACATGTCCCGCCGCGCCGCCGACCTGATGCGCGAGGACATGGAGGCGCGTGGGCCGATTCGTGTCTCCCAGGTGGAGACCGAACAGAAGTCGATCCTGCAGGTGGTTCGCCGCCTTGCCGACTCCGGAGACATCGTGCTGAGCGGCGGGGACGACACCTATGTCTGATCGCTCCCCCTCGCCCCCCGAGCAGTCGGCGTCCTGGCGCCGCTGGCAAATGGGGGAACTCCAGGATGAGAGACGACGCAGCGAGGCCGAGCGAGCCGCGAAGCCGGCAGAGGACCCCGCGCGCCAGGAGCGTTTTCGCCGTCAGGCCGAGCTCAAGGCCCTGCGCGAGAAGACCCTGCGGGAGGCCAGAGACGAGGGGTTCAAGGCCGGCTTCGATGAGGGACGTGCCCAAGGGCATGCCCAGGGCCTGGAGGAGGGTCGCCGTGAAGCCGAGCGCGAGCTGAAGCTGCGCACCCGTGAGGTCCTGGCGCCGCTCAAGCCGCTGGCGGAGCAGTTTTCCGAAGCCTTGGCCGTGCTCGACGAGGAAGTGGCCAACGACATGGTCGAGCTGGCACTGGCCACCGGGCGCCAGCTGGCCGGCGAAGCCTTGAAGGCCCGCCCGCGACAGGTACTGGAACTGGTCAGGGCGCTGCTGCACACCGACCCGCCGCTGACGGGACAGCAGCGCCTGTGGCTGCATCCCCTGGACCACAAGCTGGTGGAACAGCATCTCGGCCAGGAGCTGGGGGCCGCCGGCTGGAAACTTCAGCCGGATGACCAGCTCAGCCGCGGCGGCTGTCGCGTCACCAGCGCCAGCGGCGAGCTCGACGCCACCTGGGAGAGCCGGTGGCAGGCGGTCAAGGCTCAGGTGCGTCGCCGGCGCCCTGCCACACCCACAGCGGAAGACGAACAGGAGTGAGCGACATGCCCGAGACCCTGGCACAACCACGCAATGCGCACCAGGCACGCTGGCAGCAGACGCTGCAGCATGTCCGCGAGCGCGTGGAGACTGTGCCGGGATTTCGTGCCAGCGGGCGCGTACTGCGGGCCACGGGCATGGTAATCGAAGCCATTGGCCTGCGGGTCGCCCTGGGCAACGCCTGTCGCATCGAGCTGGTTTCGCCGGGTAGCAGTGAATCACCGCGCTTTGCCGAGGCCCAAGTGGTCGGGTTCGCCGGCGAACGACTGTTCCTGATGCCACTTACGGAGATTACCGGCCTGATGCCGGGCGCCCGCGTCTACCCACTGGGCGATGGACCCGACCACACGGCGCGCCGCTTTCCGCTCGGCGAATCACTGCTGGGCCGGGTGGTGGATGGCAACGGCGAGCCTCTCGACGGCATCGGCCCGCTGGACAACGCCCCCCGGGCACCGCTTTCTACCCCGCCGCTCAACCCGCTTGCCCGCGCCCCGATCAACGAGCAGATCGACGTCGGCATTCGCGCCATCAACGCGCTGCTCAGCGTGGGCCGTGGCCAACGCATGGGGCTGTTCGCCGGATCCGGCGTAGGCAAGTCGGTGCTGCTGGGCATGATGGCCCGCTATACCGGAGCCGATGTCATCGTTGTGGGGTTGATCGGTGAACGGGGACGCGAAGTTCAGGACTTCATCGACAATATCCTCGGCGAAGAGGGCCGCCGCCGCGCCGTGGTGGTAGCGGCTCCGGCCGACACCTCGCCGCTGCAGCGCCTGCAGGGCGCCGCCTATGCCACGCGCCTGGCCGAAGGCTTCCGCGACGAGGGCAAGAACGTCCTGCTGATCATGGACTCGCTGACCCGCTTCGCCATGGCCCAGCGTGAGATCGCACTGGCCATTGGCGAGCCACCCGCAACCAAGGGCTATCCGCCGTCGGTTTTCGCCAAGATCCCCAGCCTGGTGGAGCGTGCCGGCAATGCGGAACGCGGCCGGGGCTCGATTACCGCTTTCTATACCGTGTTGACCGAAGGCGACGATCAGCAGGACCCGATCGCCGATTCGGCCCGCGCCATTCTCGACGGCCATATCGTGCTGTCTCGAACGTTGTCTGAGGCCGGGCACTATCCCGCCATCGATATCGAAGCCTCTATCAGTCGCGTCATGACACACATCATCGACGACGAGCAGCTGGCCATGACCCAGGCCTTCAAACGGCTGTTCTCTCGCTACCAGCGCAACCGCGACCTGATCAGCGTGGGGGCCTACAGCCCGGGTCACGACCCGCAGCTGGACGAGGCCGTCCAGCGCTATCCGCTGCTGGAGCAGTTCCTCCAGCAGGGCATTCATGAAAATGCCTCGATTGAGGCCTCTCGACAGGTTCTCGCTGAGACCCTAGGAGTCAGGCAATGAGTGCATCATCACAGCTTGCCATGCTGGGCGATCTCGCCCGGGATGCTCGCGACCAGGCCGGCCAACTGCTGGCCGGTGCGCGCATGAGCGAACGTCAGGTTGCGGCCCAGCTCGAAGCCCTCAGCCAATATCGGCTGGAATACGCCGAGCGGCTGCAGAGCGCCATGCGAGACGGCATCGATCCTGCCAGCATGCATAACTACCAGCAGTTCCTCGCCTCCCTGGACGCCGCCCTCCAGCGTGCCAGGGACGCACTGGACTCCCAGCAGCAGCGCGTTCAGCAGAGCCAGCAACAGTGGCAACAGGAGCAAAAGCGCCTGTCGGCCTACGACACCCTTTCCTCCCGCCGCAACGCCGAACTGCAGAAGCACGAAGCGCGGCGCGAGCAACGCAACAGTGACGAAATGGCCGCCGGACGGCTGCTTCGCCAGCGCCCCGAGCGCGATTCGTGATCCGAGCCAGGAGATCGCAATGGATATTCAGATGATGCTGTCCGCCCTTCCGGGCAAGCCCATGGGCAAGGCCGAGACGGGCGCCAATGCATCCCAAGGCCAATTCGCCCTGGCCCTGGCCGGTGCCGGCCGATCGCAGTCCAACGCCCAGCTGTCTGACCCACTGCCGGATAGCGTCAGGCCTGTCCTGCCGCCCTCCATGGCAGCCCAACTGGCGATGCTGCAGGCCCTGAGCGCCAGCGACCCGGATCTCGTGGCAGACCTGGAACCGGTGCCTCTGCCAGATACCCTTTCGCTTGCCGATATCATGGAGCGCCTGGCGCTGATCGAGGGAAATCAGCCGGCCGAGACTCGCCCGCTTGGCGATGCCACTGACCCGCAAACAATAAACATGCAAACAGTAGCCGAGCAGGCTGCCGTAGCTGCGCGTGATTCGTCCGCCGACCACGCCGTTGCTGCTCTCGTAGCAGCCGATGCGCTGCGCCAGGCCCCCGGGGATCCTGCTCGGACACTGGAAACATCCCCAGCGGGCTCCGCCGTGGCCCTCCTGAACGCCTCACTGGCGCAACCCCAGCAAGCCATCGGTCACACCGTGGAATCAACGCCCCATCCGGCACTTCTCACACAGCTGGAGACCCGGACCGTCGAGCGCCCCCAAAACGCCGGTCACCATGCTCTGGAATCAACGCCTCGTGCAGCGCCTTTAGCACAGTTGGAGACTGGCTCTGCCGAACGGCTGCGGCAGACTCATCGCGATGACATAGAGACTACGCCCCATCCGGCACTTCTCACACAGCTGGAGACCCGGACCGCCGAGCGCCCCCAAAACGCCGGTCACTATGCTTTGGAATCAACACCTCGTGCAGCACTTCTCACTCAGTTGGAGACCAGCACGTCCGAGCGGCCGCTGCGAACCGGCGAGTTCGCTCGCTCGGTAAATATCGCCCCGCAGCCGAGCACGAGCGAACTGCGCGGCATCACGGCAGAAGCACCGCGCCCCACCATGGCAAGTATCGAGCCAACCTCGCCCAGCCTGCAGACAGCCCAACAGCCCGCCGGCACTGCAACCCAGGTTATGCCCGCCCCGGCAACACCCGCCCAGGCCAGCCTGCCCGCGCCGGTGCAAGGCCAGGCCTGGACCGGCCAGCTTGGCCAGCAACTGGTGCAGTTTGCCCGCCTCGGGGGCGAGCAGCAGATCGAGATGAAGCTCAACCCGGCCGAGCTGGGTCCGCTCTCCATCACCCTGAAGATGACCGAGCAGGGAGCACAGGCGCAGTTCCTCTCCGCCCATGCACAGGTGCGCCAGGTACTCGAGCAGGCCATTCCGCAGCTGCGGGAGGCACTGGCTGAGCAGGGTATCTCCCTCGGGGAGACCTCGGTCGGCGAGCAGCGCCACCAGGAGGGCCAGGCCTTTGCCAACCAGGAGAACCACCGGGGCAGCGGGGCCGATGAGACCGAAGTCCATCTGCCTTCCGCTGCCGATATCGGCCTGGTAGAGAATGCAACGGGCGTCAGCCTGGATGGCCGGGTTAACCTCTACGCCTGAGACAAATTGCCAAGATAGGGCCGTTCGCGCGGTCTGTTCCTTTCATCACGACCCGCGCGATTTCCGCATACTGCCCTTTTCCGGCTGGACAAACACTTCACGATAGGCAAGGCAATGGCGAAATCGACGGGTGGCTCATCCAAGCTGCTGTGGCTGATGATACTGCTGGTACTGATGTCCACGGCGGCAGCCGGGGTAGCAATCTATCTGGTCATGAACGATCGCAGTGATGGCTCCGGCAACATGCAGGGGCAGCAACTCGAGCGTCAGGCGCCGATCTTTCTCAAGATCGACCCCTTCACCGTGAACCTCGCCGACGACGACTTCGGTTCCCGACTACTTTATGCCGGGCTGTCGTTGAAGGTAGGCAACGAGGAGACACGTGCGCTTCTCCATGAACACATGCCCCAGGTGCGCAGCCGCCTCTTGATGCTGTTTTCCGGCAAGCAGGCCAGCGAGCTCACTTCACCGGAGGGCAAGCGTCGCCTCGGCGACGAAGTCATCGCCGTTCTCTCCGAGCCGCTGACCCAGCCGCAGCCACCCCTGGATATACGGGACGTGCTGTTCACCGAGTTCATCGTGCAATAACCGGGTGCCCCTGCCACCATGTCCCAAGACGATCTGCTGTCACAGGATGAGATCGACGCCCTGCTAAAGGGGGTCAGCGGAGACGACGAACCTGCTGCAGGCAGCGGTGAGGCGTCTCGCATCCGTCCCTATGATCCCGCGTCCCAGCATCGCGTCATACGCGAGCGCCTGCAGGCCCTGGATATCATCAACGAACGCTTCGCGCGGCATTTCCGCATGGGGCTGTTCAACCTGCTACGCCGTAGTGCGGACATTACAGTGGATTCGGTACGCTACCAGAGCTACAGCGACTTCTCGCGCAACGTGCCGGTGCCAACCAATATCAATATCATCGCCATGAAGCCCTTGCGCGGGTCGGCGCTGATCGTATTCCCCCCCAACCTGGTTTTCATGGTGGTGGACAACCTGTTTGGCGGCGACGGACGCTTCCTGACCAAGTCCGAGGGAAGGGAGTTCACCAACACCGAACAACGCATCATTCAGCGGCTTCTGCGACTGGCCATCGAAGCCTACGAGGAGTCGTGGAAGTCCGTCTATCCGCTGGAGATCCAGTACCTTCGCTCGGAGATGCAGTCCAAGTTCGCCAATATCACCAACTCGCCAAACGAGATCGTGGTAAATACCAGCTTCAATATCGAAGTCGGCAATCTCTCCAGCAATTTCCAGATCTGCATTCCCTATACAATGGTCGAGCCAGTGCGGGACCTGCTGGCCAACCCGCTCAACGACAGCCATCACGACCAGGACGGTACCTGGTCGAAGCGCATGGCCGGCCAGATCCGCCACTCGGAGGTGGAGCTCATCGCCAATTTTGCCGATGTTCCCAGCCGCATTGCTCACGTAATGGCGCTGAAGGTCGGGGACGTACTGACGTTGGAGCTTCCGGAAACCGTTTTCGCCAGCGTGGATGGCGTTCCGGTTATGGAGTGCGACTACGGCAGCCAGCACGAGCAGCGCGCGCTGCGTGTCATTCGCATCATCGATCATGGTGCGCAGAACTCAGTTTCACCTGATGCCTTCAAGAAGGGCGCTGCGCCTCAAGCCAAGGAATCCAAGCATGACTGATCCCAAGAAACCCGATCAGAATATTCCCGACGACGACCCCTGGGCGGAAGCCATGGCCGAACAGGAAGCGGCGGAAACCCCGGCCGAAGACGACCCCTGGGCGGAAGCCATGGCTGAGCAGGAAGCAGCCAGCGGCCCAGCTGACGATGACGACCCCTGGGCCGAGGCGCTGGCCGAGCAGGAAGCCAGCGAGTCCAGCGAACAGCAAGCAGCAAGCGCTGCCCAGGCTGCCTCTACACCGGTTGCCCAGGCGGCCGGCGACCGCATCTTCCGTCCCCTGGACAAGGGCAGCGAAGCCGGTACGGCTCGCGACCTGGAAATGATCATGGATATCCCGGTCAAGCTGACCGTGGAGCTGGGCCGCACCAAGCTGACCATCAAGCAACTGCTGGAACTCGCCCAGGGTTCGGTGATTGAGCTGGACGGCCTGGCCGGCGAGCCCATGGACATCCTGATCAACGGCTACCTGATCGCCCAGGGTGAAGTGGTCGTGGTGGATGACAAGTACGGCATCCGTATCACCGAGATCATTACACCTTCCGAAAGGGTCCAGAAGCTCAACCGATGAAAGACACCTCCTCCTCCGAGGCTCAGGCAACAGGGCTGGAGTCTCTGGCTGTCGGCGGCGATGCCCTGGTAGGCATGGCGACGCTGGGCAAGACCGCTGCCGCCCTGGGACTGGTCATCGCCATCATCCTGGTCTGCACGTCGCTACTGAAGCGCTGGGGGCCACAGCGTCGTGCCGCCGGAGGGCATTTGCAGATCGTCGGCAGTACCGTCCTGGGAAGCCGCGAGCGCCTGGTGATCGTGGAGGTGGAAGGCACCTGGCTCATCCTCGGCGTGGGCGGTGGCCAGATCAACAAGCTGCATGAGCTGGCGGCGCCCGAGCGTCCCCGCGAGCCCGAAAGCGTCGAACTTCAGGGAGAGCGTTTTGCCACCCGCTTCGCCCGTGCCCTGAAGCACAACGCCGGACTGGGAGGCCCCGGTCGGGGAGCGTCATGATTCACCCTGCACTGCCCAATAACCGGCCCACGACCCGGCACAAGGCCCTGCTTGCCCTGCTGGGGGCTTGCCTGCTGATGGCCATGCCGCTCACGGCTGTCGCCCAACAGCTTCCCGGCATCGTCAGCCAGCCGCTGGAGGATGGCGGCCAGCAGTGGTCGATCCAGCTGCAGACCCTGCTGCTGCTCAGCGCCATGGCCTTCCTGCCGGCGGCGCTGCTGATGATGACCGGCTTCACCCGTATCATCATCGTGCTCAGCCTGCTGCGAACCGCCTTGGGCACTCAGGCCACGCCGCCCAACCAGGTGCTGCTCGGCCTTGCGCTGTTCCTGACCTTCTTCGTCATGTCGCCGGTCTTTTCCATCGTCTATGAAACGGCCTGGGTACCGCTTTCCGACGACGAGATCAATTTCGACGAGTTCCTGCTGCTGGCGCAGCAGCCGTTCCGCGAGTTCATGCTGGCCCAGACCCGGGAGCCCGATCTGGCCCTGTTTGCCCGGCTGGCGGAAATCGGCCCCATGCAGGGGCCAGAGGATGTGCCGCTGAGGATCCTGGTGCCGGCGTTCGTGACCAGTGAGCTGAAGACGGCGTTCCAGATCGGCTTCACTATCTTCATTCCCTTTCTGATCATCGACCTCGTGGTGGCCAGCACCCTGATGTCACTGGGCATGATGATGGTGCCGCCGGCCACGATCTCCCTGCCCTTCAAGCTGATGCTGTTCGTGCTGGTGGATGGCTGGCAGCTGATCATCGGCTCGCTGGCGGAAAGTTTCTATATTTAGGAGCCTGTCGGACTTAACACTGATCTACTGCGAGATCCGGTCTCTCGTGACGATCGGTCAAATCCGACAGGCTCCGAGCGCTGAAACCCTTTGGGTCGACACGAAGCTGTCGGCAAGGAGCGAAGAATGACACCGGAAATGGTTATGGGCATCGCCTACCAGGGCATGCGCGTCACGCTTTTCCTGGGCGGCCCTCTGCTGATCACCGCACTGCTGACCGGCCTGACCGTGAGCCTGTTCCAGGCCGCGACCCAGATCAACGAGATGACACTTTCGTTCATCCCCAAGATCCTGGGCGTCTTTACCGTACTGGTATTCGCCGGCCCCTGGCTGCTTAAGCTGATCACGGATTTCACCCGCAATCTGTTCACCAATATCCCCAGCATGTTGATGTGAGCCCGCCATGGTCGAGGTGACCTTTGCCCAGCTGCACGGCTGGCTGGTAATCCTGTTCTGGCCCTTCGTGCGGATTACCTCCTTCCTGGTCGCCTCACCGCTGTGGGGCCACTCCAGCGTACCCAACCAGGCCAAGATCGGCCTGGCGTTCCTGGTAACGCTAGTGATCGCCCCGGTTCTGCCCCCCATGCCTGACGTGCCGATCGTCTCATGGGCCGGTTTCGGCCTGATGGTGGAGCAGATGCTGATCGGCATCGCCATCGGCCTGGTCATGCATGTGGTATTCGCCGTGGTCCAGGCCGCGGGGGAGTTCATCGGCCTGCAGATGGGCCTGGCCTTCGCTACCTTCTTCGATACCGGCAGCGGCACCAACACCATGATCCTGTCACGAATCTTCTTCATGATCACGCTGCTGATGTTCCTGGCCCTGGGTGGCCACCTGATGGTGCTGGAAGCGCTGGCAACCAGCTTCTATAGCCTGCCGGTCGGCATCGGCACCTTCAACCCTGCGGCCTTCGAGATGATGGTGCGCTACGGCGGCACCATCTTCGTTGCCGGCATGTCGCTGGCCCTGCCGCTAGTCGGATCGCTGTTGATCATCAACCTGGCCATGGGCATCCTCAACCGCTCGGCGCCACAGTTGACGGTATTCAACATCGGCTTCCCAACCTCCCTTATCGTGGGTCTCATCCTGCTGATGGTGCTGATGACCGACATGGGACGTTTCCTCCAGCGCCTGTTCAGCAACGGCCTGCAGTTCATGTACCAATTGATCGACATGCTTGCCCCACTGGGAACCTGATTTGCCTGCCCGCTCGGACACATCAAAAAAAACCGCCCAGGCAGGCCGGGGCGGCGAAAAGGCCGGACAAACGCCCGGCCTCAGGGAACTTGACATCAGGACATGGGATTACAGGAAGTTGAACAGCGACAAGCCCTTTACATCGACAAAGGCCTTCTGGGCCGCCTGCAGGCCCACCTGACGCAGGCTGTATTCGGCGATGGCTTCGCTGTAGTCCAGGTCCACCAGGTCGGAAAGCGTCTTGTCGTAGTTCATCATGCGGTTGCTGCCCACCGCATCGACCACATCCAGCTCGTTGAGACGTGCCCCCATGGAGGCGCGCACCGTGAGGACGTTGTCGAGGCTGTTATCCATCTCGCGCATCACGGCGTTGATCGTATTGCGGAAGTGGGCGCGATTCTCGGGCTGACCCTGCTGGTCCATCTCCAGCACGTCGATGGCGTCCTTCAACGACTTGAACAGGTCCTGGTTGGCGCCCTGGGCGTTGGCCGGACGCAGTTGGATCTGGTCGCCCACTTCCGGCTCCCCCTCGAGGGTAATACTGATACCGCCGAAGCTGACCAATTTGCCAGATTCATATGACTCATTAAGGACTTCGTCACCATTGGTGTACGTCAAAAGGTTGCCATTAGAATCTACTGCTTGGACAACAGGAAAACCGTCTACATCAACATCAAATTGTATCGTAAAGCTCTCGCCAAATAGCTCGTTACCTGGATCTACACGGCTAGGGCCCTTGAAGCTAACCGAGCCCTGATTGCGGTCAAAACCCACCTGGGTGCCAATGCTCTCCCCACCGCTATCACGCTCGGCCCGCGCCACATAGCCAGCGCCTGAAGGTACGCTCTGGAAGATCGACTTGCCGTTATCGGCCACCGGCAGCAGGCGCGAGGCATCGATGCGCTGCTCACGAGTGTTCTCGTCGCCAATGTACTGCGTGCCCTGAACGCCTTCACCAGCGGTACGGGCAAAGGGCGGCGAATCGTCGCGGTAGCCGCCGAACAGGTAGCGGCCATTGCCGTCGGAGGCGTTGGCCTGGCCGATCAGCGTCTCGTAGATCCCGCGCAGTTCGCTTGCCACCGACTGGCGGTCCACATCGCTCAGAGTGTCGCTTGCCGCCTGCACCAGCAGTGTCTTGGCGCTGGTCACGGCATCGCTGACGCTGTTGAGGACGCTTTCCGCCTGTGACAGAGAATTGCGTGCGGAAATCCGCGCATCGGCGAACTGCTGGGTAATCGCCTTGGCCTGGGATACGCCCACGGCCCGCGACGATGCCTGGGGGTCGTCGGAGGGATTCACCACCCGGCGGCCACTGGCGATTTGCTGACCGACCTTGAGGAAGTCGCCCTGCTGACGGTTCATGGACGAGACGCTCTGCTCGAACATGGTGACGGTGCTGATACGCATCGCGCTGGACTCCCTTCGAATCAGTTACGCAGACCGAGAATGGTATCGAACACCGTTGACGCGGTATCGATCACTCGGGCATTGGCGGAATAGAACTGCTGGTAGCGAATCAGGTTGGCCGCTTCCTCATCCAGGTTGACCCCAGATTCCGACTGCTGCACCGCCTTGAGCTGGGCGGTCAGGCCTTGGCGCGCATCGAGGTTGACCTGGACGATATTCGCCTGGTTGCCGACATCGCTGACCATGCCGCCGTAGGCTTGGCTGAGCGACGACCGGCCGGCCACCAGCGCCTGGCTCTGCAGGTTTTGCAGGGCCAGGGCGTTACGGTTATCGCCGGTGCCGGAAGCGGCGATGCCCAGGCCGAGCGTAAACTCACCCTGGGTGGCATTGGGCAGTTTCACCTTGAAGCTGATCCCATCCACAGTGAGTGTCGCTCCAGCGGTCAAAGAAGCGCCACTCACCGTTCCATCGCCGTTTACGGTGCGCTCCTCGCCGTTAACAAGCACAGTGGCAGGCCTAACTTCGCCATCTCCAGCGCCGAATATCAACGTGCCATCGCTGTTCAAAGACATGGCATAATTTTCGCTACCAACAAGTCCAGTAAGCGCTTCCGTTTCAGCACGTAGCTGGCCACTGACCATGTCACCGCTGGCGGCCACGTAGCTTCCCGCGGCGATCTTGTCCAGGTCGATGATCTGCGACTCCATGTTGGCCGAGGCGCGGCGCACTGGCTGCACTTCATAGCGATTACCAATGTTTGGCGTATCGCTGAACTCGAGCGTGATACCACCAAAGGCCAGCGTATTTGTTCCAGCATCCCAATCGACCTGATCGGCTGCCAGCTGCTGGCCATTGTCCTTGCGGATGACCTGGGGTGGATCATCTGGAGCGCCGAAGCGCACTGTATAGTCCGTCGCACGCAACTGATGGATATTTGCCGCATCGAAGCTCGTATCGATGACTTCTGCACCACCGGTATTACGCGGGTAGGAGTAGGCCTGGGGCTGACCGATACTGAAGAAGTCGCCGCCCTGCTCGCCATTGAGATCCTGACCCAGACGGTGCTGCTCGTTGAAACCGGTCACCATCGATACGGCGAGCTGGCCGATCTGGTTCTGGGTCTTGTCCAGCGTCTCTGCGCGGAATGTCATCAGGCCGCCCAGGGTGCCACCCTTGATGGTGTCCTCGGGCATGGCCACCAGGTTGCCACCGGAGTCCCGATAGCCGAGCACGGTGCGCTGCGGATCGTTCGGAGCATCCATGGCTTCGAGACGATAGTGATTGGTGCCGGCCACCAGCGGCTGCCCGTTGGGCAGGCTGATGTTGTAGGACTTCCCGTCCTGGATGTTGAGCCGGACATCCATGCGCTCGCTGAGCTCATGCACCAGCTGATCGCGCTGGTTGAGCAGGCTGTTAGGCGCCTCGCCGCTGCGCGCACGGGCTAGGGCGATCTCCCGATTGAGGGTCGCCAATTGCTCGGTCGTATTGTTGATCTGGGTGACTTCGTCACTGATCTGACCGTTGATGCCCTGCTGCATGTCCTGCAGGTAGCCGTCGAAGGACCGAAACTGGGCGGTCAGCGTATTGGTTGTACCCAATACGCCCTGCCGTGCGGCGGGATCGGACGGAGCGCCGGCCAGGTCCTCGAGGGAGGAGAAGAAGTTCTGCATCAGCGGCGCCAGGCCCGCTTCCCTATCGGCCAGCAGGTTGTCGATCTGGCTGATCTGGTTCTCGTAGGTCGCAAGCGCGCTCGACGAGCTGGTCGCGGCATTGAGCTGCGAGGCCACGAACTGGTTGAACTGGCGCTGAATGTCGTTGACCTGCACGCCGCCAGCGGTAGCGCCCTGCTGGCCCAGAATCGTCAGCTCACGATTGTAGCCCGGCGTATAGACGTTGCTGATGTTGTTGCTGGTGGTATTCAGCGCATTCTGAGCGGCATTCAGGCCGCTGAGACCGATAGAGAACATGCTCATGGTGTCGTTTCCTTTCGCCAATGTCCGAAATATCGGCCTCTAGAAGAAAAACTTTAGCGCCTTTAGGCTTTGTCTGAAAAGTCGGCGAGCGAAGGCCAAACAAGGCAAAAATCGGCGAAAAGACGGAGCTTACAGGGTGTAAATGAGTACTTTGAGCCGATTTTTAACGCCGTATGGTCGAGCGCAGTCAGTTTTCGGACACAGCCTAGTAGCGCAGGAAGACCAAAGAGTCGTTGTCACCCTGGGCAACCTGCGGCCCCATGGTGTTCATGATCGAAATCAGCTTGTCGGCGTAGGCCGGGTCGGTGGCGTAGCCCCCGGCCTGCAGCGCCCTGGCCGCCTGTTCGGCACTGCCCGCCGTGGTCACTGCCGCGTAGCGAGGGTTGTTCCCGATCAGGTTGGCATAGTCGGTGAAGGCCTCCTCGAAGGAACCGTAGACACGGAAGGAGTCAACGATCCGGGTTCGGTTGCCGTTGATGTACTCGTGGGTCGTCACGTCCGTGGTGGGGCCACGCCAGCTGCTGCCGGCCTTGATGCCGAAGAGATTGTGGCTGTTGCCGCCGTCGGCCTTCGCAATCTCGTGACGCCCCCAGCCGGTTTCCAGTGCCGCCTGGGCCAGGATCAACTCCGCAGGCACGCCGGTACGCCGACTGGCTGCCTGGGCGGGTGCAGTGAGCTTGTCCATGAAGCGCGTCACATGTTCACCGCTCTGGCCACGGCTACGTGATTCGGCTGCACTGGCAGTAGGCACCGTGGCGTTACGCAGCGACTCCGTTCCCGCCGCTGCCGACGTTGCCGGCAAGGCGTCCACCGCGCTCATGAAGCCTCCGCGGGCGGTCTCCAGCTCGTCGAGGAAGCTGGCCGGCGGCGCTTCGGTCATGCTCGCCACACGGCTCTCGCTGCCTTTCTCATCCTCGATCCCATCCTCTTCGACAGGCTGCAGTGCGTCCTTGAGCACACGCGGCGTACCGCGGGGAATGCCGGCAATCAGCTCGTTGATTTCGCGATCGACTTCCTGCGCCTGGCGACCTTGTCCCACGCCCTGGCTCTGCAGTTGGGCAACGAGATGATCGGCCAGGCCAATGCCGCGGCCGGCCATGGTCTGTGCCCACTGCTGGTCGAGCATCGACTGGTAGAACTCGGTCTGCTCGCTGTCGAGCAGGCCGGTGGTCGGGGTGGCATCACGCATGCTCTTGAGCATCATCTGCAGGAAAAGCGCCTCGAACTGCTGGGCGGCGCCCTTCAGGCCGGCGGCCTCATCGTTGCGCGCCGTGTGCTTGAGTCGCTCAAGGCCCTGGACGTCGAGGGCGAACTGGCTGCTGAAGTCCTGGATGCTCATCAGATGATCTCCAGGTCGGCACGCAGCGAGCCGGATGCCTTGAGGGCTTCGAGGATCGACATCAGGTCGCTGGGCGTGGCACCCAGCGCATTCAGCGCATTGACCACGTCAACCAGGTCTGCCCCCTCGACCACGCGCAGGTAGGCATCCTGCTCCTGGACCTCGATCTCGGTGTCAGGCACCACCACGGTCTCGCCGTCGCCGAACGGCGGCGGCTGGCTGACCAGGAAGCGCGTATCGATGACGATGGAGAGGTTGCCATGAGCTACGGCGGCCCTGCGCAGGGTCACCGCACTGTTCATGACTACCGACCCGGTGCGGGCATTGAAGACCACCTTGGCCGGGGCCTCCATGGGCGTGATCCGGATATTCTCGACCTGGGCCATGAAGTTGACCCGTGAGTTCTCGTTCATGGGGCCATCCAGGGCGATGACCCGGGAGTTACGTGCCGCGGCCACTGGCCGGCCAAACTCGCCGTTGATAGCGTTGACCACACGCTGGGCGGTACCGAAGTCGGCCTGCTTGAGTTCCAGCTCCAGCAGCCCTGCCTCGGCGCCCAGGTTCAGCGGCACTTCCCGCTCCACCATGGCTCCCCCGGGGATACGCCCCCCGGCCAACTGGTTGACCTGCACGGCGGCACCGCCCGCAGCAGCGCCCATACCGCCCACCAGCAGATTGCCCTGGGCGATGGCGTAAGTATCGCCATCGGCACCCTTGAGCGGCGTCATGAGCAGGGTACCGCCACGCAGGCTACGGGCATTGCCGATGGAAGAGACATTGATGTCCAGCCGCTGGCCGGGGCGGGAAAACGGCGGCAGGTCGGCGGTTATCATGACCGCCGCCACGTTGCGCAACTGCATGTTGGTGCCCGGCGGAACGGTGATGCCGAGCTGCGACAGCATATTGGTCAGGCTCTGACCGGTGAAAGGCGCCTGCATGGTCTGATCACCGGTACCGTCGAGACCAACCACCAGGCCATAGCCCACCAGCACGTTGTCACGCACGCCGGCGAAGTTGGCGATCTCGCGTATCCGCTCGGCCTGTACTGGCAGTGCCAGCAGGCCGGCCAACAGCAGCAGCGCCAGCTTCGCCACGACGCGGTGTGCCTGCGGATGGGGGAACGTCTTGGTAAGCGTCTTGAACAGCGTCATGCCTGCGCCTCGGTATTCGGTCATCGTTAGAAGGGCGATATATTGAGGAAAAACCGCTGCAGCCAGCCCATATGCTGCGCCTCATGGATATAGCCACTACCCACGTATTCGATACGGGCATCGGCCACTGCCGTGGAGGGCACGGTATTCTGGCCGGTTATGGTGCGCGGGTTCACCACACCGGAGAAACGGATGAACTCCACACCCTGGTTGATGGCGATCTGCTTCTCGCCACGCACTCTCAGGTTGCCGTTATGCATCACCTCGAGTACCGACACGGTGATGGTTCCGGTAAAGCTGTTGTTGGCCTGGGAGCCACCTCCGCCAGCAAAGTCGCTGTTGCCCGATACGTCGAAGCCATACTTGGCCAGTTCCTCCAGGGCATCGGGTAAGCCGGCAAGATCCAGACCCATCGAGCCGTTTCGGTTTGCATTGGACTGGGAGTTCTTGCTGGCACTCACCTGCTCGTCCAGAACGATGGTAAGAATATCGCCGATCATGCGCGGACGCCGGTCCTCGAACAGCGGCTGGGACCCGCGATGCGCCTGGTAGATCGAGCCATTGGCCAGGCGAGGCGGTGGCTCGATGATGGCGATCTGCTCCTGCTCCCCGACCACCGAGGCACGGGGAACTTGAGCGCAGCCGCCCAAGGCCAATACCGCCAGGACGAGGAGGACCAGAATCAGTCTCGATTTCGAAAAACCCGCGCCTTTCATGCTTGCTCGCTTCCCATGGCAGGGAGTGGAAATCATCATGCCGTCGTCTGTCAGAGCTGGCTCAACCGGGCCAGCATTTCGTCGCTGGTCTGCACCGCACGGCTATTGATCTCGTAGGCGCGCTGGGTCTGAATCATGCTGACCATCTCCTCCACCACGTTGACGTTGGAGGTTTCCACAAAGCCCTGGAAGAGACGTCCCGCGCCGTCCATCCCGGGAACTGCCTGGTTGGCAACGCCCGAGGACGTTGTTTCCTTGTAAAGATTGCCGCCGACAGACTCCAGGCCCGTTGGATTGATGAACGTTGTCAGGGTTATCTGACCAATATCTTGGGACTGGGCCACGCCCGGCTGAGTGATGGAAACCGTGCCATCTTCGCCAACCGTCACCGACAGGGCCGTCTCCGGTATGAAGATGGCAGGTTCTAGGGGATAACCGTTGGCGGTGACCATCTGGCCATTTTCATCGATCTGAAAGCTGCCATCACGGGTAAAGGAGGAGGTGCCGTCCGGCATCTGGATCTCGAAGAAGCCGTTACCGTTGATGGCCAGATCTCGGGAGTTCTCGGTACGTTCCAGATTGCCTTGTGTGTGCAGCCGCTCGGTGGCAACTGGTCGCACGCCGGTCCCCACCTGCATGCCGGAAGGCAGTCGGTTCAGCGCGTCATTCTGGGCACCTGGCTGGCGCATGTTCTGGTAGAGCAGGTCCTCGAAAACAGCACGTGAGCGCTTGAAACCATTGGTGCTGACGTTGGCCAGATTGTTGGAGATGACGTCCAGCTTGACCTGTTGCGATTCCAGGCCCGTCTTGGCCGTCCAAAGTGACTTGATCATATTCGTTTCCTCGGGCACCACTCAAAAAGTGCCTAGCTGTCAGACCATGAGCCCTGAATAGAGCCTTCAGCCCAATATAGAGAGCCTTCAACCCAATATAGAGAGCCTTCAGCCCTGTATGGAAAGCAGGTTATTGGCCCGCTGGGCATTTTCATCAGCGGTGCTGATCACTTTCATCTGCATTTCATAGCGTCGCGCCACGTCGATCATCGACACCATGGCATCAATGGCCCCGACGTTGCTGCCTTCGAGCACGCCGGTCGCCACGCGGGCCTCTTCGTCTGCGGCCAGCTGTGCCACATTGCCTTGTACATCCGGCAGCGGGCGAAACAGACCATCGTCGCCGCGCACCAGATCGGCCTGCGGCGTGACAAGCTTGATACGCCCGACATCGGCAAGGGCTTCAGGTCCCTCGCCTTCACCGATGGCACTCAGAGTGCCGTCGGCGCCCATGTACAGCTGTGAGCCGGGGGGCACCTGTATCGGACCACCGTCACCCATGACCGGCCGCCCCACTACCATCAGGATGCCGTCTCCGGCAATCTGCAGGTCGCCGCGACGGGTATAGGCTTCTCCATCTTCACTCTGCACCGCGAGCCAGGCATTGCCCTGCATCGCCACGTCCAGTTCGCGGCCGGTGGCATTCATGGGCCCCGGGGTAAAGTCGCTCGTCGGCGTGGTGCCCGCCACGGATACGCGGGTAGGCAATGCGCCGTTGCCCTGCACCGGTACGGCGCGCATGGCATGCAGTTGGGCGCGAAACCCGGCGGTGTCGAGGTTCGACAGGTTGTGACTGACCACCGCCTGCTGATCCATGCTCTGCTTGGCTCCGCTCATGGCGGTATAGAGGATGCGATCCATCGTTGTGCCTGCTGTCTGCTAACGCTACCCAGGGTGAAAAAGGCCCCCTCGGAAGAAGCCAAAGTGAGGTGTCCGACGTGCAAGCCGGGTCAACGCTCTAAATGGAGCAACGGCCCGGCGAGCATCAGGCCTACAGGTTGATAACCGTCTGCAACAGCTCATCCTGGGTGCTGATGGAGCTGGAGTTCGCCTGGTAGGCACGCTGGGCAACGATCATATCGACCAGTTGCTTGGCCAGGTCCACGTTGGAGTTTTCCAGCACACCGGAAGCGATGGTACCGAACAGGCCAGTGCCAGCCACACCGATTACCGGCTCGCCGGAGGCGTTAGTGGCTCGCCAAGCGTTGTCACCATCGGGCTGCAGTCCTTCGACGTTAGCAAAGCTGGTCAATACGACCTGACCGGCAGCCCGACGCTCTTCGTTGGTATAGTTGCGAATAATTCTACCATCTTCCAGCACCTCGATACCCGCCAGGCTGCCGGAAGTATAACCATCCTGATTCAAGGTATTTTGAACCGAGTTATTATTAAACTGGGTACTTCCTGCCATATTGAAAACGAAGTCGAGCTCCTCGGCCCCACCCAGAAATTGCTCATCAAAAACGAAATTGAATTGACTGCCCCCAGCAGCAGGTGCCTCAGCAACAGCGATAGTGAAATTTGCAACTTCACCTGTGCCATCGTTCGTCAGCGTAAAATTGGTAGCTGCTCCCTGCGCATAGGTAATTGTTAACTCACTGCCATTGACAGCAACCGCATCGATTGCAGCAGATGCTTGTAACGCGCCAGCGAGCGCAGCTGCATCAGCGTATGTATTGTCAGGAACACCCGGCAGGTCAGTTGCCGAGATATTGCCACCACCAGCTAGAAGGTCAGTCACATCTACTGTGGTGCTCTGCGCAGGGGTAGCGACACCGCCGCCATCCTGAATACTGCCATTTTGGTTAAAGGCTACAGCGAAGTCGTTCCCCCCCCCATCTTTCACCCCGTCCAGAGCAGCACGTCCTTCCCATGTGTTGTCTGCCACTTTCTCGAAATAAAGCGACAGCACCCTGGCATTCCCCAGTGAGTCGTATACCGTAAAACTGTTGGAGTAGTGGTACTCAACATCCACCTCCCCTCCGGCACCATCGTCCAGGGTGACTGTTTGCAACCCTACCCCGGGAACGGTTGCAGCGTTCAAGTTATAGCTAGCATTGGCTTCGCTGGTTTCTTGAGCAGGAATATCATCTCTAGGGATACGGATAGCTTGTGGGGCACCCCCTGCAATCACTTCAGAGAACGCATCATTGGGATCGCTTAACCCAAAGCCGGTAAGACGCTGGCCGCTCGCATTCACCAGAAAACCATCCGCATTCTGGCTAAACTGCCCATTGCGGGAGAATACAACCTCACCGCTAGGCTGCTCCATGCGGTAGAAACCTTGGCCGGCGATGGCCAGGTCCAGATTGCGGCCGGTATTTTCCAGATCGCCCGACTCGAAGTTCTGCGTCACGGCAGCGACACGTGTCCCCAGACCCACCCGGCTATTGGCGCCGGCAAAGACATCGGCAAAGGCCACGCCGCTGGTCTTGAAGCCCACCGTCTGGGAGTTGGCAATATTGTTGCTGATGACCTTGAGATTTTCGGACTGGGAGGCCAGCCCGCTAAGTGCTTGTGAAAAGCTCATTGTATTATCCTCGTTCCTTGCTGCGCGATTACAGAATCTGCTTGATTTCGTTAAGGCCGACTTGGCCATAGACGGCGCCTAGGTCCAGGCGCACGTTACCGTTACTATCCTTGGGCGTGACGCCGCCCACCATGGCGTAGTTCAGCGCCTGGGCGCTGACCGCATCGCCATCGGCATCGGTGGCTTCCAGCCTTACGCGATAGGAACCGGGAGCTGCACTATCGCCTTCTGATGTCTTGCCGTTCCACTGAAACGACTCGACGCCGGCCTTAACAGAGCCAATGTCGTAGCGATTGACTACCTGGCCACTCGCGTTGGTAATCGTCACCCGCACATTGTCGGCTGGCTTGAGCAGCTCGATCCCGAATGGCGTGGTGTGGGCATGGCCCTCTTCCGTCTGTTCGAGCAGCACGCGATCACCTTTCACCAGGACGCCCTGCCCAATCAGGTGAGTCGCCTGCATGGCCTGATTGGCGTCCATTTGTGCTGTAATGCCCTGCAGCGTCTGGTTAAGCTGCTCGATGCCGCTAACCGTATTGATCTGGGCAATCTGCGAGGTCATCTCATGGTTTTCCAGGGGATTGAGCGGATCCTGGTTCTGTAGCTGGGTGGTCAGCAGCATGAGAAAGCTCTCCCTCAGCTCATCTGACTGACTCTGATTCAGCTTGGCCCCACCACCGTTGATAGTGGCCAGTGCCGTAGGATCAATTCCACCCATCATGATCAGCCCTCCCCTAGAGTGAGTGTCTTGAGCATCATCTGCTTGCTCGTGTTCATGACTTCGACGTTGGCCTGGTAGGAGCGGGAAGCCGAGATCATGTTGACCATCTCGTGTACCGGCTCGACGTTGGGCATGGTCACGTAGCCATCGTCATTGGCCAGCGGGTGCTCGGGGCGGTACTCCATGCGCATGGGCGAGGTATCTTCCACCACGCTGCGCACGCCCACGCCACCGATGCCATGGGCGCCCTGGTGGCGCGACTCGAACAGCACCTGCTTGGCGCGATAGGCTTCACCATCCGGCCCCGCCACGCTGTCGGCATTGGCCAGGTTGCTGGCCGTGACGTTCATGCGCTGCGACTGGGCGCTCATGGCCGAGCCGGCGATATCGAAAACGGAAAACATCGACATGGAACGATCTCTCTCTGGTTGTTCCGGCTGCTTACTCCGGCTGCATGGCGCTCTTCAGGCCCTGGATACGGCTGTTGAGGATGGTCAACGCCGCCTGGTAGCGCACCGCATTGTCGGCGAACTGGGTACGCTCACGGTCCATATCCACCGTGTTCCCGTCCAGGCTCGGCTGGTCCGGTACGCGATACAGCAAGTTCTGGCTAGGCGGTGCGAAGCCCTGCCCGCCCAGATGCCCCGCAGACGTTCTTGCCAGTGACAAACCGCCACCAGATGAGCGACCATGCTCGACCGCCTTCTTGAGTTCGCCGGAAAAATCCATGTCCCGCGCCTTGTAATTCGGCGTATCGGCGTTGGCGATATTGCTGGCCAGCACTTTGTGGCGCTCCTGGCGCAAGCCCAGCGCCTGCTGGTGGTAGTTAAAGGCGGCCTCGAGCTTATCGATCATGCCGGCGCTCCCGTGGTCGAAACTCAATATGAACAGTGTGCGGAACTTGTTGAGAGTGAAGAATAGCCAGAGTGGTGTCACACCAATGGCAAGAACAGACCGGTTTTCCGCATTCATTTCCGCTGTTTCATGAAATCGCGGGACGCTAGAATTCACTGGCACCATCACCAACCTCGGCCAAATGCCATGCAGCGTCACCCCTTCAAGCTCCTGTTCACTTTGTGGCCGATCCTCGCCAGCCTGACGCTACTTCCCGGCATCGCCAAGGCCGACGACGACGCCCTGCTCCAGGCCGTACATGGCTTCCTGTACAGCGAGGCACAGCCCCTTGGCGAGGAGATCATCATCGAGCTGCGGCCTCCTTCGGCCCGGTTGCCGGAGTGCATTGCACCCCAACCCTTCCTGACCCGGGAAGGCGAACTGCCTCTCGGGCGTGTGTCGGTAGGTGTGCGCTGCGGCAGCGATGGGCGCCAGGTGCGCTACATGCAGGCTGAAATCGGCGTTCTCGGCGAGTACCCGGTCCTGGCAGCCACGCTCAACGCTGGCGATACGGTTCGCCCGGAGCACCTGGAACAGCGACAAGGCAACCTGGCGGAGCTTCCCAACAATGCCCTGCTCGATGCGGAGCAGATCATCGGCCAGGTGGCGACTCGCACGCTGCGCGCCGGGCAACCGCTGCAAGCCCACCAGTTCCGCTCCTTGCCGCTGGTGGAACGCAATCAGCGCGTCGTGGTCGAAGCCCGGGGCACGGGGTTTCGAGTCTCCCGCGAGGGGCAGGCGCTCGAGCCCGGCGGGCTGGGTGACCGCATCCGGATACGTTTCGACTCTCGCGAGGTCGTCACTGGACGAGTGGCAGGAGAAGGAATGGTGATCGTCGATTTCTGAGCGGTGCTTCGGCATGCCATGCCGACACTCTCGACGCTGGCTTGCTACACTAACCTGCGGATGCGCCTCGCGCGTGTTCGCTATATCATTGCCTAAAGTTTTCTCCGGAGCAGCCGATAGCGTGTAAAAGCACCGGTCACGAGGCCAATATAGTGAAGATCAACAGCCAGAACCCCCTGACTCGTCCGACACCGACGACGCCCCGCGAGGAAGCGCAGCCGGTCAAGGGTCCCAGTCAGTCCAGCCAGCAGGATGCCGGCCCGGCGGCCACCACGCACCTGCGGCAGAATGCCGCCGACAGCTCCCGCGACATCGACACCGTCAGGGTCGAGGAGATTCGCGAGGCCATTCGGGAAGGCCGCCTGGAAATTCGCGCCGACCGGATCGCCGACGGGTTGATCGAGTCGCTGGAACCGACTGCAGGTAATGGTGACGAATGAGCCTGACCAAGCTTCTCCGCGAGCAGCAGCAGCGCCTTGATGGCGTGATCGAACTGCTTGAGCAGGAGCGCGAGCTGCTTGCCGCCGCCGATATCGACGGGCGCCAGCTCGCCGAGGTTGCCGAACTCAAGCAGCAGCGACTGCAGCAACTGGAAGCCACAGAGACCTTGCGCCGTAACGTTCAGCAGCGCCTGGGCTATGCCGAGGGCGCCGCTGGTGCCCGACAGGCCGCCGAAGATGCCGGCTGCCTGGAGTCATGGGAAAGCACCATGGAGCGAACGCAGAAGGCCCATCGGCTCAACACGATGAACGGCCAGCTTGTTGGCCTGCGCATGGGCCAGAACAAGCGCCTCCTCGAGTTCATTCACGAGGCCGCCGAGAAGACGACCTATGGCGCCAGCGGTCGAGTAAGGGCGCAGCCGGGACGCTTCAACACGTCGGTTTGACCCATCACCACCCGCAAGCGTTTACCACAGCAAGTCGGCCCACCCTCTTACCATAGAGAGTCGATAAGGCTGCCGTCGTCGGGATCCGCCATGACCACGGCGTTGCGGCCATTGGCCTTGGCCTTGTAGCTGGCGGCATCGGCTCGGGCCAGCACGGTCTCGACGGCATCATCCCCCTCCTGGAACGCAGTCACCCCCATGCTAAGTGTAATGCTGTAGACCCTACTCTCATTCACCACAGTAACCTCGGAAACCACACGCCGCAGGGATTCCGCAATCTCCTCGGCCTGCTTCAGGGTACAGCTGGGCAGCAGCACGGCGAACTCGTCTCCACCCTGGCGGGCAACGTGGTCGCTACGGCGAACCTCCCAAGCCACCACCTGGGCGATACGACGAAGCATTTCGTCGCCCAGGGCATGCCCGCCTTCGTCGTTGATGGGCTTGAAGTGGTCCAGATCGAAGAGGATCAGCACCGACGGGGTACCGGTCTTGGCGTATTCCGCCAGCGCCTCCTCCAGGCGCCGCTCGAAACCGCGGCGATTGAGCAGTCCCGTCAGCGGGTCGTGTTCAGCCTCCCATCGCTGCAACGCCTCCTGCTGGCGACGCTCGGTAATGTCCTTCACCATACCCACGAACCCGAGGGGCTGATCGCTGCCCTTCACCTGGCTTGCATGCACTTCCACCCACAGGGTGACACCTTCCTGATGATGAAAGCGGAGCTGACGCATGAAGTCGTTGCCGGTCGACAGGGAGTGACGCCACATATCCTGGGTTCCCTGGCGGTCATCCGGATGAATTCGGCCCCACCACTCCTCGGGGGTACACGACGCATCGAGTCCCAGCAGCTCCAGCAGCGCCGGGTTCATGTAGTTCAGGTGACCCTTGAGGTCAGCCACGAACATGCCTATCGGCGTTGACCCCAGCACGGCATCGAGAAAGGCCTGCCGATCCCGCAGGTGCTCCAGCGCCGAGAGGCGCTCATGCTCCAGACGGTTGAAACTGCTGGCTACCTGCCTCAACTCTTCCATGCTGGTGGAGAGCGCCAGGTAGCGACGCTCCCCCGCCCCTACCTGAGCGATCTGCTGCTCGAGGCGGTGCAGCGGCTTGAGCATGCGCCTGACCAGCCAACTCATGCTGAACATCAAGACTACCGCCAATACCAGCCAGGCCCACCAAAGGGTAACGAGATAGTCTCCCAGCGGCGCACGAACCTGCGACCGGGGCAACGATACCTTGACCACCCAGTTCGCCGGCCTGATCTGGCGATAGGACATCAGCGTCGACTCGCCATTGATCCCGCGGGCAACGGTTTCCCCCTCCCAGCCCTCCAAAGCCAGGTCGAGTGACGGCAAACCATTGAACGCCTGCCTGCTCGTCCGCCCAGGATGAAACAAGACTTCGCCCGATGCCGACAACACGGAGACGCGCCCCTCTTCTCCCAGCCAGCTTCGCTCGAGCCATCGGAACAGCCCACCCTCTGTCAGGTTGACCATCCCTCCGACGACTCCGCTGAAAGCCCCCTGCTCATCGAGCCGCGGTACCAGCATCAGCACCAGGTTGTCACCGCTGGCTCGACCCACGAAGGGCTTGCTGACATAGGGCCAAGGGGAGTGACTCAACAAGCGAAAATATTCGGTTTCCGACGTATCAAGACCGACACGCCCCTCCACCACTGGCCAGTCGGCAAGCACGACGCCGTCCGGACCGGTTACCATGATGCCCTCGAACCATTCCAGCAGGGACTGGTTGTGCTCAAGGGCATCACCCAGTTCATCCGGGCTCATTCCCTGCAGATTCGGCGCCAGTCGCGCCAGGGCATTCAGGCGACGATTGACCTTCTCGGTCAGGCCATCGGCAATCAGGCGCGAGTCGTCACGCAGGTGATCGAGATTGACCTCATCCACCAGCGCCTTGCCATACTGCCAGGCCAGCATCAAGAGAATGCCCACAATCACCAGCCACGTCGCAGCAAGGCCGGCAAGCAGTCGCCCCTGCAGAGAGCAGAGGAATCGAGTCATTGCTTCCATCCGAACCGATATGCGCAACGCGGTCCCCTTTGACGATAAAATTGGGAGCCAAGCGACCCACCCACTACGCACGACGCTAAGCCTGAAACCACCCTTGGCGACCCAGCTGCCTAAAGGGTCGACATATTTATTCTTGTATCGGCGCCCGGTCTCCGAACTTGAGACCCGCTCAGGCGTCAAAAGCCAATCATGATTGGCTTTTGAGGGCAGACCCGAATTTAACCTTGCGCAGCGCTAAAGTCTGGACCGTTTATGACGATAATCTCTCATGGCAGCGTCGAATCTCACCTCGACGTTTCAACCGAAAACAGCAGGGGCTAATTCGGCGAATCGATGAGTCATCACGGCAAACACCCACCCGGCGACAGGGTCAGCTCACTGGCCCGACATCCCGCACGGCTCATCCAGAGCGCGTTCGAGCAGGGTCAGACCGGCATGGTCCTGACAGATGCCGCAGGCCTCATCGTCATGGCCAATGAGGCCTTCTGCCGCATTGCCGGCTGTGAGTGCAGCGAGGTCGCAGGCTGGCCAGTCGAACACTTCTTCGTTTCCCTGAGGACACCATCGACGATTGGAGCCGAGCCAGGCGCGAATGTCGATGAGCCCTCTTCCTGGCAACAGGAAGTCCTGTGCCGCCGTGACGACGGTGAGTCGATGCCTGTCCTGATGACCGTCGATGCCCTGCTCGATGCACAGCAGCAGCCGCATCACTATCTGCGCACCTTCGTCAGCCTCGCCACCCCCAGTGGAAAACAGCTAGGTGACAGACACTGGGTCCATGTCGACCCGATGACCGGACTCCCCAACTGGCTGCTGCTGCGTGACCGCCTCAATCACGCCCTGGCCCAGGCGGAGCGTGCCGAGAACGGGCTTGCCGTACTGTTCATCGATATCGATCGGTTCAAGGCGATCAATGATGCCGTCGGACACGTGGAAGGGGACCGACTGCTGGGCGAGCTGGCCCAGCGACTGCAGAAAGCCCTGCGCAGCCGTGACACCCTGGCCAGGCTGGGTGGCGACCAGTTCATCGTCTTGCTGGAAAAGGATGGCACGGCGGAAGCCGCCCAGGTGGTGACAGAGCGGCTACAGGAGGCGCTGGAGCCGCCTTTTCTCTCCGGGAGTCGCTATCTGCTGCTGACGGCTTCCATCGGCATCGCCCTTTACCCGAGCGACGCCCAGGATGAGGAAGCGCTGATCACCGCGGCACGCAGCGCCATGTATACGGCGCGAAAGAAGGGACCGGGACGCCTGGCCTTCGTCGATCATCGCCTGACGGCCAAGTTGAAGGAAAAACATCGTCTCGAGAGCCGGCTGAGCGAAGCCATTCATCTACCCGAGCGCCATTTTCGCCTCCTCTTCCAACCCGAAATCGATGTCGATACCGGCTGCTGCACCGGCCTGGAGGCCGTACTGCGCTGGCAACATCCCATGGAATGGAAACTTCCCCCTGACGCCTTCGGCGACACCATATGCCGCTTGGGCTTGGGTATTCGCCTTGATCGCTGGGTGATACAGAGCGTCATCGCCCATCATCTGCGTTGGCTGGAAAGCGCTTCATCGCTTGCCCAACTGCCCGTATCGATTCGTCTCTGCGAGTCACATTTGGTACACGATACCTTCGATAGAAGACCTCTCGACCATTTTCTGCGTCACCAGCAGGTCGACTCACTGGCCTGGATGGTGCTGCAGATACCTAGCCAAGGGTTGTCCAGCAACCTGGACGGCACGTCCCATATGCTCAAGCGGCTGGAGAGGCTGGGCGTTCGCCTCACCATCGATGGACTGGGCACCCACTCTTTCGACCTCGCCTGGCTCTCTCGCCTACCCTTTGACAGAGCCAAGATAAATGCCGGCCTGACCAGTGCACCCCATCAGGATGAGCGCAACCTGATGGAAGCGCTGTGCCGTCTACTTCAGGCCCTCCATATCGATCCGGTAGTCATTGGCATCGATGATCAGGCTATAGCCACCACCGTGAGCCGCCTATCCTGCAAGCATGTACAGGGCGATCACTACTGTCCCGCCATATCCGCAGAGGAGCTGGAGCAGTGGCTATCCGAACGCGCGTCAGCCCGCCGATAGCCTGGACTGGATCGCGCTCTATCCGCTCTGATACGGGTTAGGCACCGCGGGATAGCGTGCTGGATAGGCCTCCATGAAGGCATGGGCGACCCGCAGAACGCGCGCGTCATCATGCTTCCCCCCCGCCAGTTGAAAACCGACGGGTAAGCCGGCGTCGGTAAAGCCACAGGGCACCGATGCCGCAGGCTGTTGGCTGAGGTTGAAAGGGTAGGAAAACGGCGCCCACTCCTCCCAGTCTCGCATGTCCCGTTCAGGCGGCACATTGTGCAAAAGCTCGAATGGCGAGATCGCCACCGAGGGTGTCATCACCAGATGATACTGCTGATTGAAGTACTCCAGCTGCTGGGTCAAGCGGGCCCGGCCACGCAGGGCGCAAAACAGTTCCAGCGCACTCCACTGCTCGGCTCGCCTGGCATCCGCAACCATGCCCGGATCGAGCAATTGCCGATTGCGCTCATCCATTCCATCGTAGACAGCCAGCGACGCCGTAAACCAGAGCTTGTTGAAGATATCCAGCGGCGATTCGAACCCGGGATCGACCTCTTCAACGGTGGCACCAAGCGCCTCCAGCTTATGGGCAGCCGAGCGCACGCGCTCTGCCACGTCGCGGTCGACCCTGGCATAGCCGAGATCCGGCGAATAGGCGATTCGCAGCCCCTGAAGCCCCTGACCAAGCTCTTCGCCCCAATCCTCTGGCTGGCCCCGCGTCGCATACGGGTCACGATAATCGTAGCGCCCGATGACGTTGAGCATCTTCACCGCATCGGCGACATTACGGGTAAGGGGACCGATATGGGACAGGGTTGGTTCCTCCGACGGGGGCCACTGGGGCGTCCAGCCAAAGGTGGGCTTGAAGCCGAACACACCGGTGAAGGCGGCGGGAATACGGATCGATCCCCCCGAATCACCGCCCTGATGGAGCACACCCATATTGAGCGCGGCGGCGACGGCAGCGCCTCCCGAAGAACCGCCGGGGGTCAGGCGAGTATCCCAGGGGTTGGCCGTCGCACCATGCACCCGGTTGTCGGTGATCGCCTTCCAGCCGAACTCCGGCGTATTGGTCTTGCCGAGAATAACAGCCCCCGCCTCCCTCAGCATACGAGTCGGTGGCGAGTCACGTTCGCAGGGTGTATCAGGCTCGGTCAGGGATCCTTTCCTGACAGGCATGCCGGCGACCTCTGTCAGATCCTTGAGTGAAACCGTCACGCCATCGATGGGACTCAGCGGCCTCCCCTGCCCCCAGCGTCGAGCCGAAGCATGGGCGGCAGCCTCGGCACCCTCCCGGTCGACGTGAACGTAGGCATTGACCTCGCCGTTGAAACGCTCGATGCGCTCGAGAGCGGCTCTTGTGGCCTCCAAAGGGGAAGCGTCATGCGATTCGAAGAGACTTCGTAGCTGGCTGGCATCCATGAGTCCCAGATCGGTATCGCTCACACGGACCTCCAATTTTTCCAGTGAGTCCGTATAGAGTGTGGGAAATATCTGGGATATGACAAGTGCATACGAAAAATGCCGCCTGGCGCAGAGCGCCAGGCGGCATTTCAAGTATTCGATGGTGGAGCCTAGCGGGATCGAACCGCTGACCTCAACACTGCCAGTGTTGCGCTCTCCCAGCTGAGCTAAGGCCCCACACGTACTCTCGCAAGAACGAGGCGAATGATACCGACCACTGTTTCCCCCGTCAACCTTGCTCGTCAGTTTTCGCGCCCCGTTGACGGTAACGTTTAGTACCGGCGCTAAGTCAATTTCCCTTGGCCAACGAGTGTGGCAAGCTTGGTGGTTTAAAGACCATCCGCTCTCTTCACGGACGCTTCCGTGATCAACAGCAATGACGAGGAACGTCTGCCTTGATCAAGGTTCTCATTGTCGATGACCACCACCTGGTTCGTACCAGTCTCGCTCGCCTGCTGGATGAGGAGGAGGACATCGACGTTGTCGGAGAGGCTGCCAGCGGCGAGGAAGCCATCACGCTGAGCCGCAAGCTCGACCCGGACGTGGTGCTGATGGATCTGCGCATGCCGGGAATTGGCGGCCTCGAAGCGACGCGCAAGATCATGCGTAACAGCGCTGATATCCGCGTCCTGGCCCTGACCGGCTTCATGGAAGACAACTTCGCCCAGCGTCTACTGGAAGCAGGAGCCGGGGGCTTTATCAGCAAGGACACCCAGGTACCGGACATGGTCGATGCCATCCGCAGCGTATTTGCCGGTCACCGCTATATCAGCCCGGATATCGCCCAGCGCCTGGTGCTGTCACGCTTCGACTCGGAAGAAAACCCCTTCGACCAGCTCTCCCAGCGCGAGCTGCAGGTGGCGATGATGATCGTCAACTGCCAGCGTGTCTCGGAGATATCGGATCGCCTCTTCCTCAGCCCGAAAACCGTCAACACCTATCGCTACCGGATCTTTGAAAAGCTGGGCGTGCAGACCGACGTCGAGCTCACCCACCTGGGCCTGAAACACGGTCTGGTCGATGGGTTCGATACCGTCAGCTGAGACGAACAATCTGGTAAGCTTGGGACTCACGCTCCAGCCAGTGCCAAGATGACTTTCGACTCTCGACAGTTTCTCGCCCACCTAACCCAGGCACCGGGCATCTATCGCATGCTCGACGAGCAAGGCGAAACCCTCTACGTCGGCAAGGCCAAGCGGCTGAAGGCCCGCTTGTCGAGTTACTTTCGTGGCACCCTCAACGCCAAGACACAGGCCATGGTCGGTCGTATCGCGGACGTTCAGGTCACCGTGACCCGCAGCGAGATCGAGGCGCTACTGCTTGAGCAGACCCTGATCAAGGAACTGCGTCCGCCCTACAACATCCTGCTTCGCGACGACAAGTCCTATCCCTTCGTCTTCGTCACCGACCGCCATCCCTACCCGGCGCTTGAGTACAAGCGGGCCAGGCGGCGCCACGAGGACGGCCGCTATCTCGGGCCCTACCCCAGCAGCGGCGCGGTACGCGAAAGCCTGTCGCTGATGCAGAAGATCTTTCGCATTCGCAACTGCGAGGACAGCGTCTTCGCGCACCGCACCCGACCCTGCCTGCAGTATCAGATCCAACGCTGCAGCGGCCCCTGTGTCGGCTATATCAGCGAGGCAGACTATCGGCGCGACCTGGAGCACGCCGTGATGTGCCTGGAAGGTCGCAGTGAGCAAGTCACCGGCGAGCTGACCGAGGCCATGGAGGCTGCCAGCCGGGAGCTGGCCTTCGAGGACGCCGCCCGCCTGCGCGACCAGGTACAGCATCTACGCCAGCTCCAGCAGCGCCAGTTCGTCGACACCGAGGGCGGCGACGCCGACGTCTTCGCCTTGGCGGAACGCGAGGACTCGCTGTGCATCTCCGTGCTGGCGGTGCGTCAGGGGCGCCTGCTGGGTGCGCGCCACCACAAGCCCGGCAACAGCCTGGGCCTGGCGACCTCCGACCTGCTGGCCGAATTCGTCAGCCAGTACTATCTCGGCCAGGGCAGGGAAATCCCCCGGGAGGTGATCACCAGCCTGGCGCTTGCCGATGCCGATATCCTGGAAAGTGGCCTTTCGGCTCGCGCCGAGCGCCGAGTTCGCCTGACACACAGCGTACGCGGCCATCGCCAGCAATGGCTCGAACTCGCTCGCACCAACGCCGAGCAACAATTGGCTGGCCAATTGGCCAGCCAGGCCCAGCTGACCCACCGCTTCGATGCGCTGCGTGACGCCCTGGCGCTGCCCCAGGTGCCGCAGCGGCTGGAGTGCTTCGACATCAGCCACAGCCATGGCGAGGCCACCGTGGCCTCCTGCGTGGTATTCGACCAGAATGGGCCACGCAAATCGGACTACCGGCGTTTCAATATCGACGGCGTAGCAGCCGGTGACGACTATGCCGCCATGCGTCAGGCCCTGAGCCGCCGCTTTCGCAGACTCGCCGAGGGAGAGGGCGTGACGCCGGATATCCTGCTGGTGGATGGCGGCAAGGGCCAGCTGAATCAGGCCCGCGAGGTGCTGTCCGAGCTGGGACTCGAGCATATCCTGCTGCTGGGGGTAGCCAAGGGCCACACTCGCCGTGCCGGCCTGGAAACCCTGTTCGTGGAGACTGTCGATCGCACCCTCGACCTGGACGGAACCTCACCGGCCCTGCACCTTATTCAAAATGTCCGTGATGAGGCCCATCGGTTTGCCATAACAGGGCATCGCAGCCGGCGCGACAAGACAAGACGCAGCTCCACACTGGAAGATATCGAAGGCATCGGCCCCAAGCGCCGACGGGAACTGCTGCGGTTCTTTGGCGGCTTGCAGGGCGTAAAGCAGGCCAGCCGGGAGGAGCTGGCCAGGGTCCCCGGGATCAGCGCCTCCCTCGCAGACACGATTCATCGATCGCTGCATGGATGAAAGGACCCACTGCGGATAGAATGGTTGCCTTCTCGGTAACCCTGACCTCAGGCAAGGATCCCCCTGTCAATGAACATCCCCAACATCCTGACGCTGGCTAGAATCGCCTTCATCCCGCTGCTGGTGGTGTTCTTCTATCTACCCTTCTCCTGGAGCATGCCGGTTGGCGCCGGCCTTTTTGCCCTGGCCGCGGTAACAGACTGGCTCGATGGCTATCTGGCACGCCGCTGGGACCAGGCCACTCCCTTCGGTGCCTTCCTCGACCCGGTGGCTGACAAGCTGATGGTCGCCGTTGCCCTCGCCCTGCTGATCGAACGCTTCGACAGCTTGTGGTTGACGCTGCCGGCACTGGTGATCATCGGTCGCGAGATCGTGATCTCGGCGCTGCGGGAGTGGATGGCTGAAATGGGTAAGCGCGGCAGCGTTGCTGTCTCCTGGCTGGGCAAGGTCAAGACCACCCTGCAGATGGTCGCCCTTCTGCTGCTGTTGGCTTTTCCGCCGGGCACCCAGCTCGCCCTTCTCGGTATTGCCACGCTCTACGTCGCCGCCATCCTGACCCTCTGGTCCATGGTGCTTTACCTGCGTTCCGCCTGGCCCCACCTGAGTCGATCCATGTAGCAGGCAAGGCCAACAAGTGATTGACAGAAACGACCTTATCCGTATAATTCGCTCTCGAGTCGAGCGGGAATAGCTCAGTGGTAGAGCATCGCCTTGCCAAGGCGAGGGTCGGGAGTTCGAATCTCCTTTCCCGCTCCAATCTCTTCGGGTAATGCCTTGGAACAAGGTTCCCAAGAGAAGCGGTATCGAGGGTCGTGAGCCGGTGCGCCGGTCCGATCGATCTCCTTTCCCGCTCCATGCGACTCATTGAGGCTGGATGGCAGAGTGGTTATGCAGCGGACTGCAACTCCGTGTACGCCGGTTCGATTCCGACTCCAGCCTCCACTTATTCCCTTCAGTTGTCTGCTCGAACCCCGTGCCGCCCGGATGGCGAAATTGGTAGACGCAAGAGACTTAAAATCTCTCGGTGGCAACACCGTGCCGGTTCGAGCCCGGCTCCGGGCACCAGACTCTTCGCTATCCCGTTCCTCTACCGGTATCATCGGACGTTAACGAGCCGATTCGGCTGATGCAACAGGTTCCAGCGAGACCCCGCATGCCCCGTAGCGAACATGACGTACTGATTGTCGGCGGTGGCGTTGCCGGCCTTACCCTGGCCTTGCACGCGGCCGGCAGCCGTCGCGTCACCTTGGTTCGTCCCGCAAGCGACGATCAGAGCGCCAGCCGCTGGGCACAAGGCGGCATTGCCGCCGTGCTTTCTCCCCAGGATGACTTCAGCGCTCATATTGCCGATACCCTGGTGGCAGGCGCCGGCCTGTGCGACGAAGGCGCCGTGCGCTTCACCGTCGAACAGGGACCAAGTGCTATCGAGTGGCTGCTTTCCCTTGGCGTGCCTTTTACCCGCGACCCGGATCCCGCCTCTCTCTATCCTTATCACCTTACAAGGGAAGGGGGGCATGGGGCGCGACGCATCATCCATGCCGAGGATGCCACCGGGCGCGCGGTACTCGACACCTTGATGGCAAACACGCTGGCCCACCCCGACATCACGATACGAGACGACCTCACCGCCATCGGACTGCTGGCCGATAGCCGTGGTCAGTGCCGCGGCGCGCGCTGTCTGGGTAGCCATGGCGAGGCCACCGAACTGCTGGCAGCCGACACCATTCTGGCAACGGGAGGCGCCAGCGGCCTCTATCGGCATACCACCAGCCCCAACCCCGCCAGTGGCGAAGGCATGCTGATGGCCGCCGAACTTGGCGCCGAATTGATGAACCTGGAGTTCCAGCAGTTCCACCCCACCTGTCTCTACGATCCGGAAGGCAGCCCTTTCCTGATCAGCGAGGCGGTGAGAGGAGAAGGCGGTCACCTGCTGAATGCGCAAGGTGAACGCTTCATGCCTGCGCTCGACCCCCGCGCGGAGCTGGCCCCCCGGGATATCGTCGCCCGCGCCATCGACGCCGAAATGCAGCGCACCGGCTCCCCCCATGTCTGGCTAGACATACGCCACCTGGGGGAACACGCAATACGCCACCATTTTCCCACCATACACTCGCATTGCCTTGGTCGCGGCCTGGATATTACTCAACAGCCGATACCGGTGGTGCCTGCCGCTCACTATAGCTGTGGCGGGATCGCCACCAACTTGGATGGCGCCTCTACCGTCCCGCACCTCTACGCCATCGGTGAAGCAGCATGCACCGGCTTGCATGGCGCGAATCGCATGGCCAGCAATTCACTGCTGGAGTGCCTGGTATTCGCTCGCAGTTGCGCGGCGCGCCTGGCTGAAACTCCACCACCGTTGGAGGCGCCGCTGGCAGAGTGGCAACCGGGCCGGCAGCCCGTCGATCTCGAGCAGGTTCGTCGATGGCGTTTGACCATGCGCGATATCATGACCCATCGCGTTGCCATCGTGCGACGGGACCAGGGCCTTGAAGCCGCGGCGCACGAGCTTGGCGAATTGAGTGCCGAGGTGGGAGAAATGGTGGCCGAGTCAGTACCGAGCGCGCCTCTTGCCAGCCTGTGGCATGCGCTGAGGCTGGCCAGAATGAGCGTGAACGCTGCCAGAAACCGCCGCGAGTCTCGCGGCCTGCACTTCAATCCCGACTGTCCACAACCAGCCCGGCACCCACGGCCTTCCCGCCTGCATCTCAGCGATCTGGAGCAGGCAGAAAGAGACGGCTAAGCAGCTGTAAGCAATCAAGGCTGGAAGCGGTCAAGCAGAGAGAACCAGCCAGCGGCGCAGTTGGCGAAGCGCTTCCGGGGAACTGCTGTCCGGCCATAACCAGAGGCTGCGCCCATCGATTTCGAGCGCTATCAGCCAGGGACCCAGATAGCGGCAGCGCAGTGCGACATCATGACGCTCGACGCCCGCCTCGGGCCACCAGTTCCAACGACAGCCGCTTTTTCCCTCAGGCACGATCCGCAGCTCTCCGCAGGCATGACCCTGCTCGAGCCGCCAAGCCACCAGCAACATCCAGGCAAGGCCCAGCCCTGCCAACCAGGCATTACCAAACCCCACCAGCATAGCCATCAGCATCAGTGCCAATAGCGCATGAACCCAGCGCGCCAGCCTAGACGGGACGACGCGGATCGTTATCGGCGTTCTCGGCATGTTCCTGAATCAGCCGCACGATTCGATGAAAGGCGGGATCTTCCGGCTGCTCGCGCCGCATCAGCCAGGCGAACAGATCCTGATCCTCGCCTTCGATCAGCAGCCGGTAGGCCTTCTGGTCCTCGGCGTCCAGGTGATCGAAACAGTGCTCGAGAAAGGGAATCAACAGCAGGTCCAGCTCCCACATGCCGCGACGGGAGTGCCAGTAGAGCTGCTTGCGCAGGGCCGCCGCTTCAGGGGTTGTCACTTGATCATCCGTATTCGTCGTGTCGCTCAACATCGGCCTCGACTGTGCAGGTAAGTGGATTGCCAGTATACCGGAGCCATCAAAACGGGACAGCCTAGCGAGACGGTTTCGACACACTCCTTGACCATGGTCGTAGTGCGTTGTTTTATCTCGGTTTGCACAGTATGCTGATCAAAGAAGAATAAAGCCACCCAGGTCCAACCGGATCCGGGAACTGCTTGGAGATCACCGATGACTAAATCCGAATTGATCGAGCAGATTGCAATGCATCAACCGGAGCTTTCGATCAAGGAAGTCGAATCTGCGGTTCGCCTGATCCTCGATGACATCACCGACACCCTGGCAGAGGGCGGGCGCGTGGAAATTCGCGGGTTCGGCAGCTTTTCGCTGCACTACCGCGAGCCACGAGTCGGCCGCAACCCCAAGACTGGCGAGCCAGTCGCGCTCGAGGGCAAGTTCGTGCCACACTTTAAACCGGGCAAGGAGCTTCGCGAGCAGGTCAATGCCAGCCGCGCCCTCGGCTACTAACCGAATTCATCACAAGGGATACCCACATGCGTTGGCTAAAAGGCCTTATCCTGGCCCTCATTCTGCTGGCGGTGCTACTGGTTGGCATTCTGTTCGCCGTGAACAACCAGCAGACCGTGCCGCTCAATCTTATCTGGATGGAACTGCCAGCCGTGTCGCTATCGGTCTGGCTGCTGGCTGCCCTGGTCTGTGGCGTAATACTAGGCATGCTGGCCATGACCGGCGTATGGCTGAGACTGCGTACGGCGCTATCCCGTGCCCAGCGACAGAATCGGCAACAGCGCAAGGAGCTCGACCGGCTGCGTGTGCAGGAGCTCAAGGAACTGCCCTAAATGCCCGATGTCCTGCTGCTGGCCCTGTTGGTGGCAGCCGTTGCCATAGGCTGGTGGCTTGGCCGGCGTGAAAGGCGCGGCTACCGCGACGATGACACGCCGGCGTCACTGTCTCGGGATTACTTCGTTGGCCTGAACTATCTGCTCAACGAGGAGCCGGATCGCGCCATCGAGACTTTTGTCGGCGCACTCGAAGTCAACAGCGATACGATCGATACCCATATCACCCTGGGCAACCTCTTCCGCACCCGGGGTGAAGCCGATCGCGCCGTCAAGATTCACCAGAACCTGCTGGCCAGGCCGACCCTCACGTCCGCGCAGAGCGACCAGGTCCAGCTCGAGCTCTCGCGTGACTTTTTCAACCTGGGCCTCCTCGACCGAGCCGAGCGCTTGCTTCAGCAGTTGGTTAGAGAATCCAGCCACGACGAGATTCGTCATGCCGCCAAGCGCCTACTGGCCGACCTTTTCGATCGCGAAGGCGAGTGGCAGGCCGCCTTCGACGTGGCCCACCCTACACTGACCCGCCAGCATAACGAACTCCGCCGTGCCGCTGCCCACTGGGTCTGCGAACTGGCTGAACAGGAGCGCCAATCCGCAAGCCCCGGGCTGGCCCGCAAGCATTTGCGACAGGCCTTGTCCGTCGACGCGAAGTGCGTTCGTGCCAACTTGCTGCTGGCGGCCATGGCACATGATACCGGCCATTACCGGGATGCCATCCGCCTGTTGATGCGCATACCCGACCAGGACCTGGATTTCATTCCCACGATGCTGGAACCCTTGCGCAACGCCTATCAACTGCTGGGTGATGAGGATGGGCTAGTAGCCCGCCTGGAAGGCCTGCTGGACCGCGCCCACTTTACCAGTTTGATCATCATGCTTGCCGAGACGCAGCGAAGGCGACTCGGCAACCAGGCCGCCATCGACCTGGTCAGCGAACTGCTCAATCGCTCGCCAAGCCTGGGGGCGCTCGACTACCTGCTCGATCTCTACCAGCACCAGCAACAGGAGCGGGATACGCCCGATAGCCGTATCCAGCTGCTCAAGCAACACACCCACACCCTGCTCCAGGCACGTCCGCGACACCGCTGCGGACGCTGTGGTTTCGACGGCGAGCCACTACATTGGCAATGTCCCCGCTGTCGCAGTTGGGGCACTACTCGCCCCATTACAGGCATCGAGGGAGAGTAACTCGCCACCCTGCACGGATCACGCAACCAGCTCTTGCTCAATGGCCTCCAGGGCCGCCATGGGATCCTTGGCCCGGGTTACTGGCCGACCAATGACAAGATGCGTACTGCCTGCGGCCATGGCCTCGCGTGGTGTCATGATTCGCCGCTGATCATCCGCTGCAGCGAAGCTCGGGCGAATACCGGGAGTCACCTTGAGAAAGCGGTCTCCACACAATTCGCGCAGACGAGCCGACTCCTGAGCCGAGCAGACGACCCCATCCATCCCGCTATCCATGGCCAGCCGCGCCAGCCTTTCGACCTGTTCGCCAGGCGCCTGAGTGACGCCTACCTCCTGAAGGTCCGTTGTTTCCATGCTGGTCAAGACCGTCACCGCAATCAGATGTGTGGTCAAACCATGGCGCTCGAGCCGCTCTCGGGCGGCCTCCATCATACGTCGCCCGCCCCCGGCATGGACATTGACCATCCAGACTCCCTGCTCGGCAGCCGCCTGCACGGCGCCAGCCACGGTATTGGGAATGTCGTGGAACTTGAGATCCAGAAAGACCTGAAAGCCTCGTCCATGCAGCGCCTCGACCACATCCGGGCCACTACGGGTAAACAACTCCTTGCCCACCTTGACCCGACAACGTGTTGGATCGAGTCGGTCGGCCAGGCACAAGGCTGCATCAAGCGAGGGTTGATCCAGGGCGATGATCAGCGGCGAGTCACTAGACACAATAGGGGCTCCAGTCGGCGTCTTGGTTGAATGCAGGGAGTATATCAGCCCTATGACTAACCGTTCCCCAACGCCTGGACTATGCTCAAATCCAAGGAGGAAAAGAGACAGGATAAAGGCCTGCGGTCTTGCCTGAAGGCCCTGGAGGAGAATATGACCAGCGACCCTCGAATCGGCCCCATCACCCTGCCCCATAGCCGGTCCCGGCGAGTGCTCGAATCACTGCTGGAAGACACCGGCATCACGTTGAATGGCGATGCTCCCTGGGACCCAAGGATATACCACCCTGACTTTTGCTCCCGAATACTCCGCCAAGGCTCACTGGGTCTTGGCGAGTCCTACATGGATGGCTGGTGGGAGTGTGAACGCCTCGACGAACTGGCCCAGCGACTGTTGCTTCATGGCCTCGGGGAACGTGCCCGCCCCCCTCCGACCGGCTGATGTATCGCCTTCAGGCCGGCCTGCTGAACCTTCAGAGCAAGGCGCGCGCCCATATGGTCGGAGAAGCCCACTATGATCTGGGCAATGATCTCTTCGAGCGCATGCTCGATCCCACCATGTGTTACTCCTGCGGCTACTGGAAGGAAGCCGACTCCCTGCACGAAGCGCAGTTGGCCAAGCTGGAGCTGGCCTGTCACAAGCTCGAACTGCAGCCCGGCATGCGGGTGCTTGATATCGGCTGCGGATGGGGGAGCTTCGCGAGGCATGCAGCCATGAACTATGGCGTTTCCGTCACCGGGATCACCATATCCCGGGAACAAGCCGACCTGGCCCAGCTACGCTGCGCAGGCCTGCCCGTGGAGGTTCATCTCGCGGATTATCGCGATCTCCAGGGCAGGTACGACCGCATCGTTTCAATCGGCATGTTCGAGCACGTGGGGCATCGTAACTATCGTGCCTATTTCGAGACCGTCGGGAGGGTGCTGGCGGATGAAGGACTCTTCCTGCTCCATACCATCGGCTCGAACAGCTCGCATATCACCATCGACCCCTGGATCGATCGCTATATCTTTCCCAATGGCGTCCTGCCCTCTGCCTGCCAGGTGGCAGATGCCAGCGAAGAACTCTTGCTGATGGAGGATTGGCAAAACTTCGGGCCAGACTATGACTCGACCCTGATGGCCTGGCTGAAGAACCTCGAGCATTACTGGCCAGAGCTTGCCAAGCGCTACAGCGAGCGCACGCACCGAATGTTCCGTTACTATCTCTCTGTATGCGCAGGCGCCTTCCGTGCCAGGGACCTGCAGCTATGGCAGATCGTATTCTCACGCGACCGTACCTGTCGTTATGACGCCCCGCGGTGAGGCAGACGGCGAATGGCCCTCTTACAACCCCTGTCGTCAATTTCCTACAGCAACAGCCAGATGATTTACTCATCGTTACAACGTATATTAGGCATTCAAAAACGGCTCAGCCTTTGATACCAGCGCTTTCCAGCGCCTCGGTTTTCCTTGTGTATTGAGCCCACACAAAATAATGACAGACCTGCACGCAGCAGGGACTACAGGACGCCCGCATGACCGAAGAGAACGCCATGTCGGGTGGGGGGCTGGAGCTGCCTGGCAACGTTCGCGACTTTACCGAACGACTGCCCGGCGTCATCTTCCAGTTTCATCGTGGCCTAGATGGCCACATGCACTTCCCCTACCTCGCCGGGAACGGTACCAGCCTGCCCGGTATCGACCGTGATGCTCTGGGCCAGGACGCACGGCACATGCTCGACCGTCTCTATGACGACGACTATCCCAAGCTGATGGCTGCTATCGAACGCTCGGCGCGTTGGCGCGTTCCCATCGCAACCAAGTTTCGCATTCGTCTGGCCCATGGTCGAACCCGTTGGGTAGCACTTCGCGCTCAGCCAGAGGATGCCCAGGCGGGAGTACTCTGGCATGGCCTGATGATCGATATCACCGAGCAGATGGTGGAAGAAGCACGCCTGCGCCGACTGTCGGATACCGACGATCTGACCGGGCTGGCCAACCGCCGCAAGCTGATGGCCCGACTCGCCGAAGAGATCTCGAGATGCAACCGGCATGGCTCACCCCTGTCTCTTATGCTCATCGATCTCGACCACTTCAAACGCGTCAATGATACCTGGGGGCACCTCCAGGGTGATCAGGTACTGATCGAGCTCGCCAGGCTTTGCCGTAAGCTGCTGCGCGAAGAAGACACCATCGCTCGGCTCGGCGGCGAGGAGTTCGCCGTGGTCCTGCCGGCCACCCCCCTTGTCCGTAGCCTCCCGCTTGCCGAGCGGCTACGACATCGCATCGGCGAACACCCCTTTGGCATCGAGCCCGGTCAGATCACCGTCAGCATTGGCCTGGCCGAATACCGTCCAGGCGAGCCTCGCGACGTTCTCATTGAACGCGCCGATCGCTGCCTGTATGCGGCCAAACACCAGGGGCGCAATCGGGTAGAGAGCTGACCTGGATCTCAACGGCGCTTTTCACGTTGCTGGAAAAAACGCATCAGGCCATGCACCGGCAAATACAGCACCAGTGGCCAAACCAGCATCAACAACGCCAAATAGACGGGTAAAGGCAGGATATCCTGTTGCATGCCGAAAGGACCCTGTACCCAATTGATGTTTCGTTCGGCCTCGGTGAACAGAAAGGTGAGAGGAATCACCACCCAGGTAAGCAGCGTCTGCCAGATCAAGGCGCGGCTTTCATAGCCGAGCCGCAGGATGGCAAAGCCCGCCACGAAAGGCAGCACCAGATGATAGAGCGACAGCACGCGCGCCAGTGGCGGGTGTTCCGGGTCGAACATATACTCGGTACCGCCGATCGGATGGAAACCGGCCAGCCATGCCACTCCCACGTCCAGAGCCCAGAACAGCCCGACCAGCAGCACGGCGAGCCACTGCATGGAGAGCAGCAGTCTGTTCTCCATCCAGAGGCCGATAAGGATGAGAAAGCTGGCGAGATTGCATAGCCAGAAGTAGTTCTGCGCCCCAAGCATGACAGCATAGGCCGGGGCCCAGAACAGAATCCAGACGGTAAAGAGCAGCTTCAGCCATAGCGGCAACTGCCGAGCGTGCCCAGGCATAGCGCCCTCCCTTCAAACTTGCCCTGGAAGCATTTTTTCAAGAATCGCCCTACAAACATAGTCCCTTGATTTATTGACAGGTAGACCGCTCCATCCGAAGGTAGTCGTGGCCCTATCACTCGCTCGAGGAGGACGCCATGGCCCGACTCTCTCGGCAGCCTTGCGAAGCCTGCCGCCGCAACGCCCCCACCGTCAGTGAGGCTGAGATCCTGTTGTTCAAGCCAGAGGTTCCCGAGTGGCGGATCCTCGAGCGCAATGGCATCATGCAGCTTGAGCGGGTCTTTACCTTCACCGACTTCCAACAGGCGCTGGCTTTCACCAACCGCGTCGGTAACATTGCCGAGGCGGCCGGTCATCACCCGGCTCTGCTGACCGAATGGGGAAGGGTTACCGTGACCTGGTGGTCGCACAAGATTCAAGGCCTGCACCGCAACGATTTCATACTTGCCGCCAGAACCGACGAGGTAGCGAATTAAATGTTCGAACATATTGAGCGGGTCCCCGGGGATGCCATCCTCGGCTTGATCGAAGCCTTCAAGAAGGACACCAACCCCCAGAAGGTTGATCTCGGCGTCGGTGTCTACAAGGACGCCCAGGGCAACACCCCGGTCATGCGCGCCGTCAAGGAAGCCGAGGCCCTGCTGCTCAAGAACGAGACCACCAAGACCTATATTGGCTCCCATGGCGCCCCCAGCTATGGCGAAGTGGTACTGCCCATGGTGCTGGGAGAAGGCTCCCCGGTACTGGAGGCGAAGCGTGCCAGCGCGACTCAGTCGCCGGGTGGCACCGGTGCCCTGCGCCTGGCGGCGGACTTCATTGCCCACCAGTTGCCCGGCAAGGATATCTGGGTCAGCGATCCGACCTGGCCGAATCACCTGGGCATCTTCCCCGCTGCGGGCCTGACGCTGCACAAGTATCCCTACGTGGATGCCGACAACCGCCTGGACTTCGACGGCATGCTCGGAGCCCTGAAGACGATTCCCGAAGGCGATGTGGTGCTGCTGCATGCCTGCTGCCACAATCCCACCGGCTTTGATCTCTCCCGCGAACAGTGGCAGCAGGTCCTGGAGGTCGTCCGCGAGCGCAGCCTGCTGCCGTTGATCGACTTCGCCTACCAGGGCTTCGGTGAGGGTCTCGACGAGGATGCCTATGGCGTTCGCCTGATGGCCGAGAATCTCGATGAGGTGATCATCACCAGCTCCTGCTCAAAGAACTTCGGTATCTACTGCGAGCGCACCGGCTGCCTGATCATGGTGGCGAAGAACGCCGAGCAGATGGAGAACGTGCGCTCCCAGGTAGCCATCGTGGCCCGGGAGAACTACTCCAACCCTCCGGCCCATGGCGGCGCCATCGTCAGCGAGATCCTCCACTCCGCTGAGCTGACCGCCGTGTGGCGCGAAGAGCTGACCGAAATGCGCGATCGCATCAATACGCTGCGTCGCGACTTCGTCGAAGCCCTCAAGCCCTACGGTCTCGATCAGAAGTATGCCTGTGTGGCGGAACAACGAGGCATGTTCTCCTATACCGGCCTGACCCCGGAACAGGTGGACCGCCTACGGGACGAGTTCGGCATCTACATGGTGCGTTCGGGCCGCGCCAACGTGGCAGGTTTCTCTCACGAGAATCTCCCCTACCTGGCCAAGGCAATCGCCGCGGTCAACTGATTCCGCAGCATGTCCGTCGCGCAGCCGGGTTGGAAGCCCGGTGCGCGACTCATGCGAGGCTGACCTCGAACGCAGGGCCAGCCGCCTCGAAGTCAGAGGGCGTCGCGGCTCTAGCTGTTGTGGCTGTTGAAAAGCGGCCGCATGTTGTCGATGAGATAGCGATCGTCGAAGTCGGCCATTTCCTTCAATGCCTTCAGGTCCGGAATCGTCACGACGTGTCGTTCACGAAAGACAAGCCCTTCATCGCTGAGGGCTGTCAGGGTGCGGCTTACGTGAACCGGACTGAGGCCAAGCAGGTCCGCCAGCAGTTCCTGGGATAGTGGCAGACGAAAGCTATCGTGCCCATTGGCCTGCGTCTGCTTCAGGCGCTGGTATGTCTCGAGCAGGAAATGTGCCAGCTTCTGCTTGGCATTGCGCCGCGCCAGGTTGACCAGTCGCTCCGTGATCAATACCTGCTGGCGACTGGAAATCGCAAACATGATAGTGGTCAGCGTCATCGATTGGCGAAAAAGGTCAAGGACATGCTGGTGAGGGAAATAGCAGACCACGCCATCCTCGGCCATCTTTACGCTGGCGAGACGCTGAGAGAAAGCGAATTCCCGAAGACCGATGATATCACCTGGCATGTACAGCTCGAGGATCTGACGGGAGCCGTTTTCCATGAGGCGATAGGAATAGGCCCAGCCACGACTCAAGGTACAGAATTCGTTCGCGCTATCCCGCTCCCCCCAAAGCCGAGTTCCCGCCTTGACTTTTGTCGGGCTTCTTTCGAGCTCGAGCAAAAGCTCCTCGTCTTTACGGGACAGGTCATAGTAGTAGCTGAAGTGACGAACGATACAGCTGTCCAAGTGCTCCACCTTCACACCCCCCTCATTTCAAAATAATGGGCAGACGGCAACTGCAAGCCCAAGGAGCCTGGATTCATGGGACCGAAACGTCTAACCCCTTCGGCAGCCAGAGCACGCAGAGAGTTCAGCACACCATGAATGCACTTTCTCTTTAGTAAACCGTAGCTTTTGTAACATCTATCATACCCCGAGTCCCGCCAAGTCGCGCTTATTTCAACACGCACTGCCTGCGCATCATGGTTGCGCCTAAAGCAGACTTGACCAAACAGTCAAAAAAGAGCCAGACTGGCCTGGCCTTGTATACAACCCCATAACACAAGAGGCTCACCATGGCGGCAACCCCTGTGCACTATCCGTGGTACAAGAAGGAGGATACCGACGCCTTCTTTGCCCTGTTCCAGAACAATATTGCCAACTTTGTCATCATCGCCATCACCATGCTGGGCATGGGCTTTCCCTCATCTATCGTCTTCGGCCAGGTGCTTCCAGGCGCCGCCGTTGCGGTCATGGTGGGCAACTTCTACTACGCATGGACGGCAGCCCGCTTGGCACGCAAGGAGAATCGCGCCGATGTGACAGCGCTCTCCTATGGCATTTCGACCCCGGTGATGTTCGTCTTCCTCTTCGGTGTACTGCTTCCAGCCAAGCAGTTGACCGGGGACGCCGAGCTGGCCTGGAAGGTAGCAGTAGCGGCCTGTTTCATTAGCGGCGCCATCGAAGCGATGGTCAGCCTGGTAGGTCGCTGGGTGCAGTACCATCTGCCTCGCGCCGCCATGCTCGGTGCCGTGGCCGGGGTCGCACTGACCTTCATCGCCGGCGAGATGCTATTCAAGACGCTGGAGATGCCGATCATCGGCCTCTTGGTCCTGGCCATCATCATCATCGGCCTGGTTGCCAGGGTATCGATGCCGTTTCGGATTCCGACGTCACTCTTTGCCATCGTGATAGGCACTGCCATGGCCTATCTTATCGGCGATGCCGGTGGCGAGCGCTTTAGCGATGCCTTCACTCACCTGGGATTCTATCCGCTGCTGCCCAACCTGGCCTGGCTCGAAGGCCTGGGTCTCTTGTTCACCGGCATGCTGGCAGTACTCACGGTGGTCTTGCCGATCACGCTCTACAACGCCATTGAAACCATGAACAACGTCGAGGCCATGGAAGCCGCCGGCGACAAGTACGACGTTCGTGAATGCCAGGCCGTGGACGGCGCCGGTACCATGATCGGCGCGATGTTCGGCGGCGTCTTTCCTACCACGGTATACATCGCCACAGTCGGCGCCAAGTGGATGGGAGCTGGTCGTGGCTACAGCATCCTCAACGGTGCCGTCTATGCCATTGCCACCATGTTCGGCCTGATCGCGGCCTTGGCCGCCATCATCCCCGTGTCGGTGGTGGCGCCGATCCTGGTATTCGTCGGCATGTCGATGATCGCCACCGCCTTTCAGAGCAACGATACGCGCTACTACCCTGCCGTCGCGCTGGCCATGCTGCCCTACTTCGCCAACTACGTCATGACGCGCTTCAATCGTGGTGCCGGCGAGGTGGTTGCCGATATTTCTGGAGGCATCGTCGCCATGGGCCAGGGCGCCATGTTCATGGCCATCTTCATCGGTGCAATGACCGTATCGGTGATCGACCACCAGTTCCGACGTGCGGCCGTGTTTGCCGCCATCGCGGCGGGGTTCTCCTTCGTGGGCCTGATGCACGCACCGGAGCTGGCCTTCAACGCCGCCTCCGACTTCACCCTGGGCTATCTGGGGATGGGCGTCCTCTTTCTCTACTTTGCCTGGCAGCAGGAGCGCCTTGCTGCTCCACGACCGGCACCCACTCCGCCTCCTGCTACCGACTAGGCTGTCACCCACCCAACCAACGAAATGGCCCTGCCGGGTAAATCCGGCAGGGCCATTGTTTTGTGGCCAATCAGCAACATCACCCACCTGGTGTGAGCAGTTCAGATCGTGACCGCCTTGGGGTCGTTCAGGACGCGTAGACATGATTAAAGACCGCGGTCATTTGGCGCCAATAGCCTGTCATGGAGACAACGGGGTAGGAAGGGCAAAGTAGGGGGAAGAAAGAGGGAGGACATGTGCCTATGGCAGGACGCCACCAGGCTCTCGGCCCGGCGGCGCCCATAGATGACCTTTCAGCGGCATACCGCCGACGGTCAGGAGATATTATTGCGCGGGGGGAGCCTGCTGCTGCTGCATCTGCTCCTGCATCTGGTTCATCTGCTGCTGCTGCTGTGCCATCACCTCTTCAAGCTGGTTACGCTGCTCTTCGGTAAAGACAGCCTCCACTCTGGCCTGCAGAAGGGTCGTTTCTGCAGCAAGCTCGCCGGTCAGCTCACCCAACCTGGTTGCATCCTGACGAATCGCGGTTTCATCAAAATTGGGATCGATATGGTCGCCCAGTGCAGTCTGCAGAGCCTGTGCCTCCTGCTCCTTGGGCTGCAAACGCTGCTGAGCGTCGTCGAGAAGCCCCCGAATCTCCTGCTGCTGGCCTTCGTCCAGGTCCAGCAGTTCGTTGAGCTGATCAACCTGGTCACCTTGCTGCGGCGGAGCCTGCATGGACTGCTGTGCCATGGCCGGTGATGCCATGCCCAGTGTCACAAGGGCCGTTGCTACAAGCTTGACTACTTTCATTTATCACTCCGATTCGTCATGGACAGGTCTGTGGCTGAATGGCCACCCACCCTACCCTGACACGGAAAAACTCAACTAGTTCGGCCCGTTGCAGCTGGTGCCCGAGATTGGCCGATGTGGACCGTGACCTTCCTGGCAACGTGCGCGCCGCTGGGGACGGTCCAGGATCCGCCGAAGCATGCGCCACGCAGCCAATCCAGCCAGCAGGTTGCCGGTCGCTGCGCCCAGCGCAAGCCCGGTCAGGCTCCCCAGTTGCGCCCCCAGCCATAGGCAAGGCAGGTAGAAGATAAAGAGCCGCGCACAGGAGAGCAGCATGGCTCGTAGCGGCCAGCCCAGGGCGTTGCCCGCGGAAACCACCAGCATGCAGATGCCGAGCAGGGCGTAGCTTGGCAGCAGAAAGCGAATCAAGGTTGCCAGATCATCGCGCACCTCCGGATTGCCGGAGAGCACCAGCGCTACCCAGGGTGCTGCCCCCGCCATCACCACGCCGAGCCCAAGTTGCCAGAGCATGACGACCTTGAGCGCCAGCTTCATGAGCCGATGTATCTGGTCCCAGTCACCGGCGCCGTAGCAGCGCCCCAGCCAGGGAGGCAGGGACATGGTCATGGCCAGCACGACCATCAGTGACACTGTCTCGAGACGGCTGGCCAACCCCCAGGCCGCTACCGTGGTTTCGCCGAGTCCCGCCACCACCGAGATTGCCAGCATGGCTGCCAGAGGGGGCATCAACTGGCTGATCATGGCGGGGCCAGCAATACCGGCAAAGGGGCGTGCCGAGCGAGCAAGCTCCCCTCCCAGTCCACGACGCGACAGCCAATCGGTCCGCAACAGGCGACGCCCCAGCACCAGCAGGCCACAGGCGAATGCCAGCGTTGTTGCCCAGGCGGCGCCGGGAAGTCCCAGTCCTTCCCAGGGGCCGATACCAAAGATCAACAATGGGTCGAGTACCAGATTGACAAGGCTGGTGATGACCATCAGCTTGCCGGGCAATCGCGTATCGCCATGGGCGCGAAACAGGCTGTAGCCAAAGTAGAGCGCGGCACCCAACCAGGCAGCCAGCAGCTGTGGTGCCCAGTAGGCACGTATCAACCCACGTGTTGCGGTGTCGGCTCCCAGAAGAGCGAACACCGGCTCCTGCACCCACCAGAGCAGCAGCGCCAGCAACGCGATAAGGACGGTACCTGCCACCAGCACCAGCGAACCCAGTCGCCGGGCACGTTCCTGCTCACCCGCCCCAAGCGTACGGGAGATCATGGCAGCAATCGCGATGCCCAGCCCTACCTGCACACCGATGACCAAAAACGATAGCGGAAAGGTGAAGGATTGGGCAGCCAGAGGGGCAGTACCCAGCCGAGCGATAAAGGCACTGTCCACCAGTTGGAAGCCGAGCAGCGCCAGCACGCCGATGGCCATGGGCCAGGTCTGGCGCCACAGGGTCAAGCCGAGGGAGGGGGACGTGGCAGACTGGGGCGTTGCCGACAGCCGATTATCCATTAGATATCACTACAAGTATAAACTCTTCATGTCACTGTGCGCTCCAATGGAACGTCTACTCGGAACGTGGCGTGGTCCCCTTACGGACGCACCCCCGGCTTGAGCCGAGGGTGCATCAATCAGGCGGGTAATCTACATGGGCTTACTGACGCACGCCCTCGAAGGTGACGTAGAGTTCAAGCTCTTCCATCACTTCCGGGAAATCGCTCATGTCGATACCGTAGTCGGCCAACGTCAACATGGTGCTTCCCTCGAAGCCGGCGCGGTAGCTGCCCCAGGGGTCCTCACCTTCGCCGACCAGCGTGACCGGCATCTCGATCTCGCGGGTTTCCCCCTTGAGGGTAAAGTCGCCGGTGATCACTCCCTCGTTATCGCCTGTCGGCTCGAAGCCGGTGGAGACGAACGTGGCCGTCGGGTAGTCGCCGGCACTCAGGAAGTCATCGCTCAGGAAGTGACGGTCGCGCTCGGCATGGTTGCTGTTCAGGCTGTTGACCTGGACTTCCATTTCGACACTCGTGGCATCGGGGTTCTCGGGGTCATAGTGGAACTGCCCTTCGAACGCCTCGAAGTTGCCCAGAATGTAGGAGTAGCCGAGGTGGTTGATCTTGAACTGGATGAAGGCGTGCTGGCCTTCGGTGTCGATCACGTAGTCGTCGGCCTGAGCCTGGCTGAAGCCGACGAAGGAAGCGGCGCCCAGGGCGGTGACAAGCGCGGTTTTCTTGAACGTGTTGGTCAGCATACAGGTGGTTCTCCTTGTGATGGTACGCCAGTGGCGCATCGGTCACCGGCGCCGCGAACGCGCCGGATTCAACATACGGGTCAGGGTATCGTGGCGATCGAGGTAGTGGTGCTTGAATGCCGCCAGGGCATGGCCAGCGGCCAGCAACATCAAGGCCAACGCACTGTACCAGTGGACCTCACCCGCGATACTGGCCTGGTTAGGCAGGTGGCTGATCAATGCCGGCACTTCGAACCAGTCAAAGACACTGATCCCACGCCCTCTCGCAGTGGAGATCAGGTAGCCACTGACCATGACCAGCAGCATCAGTACATAGAGGGCAGTATGGCCCAGATGTGCGGCGATTCGCTCAAGCCGGCTGCCTTGAGCGGCAGGCGTCGGCTGAATGAAGCGCCAGCACAGTCTCAGCAGCGTGGCGAACAGCAGCAGCATGCCAATGGAGCGGTGCCACCAGGGCGCGAGGTTATACCAGGCATCGAAATAGCCCAGGCCCGTCATCCACCAGCCAAGAACGAAGAGCCCGACGATGACCAGGGCACTGAGCCAGTGTAGGAATATGCTGACCAGGCCCCAGCCTGAGCGGGTATTACGCCACATATCGCCCTCGCGGAATGAAGACTATAACGAGACGAAGCTTACCGCAGCGCAGTATGAGCATCTGCTGAAAAAAGCCGAATGCAACGTTCAAAAAAATGACGCTATTGGTAAAACAGCCGGCTACAGCAGATGCCCAAGCCCTTGGGGATGCCCGCAAGACCACGCCAAACGCCGACCGTTCGACAGCTCAAGCCAGGGCGTCGAGCCCCCGCGCCAGGTCGATGCGGATATCGTCCAGGGATTCCAGCCCCACTGCCACTCGAATCAAACCCTCTGTGATGCCTGCAGCGGCTTTCTGGTCATCCGAGAGGCGACCATGGGTCGTGGTGGCCGGATGGGTGATGGTGGTCTTGACGTCACCCAGGTTGCCCGTAATAGAGAGCATTCGCGTGGCATCGATGACCGTCCAGGCACCTTCACGCCCGCCCTTCACCTCGAAGCCGAGCACCGCGCCGAAGCCCTGCTGTTGACGCGATGCCAGCGCATGCTGGGGATGGTGCTCAAGGCCGCTATAGTGGACCCGCTCAACCGCCGGATGGCTCTCCAGCCACTGCGCCAGCGCCAGCGCACTATCGCAATGGGCACGCATGCGCAGGCTCAAGGTTTCAAGCCCCTTGGTAAAGATCCAGGCGTTGAAGGGGCTCAGGCAGGGGCCGCAGGTGCGTACCACACCGAAGACCTCCTCCAGCTCCTGGTTGCGCCCGACCACCGCACCCCCTACCGCCCTGCCCTGGCCATCCAGGTACTTGGTGGCCGAGTGGATGACCAGGTCGGCCCCCAGCGCCAGCGGACGCTGTAGAGCGGGCGTCAGGAAGCAGTTGTCGATGGCCAGCAGCGCATCATGCCGATGGGCGATCTCCCCCAGCGCCGCAATGTCGACCACCTCCGACAGCGGATTGGAGGGCGTCTCGGCGAACAGCAGCCGGGTATTCGGCGTGATGGCCGCTTCCCAGGCCGCGAGGTCCGACAACTCCACATAGCGTGTGGTGATGCCCAGCTTGCCGAAATACTTGTCGAACAGGCTGACTGTCGAACCGAACAGCGAGCGTGAGGCGACGATCTCGTCCCCCGCCGACAGCAGCGCCATGACCGTGGCCAGAATGGCCGACATGCCGGAACTGGTGGCCACGCAGCGCTCGCCCCCTTCCATGACCGCAAGACGCCGCTCGAAGGTATGCACCGTGGGATTGGTGAAGCGCGAGTAGACGTTGCCGGCCTCTTCACCACCGAATTTCCGCGCGGCCTCCGCGGCACTGCCATAAACGAAGCTCGAAGTGGGGAAGATCGGCTCGCTGTGCTCCTGCTCGAAAGTGCGCTGGTGCCCAGTGCGAATCGCCTGTGTCTCCAGCGCCCAGGCCGCTTCCGGTGTCGGGTCGTCGTGCATGTTCAGTCCCTTTCTTCGTGGCTACGGTGGTGGAGAGCTCTTGGCCAGATTGATGGATAGCGGTAACCGCAATCAATCGTCGATGTCGTCGTCCTGGTTGTGCATTCCCACCAGCGCATGACCGCCCGTGCTCTGCTGCTGCTTGGCCGCGTCGTTGCGCGATGCCTCGAGCGCCGACAGGTAGCCGGCATCGATATCGCCGGTGATGTAGCGCCCGTCGAAGACCGAGCAATCGAAGGTGGCCAGCTCCGGGTTCACTTCACGGCAGGCCGCCTTGAGGTCGTCCAGGTCCTGATAGAAGATCCTGTCGGCTCCGATCAGCTCACCCACCTCCGCTTCACTGCGACCATGGGCAATCAGCTCCGTGGCGGCCGGCATGTCGATCCCGTAGACGTTAGGATAGCGCACCGGCGGTGCCGCCGAGGCGAAGTACACCTTGTTGGCACCGGCCTCCCGGGCCATCTGGATGATCTGCTTGCAGGTGGTGCCACGCACGATGGAGTCATCCACCAGCAGGACGTTCTTGCCCTCGAACTCGATATCGATGGCGTTGAGCTTCTGGCGCACCGATTTCTTGCGCTGGGTCTGCCCGGGCATGATGAAGGTCCGGCCGATATAGCGGTTCTTCATGAAGCCTTCGCGGTAGGTCACGCCCAGATGCTGGGCCAGCTCGAGCGCCGAGGTGCGCGACGTATCGGGAATCGGGATGACCACATCGATGTCGTGCTCCGGCCATTCGCTGCGAATGCGGTCGCCGAGCTTGCGGCCCATCTGCATGCGGGTGCCGTAGACATAGGCCCCGTCGAGTATGGAGTCCGGGCGGGCCAGGTAGACGTGTTCGAAGATGCAGGGCGAGAGACTGGGCCGGTCGGCGCAGGATTGCGTGTGGATATTGCCTTCCATGTCGACGAAGATCGCCTCGCCGGGCGCCAGGTCGCGATGCAGTTCGAAGCCACCCACGTCGAGCGCCACCGACTCCGAGGCGATCATCACTTCCTGGCCGTTGCCCTCGTCGCGGGTACCGAACACCACCGGACGAATGCCGTTGGGGTCACGGAAAGCCACCAGGCCAAAGCCGTTGATGATCGCCACGGCCGCATAGCCACCCCGGCAGCGCCGATAGACACGACGCACGGCATCGAAGATGTCGCCTGGCTCAAGGTGCGGTCCCTGCTTGCCCAGCTCATGGGCGAAGACATTGAGCAGCACCTCGGAGTCGGAGCTGGTATTGATGTGGCGCAGATCGGAGGAGAACAGCTCCTGCTTGAGCTGATCCGAGTTGGTCAGGTTGCCGTTGTGCGCCAGGGAAATACCGTAGGGCGAGTTGACGTAGAAGGGCTGGGACTCCGCCTCGCTGGACGAACCTGCCGTGGGGTAACGCACATGGCCGATGCCCACGTTGCCCTTCAGTCGCGCCATGTGGCGAGTGTGGAAGACATCGCGTACCAGACCATTGCTCTTGCGGAGCAGGAAGCGACCTTCGCTCCAAGTCATCATGCCGGCGGCATCCTGTCCGCGATGCTGTAGCACTGTCAGGGCGTCATAGATCGCCTGGTTGACGGTCTGCTTGGCCAGAAGGCCCACGATACCGCACATTCCACCTTACCTCGCTGCCATGGGGGCCGGACTCGGCCGGCTTGTCGTTCGCTTTTCGTATGCTGCGTCGGGGTCAATCATCGCGAATCGGCGGGTCAAAGCCGACGTAAAACACATGCTTCGAACAGGTGCTTCAGAACTTGTATTCCATAACGCGCCGTCAGAGCGTGCGCTCTTCGGGCACCTCGGGTTCCGTGGCTTCGCGGCCTTCCGGAAACGACAGGTTTCGCCAGGATTCAGGCGTCTCGGGCACGCGATCCTCCCAGGCCTCGAGCTGGCTGACCGCCCAATCACGCAGTTGCTCGAAGGCGGGCCTGAGTTCAGCCTCTTGCCAGGCCTGAAGCTGCGCCAACGGTGTCAGCGTAATCAGAATAGTGGCGATGATCAGTATCGCCGCTCCCCGCGCCACGCCGAAGCAGGCGCCGGCCACGCGATTGAAGAATCCCATGCCCACCCACTCCACTGCCGCATGCACCATGCGGATGACGATGCCACAGAGCAGGATCACCCCGAGAATCACCAGTACGAAGGCCAGCACCAGACGACCATCGGCGTTGTCGATGAAACCCGCCAGCAGGTCGGCCACCGGCTCGGCCAGCAGCCGTGCCGCAAGCAGGGCGATGATCCAGGCGGCGAGTCCGAGGCCTTCGCGAATCAGGCCGCGCATGAAGCCGGCCAGGGTCGACACCGCCAGTACACCGAGGAATATCCAGTCGATCCAGGTCAGTAGCATGGGCTCACTCTTTACGTCACTCCCTTACCCGCACCAGCAGTCCCTGAAGGTTGGCCTGCTCCTTCAGCTCCGCCATGGCGCTTTCGCCGGACTCGGATGAATCAAAGGGACCCACATACACCGTCGTCATGTTGTTATCCCGCCGACGGTTGTAGACCGTGAAGCCCTGCTCCTCCAGTTGGGCCTGTAGCCGCTCGGCATTGCCCGGCTCACCGAAGCTGCCAACCTGCACCGCCCACTCACCGGCAGGAGTGGCAGGAGTAGTAGTCGGTGCAGGATCGGCCTGTTGGCTCTCCATTCGTTCGGATGCCGCCCGAGCCAGGTCGGCAATGGGGTCTTCGGCCGGCGCTTCCCGAACCGGGGGCTCGTCGGCCTGTTGCGCAGTGTCCGGCTGAATCACATCTGCAGGCGGCACCTCGACAACGGCCGTTTCCTCCACCGGTTCTACGGCAGGTTCAATATCCACAGGCTCAGGCGGCGAGCCGACCTCGCCCGCCGCCTGGGGCCCACGTATCTCCCCCAGGCTGCTCGGCGGCTGCGGGTCGGGCACATCGCGACGCTCGACCGGTACCGGCTGTTCGATGCTCATGACCGGCTGCGGGCGCTCGTCGCGAGGCGCCGGATCGTCAAACAGCATCGGTACGAAGATCACCGCCAGGGCGATCAAAATGATCGCCCCGCTCACTCGTTCACGCATTCCGTACTTCATCTCGACCTCCTGCCCAGGCTAAGCCTCACCTACGCCTGCATCCATGCCAGAATGGCGCCTACGGTAAAGAAAGAGCCGCAGACCAGTACTCGGTCCTCAGGGGAGAGCCGACTGCTCAGCCACTCGGCACCCGCCTCCGGCGATGTCGCCTGGAAGGCCACCGCTGCGCCACTGCCGCTCACGTGTCTGGCCAACTCCTCAGCCGTGCGGGCGCGGGCGCCCTCCAGGGTCACCGTCACCCACGCATCCGCCACTGTCGACAGGGCGCCGATCACGCCTTCGGCGTCCTTGTCGCCCAGCATGCCCAGCAGTATCCAGGTTCGGCCAGTGCAGGGCATGGCCTGCAGCCGCCCTGCCAGATAGGCGGCCGCGTGGGGATTATGCCCGACGTCCAGACACCACTGTCCCAGCCACTGCATCCGCCCCGGTAGCCTGACCTCGGCAAACGCCAGGCGACAGGCGGCAGCATCCAGAATCACATCGGCCAGTGCTAGCGCCTGAAGAGCCGTTGCTGCATTGTCCAGCGGCAGGCCAGGATCAGGCAAGTCATCGAGCGAGACGTTATCGGCGGGGAGTCCACAGCCATGCCAGCACCACTGGGATGGCCCGGTCTCATGCCACTGGAAGTCTTCGCCGATAGCCAAGACTGGGGTTCCACGCGCTGTAGCCGTCTCGCGCACGCTGCCAGGCAGATCCCGACTGCCCAGGACCGCTGGGCTGCCGGCGCGAAAGATACCCGCCTTCTCACGGCCAATGCCATCGAGATCGTCGCCCAGATAGGCCGAGTGATCCCGGGCAATGGTGGTAACCACTGCCACGTCGGCATCGATGATGTTCACCGCATCCAGGCGACCGCCCAGGCCAACCTCGAGGATCGCCAGGTCCGGCTGGATGCCGGCGATGGCCCACAGTGCTCCCAGGGTGCCTACCTCGAAGTAGCTCAGGCTGACAGGATCGCCGTCAAGGCGTGCCGCCTCCACCGCCTCGAAACCGGCAATCAGCATGGCGTCGCTGGCCTCCACCCCATTCAGGCGCAGACGCTCGTTGTAGCGCAGCAAATGTGGTGACGTGTAGCTGGCGGTGGAGAGGCCATGCGCTCGGGCAAGCGACTCGAGCATGGCCACCGTGGAGCCCTTGCCGTTGGTACCCGCCACGGTAATGACGCGTCGAGCCGGGGGTGTATCGAGCAGGCCCATACGACGACCGACCTCGGCCACCCTGTCGAGACCGAGGTCAATGCCCATGGGATGCGCAGCCTCGAGCCGAGCCAGCCAGGCATCGAGGCGCCGGGATGTAAAGGGCTGCGTCACGACCGGATCAACGCGGAGGCTCGGAACGATCGGCTTCGCTGTCGGGCTCAACCGGCTGGGAAGAGATATCCTGGTCGTCGACCGGCTCGGAAGCGTCCAGCGGCTCGAATTCCGCTTCATCAATCTGTTCAGCCATATCGACGAGATCCGGTTCGGCCAGCATCTCCTCGTCAATGCCGCTGGCGGGCTGATGGGTCAGCTTGCGCAGCACCCCGCCCAGCCTGTTTCGCATGTCGCCGCGCGATACGATCATGTCCACGGTGCCGTGCTCGAGCAGGAATTCGCTGCGCTGGAAACCCTCGGGCAGTTTCTCGCGGACAGTCTGCTCGATGACGCGCGGCCCAGCGAAACCGATCAGGGCGTTGGGCTCGGCCACGTTGAGATCGCCAAGCATGGCCAGCGATGCCGAGACACCGCCGAACACCGGGTCCGTCAGCACGGAGATATAGGGGACGCCTGCCTCACGTAGCCGCTCCAGCGCAGCCGAGGTCTTGGCCATCTGCATGAGCGAAAACAGCGCCTCCTGCATGCGCGCACCGCCCGAGGCGGAGAAGCAGATCAGCGGAATGCGCTCCTCCAGGGCCAGTGTCGCAGCACGCACAAATTTCTCCCCCACAACGGCGCCCATCGAGCCCCCCATGAAGGTGAACTCGAAGGCCACCACGACCACAGGAAGACCATCGAGACTGCCGCGCATGGCAATCAGCGCATCCTTCTCGCCGGTCTCCTTCTGGGCGGCGCTAAGGCGATCCTTGTACTTCTTCGAGTCGCGGAACTTGAGCCGATCCACCGGCTCCAGATCCGTCGATATCTCCTCTCGCCCCTCCTTGTCGAGAAACCAGTCGATGCGCTTGCGCGCAGTCAGCCGCATGTGATGATTACATTTGGGGCAGACGTTGTGGTGCTTCTCCAGCTCGGGCAGGTAAAGCACCGCTTCGCATTTAGGGCATTTGCGCCACAAGCCATCGGGCACGCTGGCCCGGCGATCCTTGCGCTGTATACGGCCCATGGAAGGTACAATCTTGTCAAGCCAGCTCATGAAAGGCTTCCGTATGCTGTCGCGCCCGGCGTGGCCGGGCGTCGTGTATCGAATCGATTGGCGGTGTCAGCGTCAGCTAAGGGCATCCAGCGCCGAACGCATGTCACTCAATACCGCCTTTAGCTCACCGGCAATAACGCCGGGGTTTTCGGCATTGGCGGCAATACGGCTGACCAGAGCACTGCCAACGATCACGCCATCGGCCACCTTGCCGACCTCGGCGGCCGAGGCCCCGTCGCGAATGCCGAAGCCTACGCAGAGCGGAAGGTCGGTCAGTTCACGCAGCGGGGCCAGATGGGCGGCCACGTCCTCTGCATTGAGCGATGCGGCACCGGTCACACCCTTGAGGGCCACATAGTAGAGGTAGCCTTCGCCATGGCCGCATATTGTAGCGGCCCGCTCATGGGAAGTGGTAGGGGCAACGAGAAAGATCGAGGCGAGCCCGCGCGCCTTGAGGATAGGACCCAGCACATCGGCTTCCTCGGGGGGCATGTCGACGGTGAGTACCCCGTCGACACCCGCCGCGGCTGCCTGGTCGGCAAAGGCGTCCAGGCCGATCCGTTCAACCGGATTCAGGTAGCCCATAAGCACAACCGGTGTACCCGTGTCGGTCTGGCGGAACTCGCGTACCATCTCGAACAGATGGGTCAGGCGCACGCCGTGCTTGAGCGCGCGCTCACAGGCCTTCTGGATCACCGGGCCATCGGCCATGGGGTCGGAAAACGGCACCCCCAGCTCGATGATGTCGGCGCCCGCCTCCACCAGCGCATGCATGAACCCGACGGTATACTCCGGGGCCGGGTCGCCGGCGGTGATGAAGGGAATCAGCGCCCGGCGGCCATCGGCCTTGAGCGCGGCGAAGCGTTGGTCGATACGGTTCATTTGAGCCCCTTAGAATTCGATGCCGTCGAGTTTGGCAACCGTCATGATGTCCTTGTCGCCGCGGCCGGAAAGGTTGACGACGATATTCTGGTCGGGACGCATGGTCGGCGCCAGCACCTTGGCATAGGCCAGGGCGTGGGCGGACTCCAGGGCCGGCATGATGCCCTCGACCCGGGTCAACTCGCGAAACGCCTCGAGCACGTCTTTATCGTTGGCCGCCACGTAGTTGACCCGCCCGACGTCCTTCCACAGCGCATGCTCGGGGCCGACGCCGGGATAGTCCAGGCCCGCCGAGATCGAGTGGGTGTCGGAAACCTGGCCACCCTCGTCGGACATCAGGTAGGTACGGTTGCCGTGCAGCACGCCACGGGGGGCGTTGGAGGCGAGCGGCGCCGCATGGCGGCCGGTCTCGACGCCATCGCCGCCGGCCTCGACGCCATACATCACCACGTCATCGTCTTCCACGAAGGGATAGAACAGGCCCATGGCGTTGGAGCCGCCGCCGACGCAGGCAACCAGCGCATCGGGCAGCCTGCCGAACTCCTCGAGCGACTGACGACGCGCCTCACGACCGACCACGGCGTTGAAGTCGCGCACCAGCATGGGATAGGGGTGCGGGCCGGCCACGGTGCCGATGATGTAGAAGGTGTCGTCGACGTTGGTGACCCAGTCGCGCAGCGCCTCGTTCATGGCATCCTTGAGCGTGCGGGTCCCGGACTCCACCGGAATCACGTTGGCCCCCAGCAGGTGCATGCGATAGACGTTGAGCTTCTGGCGCTGCACGTCCTCGGCGCCCATGTAGACGTCACATTTCAGCCCGAGGCGAGCGGCTACGGTGGCTGTGGCCACGCCGTGCTGCCCGGCGCCGGTCTCGGCGATCACCCGCGGCTTGCCACTCTTCTTGGCCAAGAGAGCCTGGCCAATGGTGTTGTTCACCTTGTGGGCGCCGGTGTGGTTGAGGTCTTCCCGCTTGAGCCAGATCTGCGCCCCGCCAAGCTGCTTCGACCATCGCTCGGCATGATAGAGCGGTGACGGACGACCCACGTAATGGGCCAGGTCATAGTCGAATTCGGCCTGGAATTCGGGATCGTCGCGAAGGCTCAGGTAGGCCTTCTCAAGATCGTCCAGGGCGAAGCTCAGGGTCTCCGAAACGAACCGGCCACCATAGGCGCCGAAATGGCCACGGGCATCCGGCAGTCGGGTCAGGTCACTGAACTTGCTCACGAAAGACACCTCACAGGGTCGCCAGTAGGAACAGGGGAAGTACAACGAAGATACGGTCGACGCTCAACGGCACCCGCCATCGGCACCATGCACCGCCGCCGCAAAGGCCTTCAGCAGTTCGGGGGCCTTGCAGCCGCGAGCCGCCTCGACGCCACCGGAAACATCCACCGCAAAGGGGCGCACGCTGTCAATGGCTTGGGCCACATTGGCAGGCGTCAGACCTCCCGCGAGAATAACAGGTTTTGCCAGGCTTGCGGGGATTCGCGACCAGTCGAAGGTCTCCCCGGTGCCGCCCGGCACGCCCGGTCGATAGGCGTCCAGTAACAGCGCCTGGGCACCGGAATAGGCCGCTGCGGCCGCATGCAGGTCGAGACCGTCACGCATGCGCAGCGCCTTGACCCAGGGGCGTTCGAAGCCGGCGCAATAGGCAGGGGTTTCATTGCCGTGGAACTGCAGCAGGTCCAGATACCGGCTGACGCGCATGATCAGCTCAGGTGATTGGTCAACGAATAGCCCGACGCGAGTGACAAAGGCGGGCACCCGGTCGACGAGAGCCGCCAGGCGGGCATCGTCGACGCAGCGGCTGCTGCCAGGCCAGAATACGAAGCCCAGGGCATCGGCACCGGCGGCCACGGCATCGTCCACGTCCTGCTCACGGGTCAGCCCGCAGAATTTGATCCGGGTACGAGCCTTAACCCTGGAATTAACGTGATGATCAGACGGAGACATCAACTACCTCAAAGCGCTCTCCCAGCGGCTGGCGCTTGCGAGAACGACATCCTCATTTTTATGCCGATTGACAGAGGCATCGGCCGCTGGCTTGGCCAGATCGGCCTCTATGGCCCGATGCACGGCAGGCAGGTATTCATATCCGCTAGGGTAACATAAGCGTTTGACCGGTACAGACTGGGTGATGCGTGCCAAAAGGTGGAACCGGCTGGCCTTCAGGCCTTGTTTGGCACTCGAATGCGCCTGGCCGAGCAGGCGGCAATGGGCATGGGCGTCGAGAAGTTGTACCAGGAAGGCGTGCCTGACCAGCTGTATCATGGCCTCGCCGGCAGCCACCGGTTCTATTCGCACCCGCTCCGCTCCCCCTGCCGGCTTGCCGGGCAGACCGCGCTCCAACAGATAAATACAGGCTACCGGCAGGGTCGTCGACTGGACCTCCCCGACTCGACTGGCCGGCACGCTAAGCTTGGCAAAGGACGGATGCACCAGCGGAAAGTCATCAAAGTCGCCAACGAAGCGTTCGACCTGCTCCGGTGTGAGCTTCATCTGAGGGAAGCCGTGACGACAATACACGGTGCCTTCATGCGCCGTCAGGGCGGAAATATCGTCGGCCAGCAGCGGAAACCCTTCCTTCACCAGTGAAGCCACCATGGTGCTCTTGCCACCGGTTCGATCCGCGGCAAAAAGCACCGCTTTTTCACCATGCACCACCGCCCCGGCATGCAGCGCCGCCAAGCCCGAGAGCTCAAGGTAATAGGCCATCACATGTCCCAGCAGACAGATCTCTACCATGAACTCGAGCGAGGGATCGTGAAGTTCGCAGTGGATCTTGCCGGGACACAGCCAAAAATCAGCGATCCGAGGGAAGCGCATTACTATACCGGTCGGCAAGGCATAGCCCTGCACACTGCTCTCCCCGAAGCGGTTCTTCTCGGCGCTCTGGAATAAGCAGGTAACGGGCTCAAACGTCTGGGGCTCTGCTACCTGCACAAGCTGAAACTGCAAATCGTGCGCTCTACCCGGCGGAGCCGGGGTCATGGGCGTACGAAAGCGGTAGTCAGTCTCCAGACAGAAACCGAATAAAACATGTCGACAAGGAGGCATGGCACCACGCTCCTTCGTGAGTAATCCCGATGGGTTAACGAAGTTCCAGCAATCCATTTCGTTCGAGTTCCGCCACAAAAGCGGACAGGTCCTGACGCAGGGAAGACGGATCGATGTCGTACCGCTCCAACATCCCCGCCTCGGCCCCTTCCAAGGTGCCGTGTTCTAACACACAGCGCCACATATCGGCTGCCGAACCTTCCAAACGAAAACAGGGGGCAGTGTCGTCCGGATCGTGAGGAAACCTTGCCACTGCGATGGCGTCTTCGACATCAAACCACAGTACACGCGGAGCCTCCTGGATAGCCTGGCCACGCGGAGCATTCAGAATTGCCCGCTCCGGTGCCAGGGCCCGCAAACGTAGTTGCTTGGCTTCTTGTTGTCGGCTCAAGGAGAGAGACGGTGGCAGGAGGCTCCAACTGGCACGATAGCAGCCTGCCTCTTTGTCCCAATACTTGGACTGCGGCTCGCACCAGGCAAAGGCGACATTCTCGGCGATGCCCAGCCAGTAAGCGCCCTTTCCGGCTTTCTCCCTGCGCTCCTCGAGCCACTGCGAATAAGCCTTGCCATATCGCTCGGGCGCAACATCGCGAAGATCCACAGCATTGAGGCACGCCTCCACGCCAGGTTCTGCGCGCTGGATGGCCTCGCACAGCCCTGCAGGCGCAAAGAATGGGCAGAAGATGGTCGAGCCAAGACCACGACTGGTCACAAACTGGTTGAATCGCAGCCCTGACAGGGCACAGTCGTCGACCACCACCCAAGTTTGCGATTTACCATCATCCAGAGGATCACCAGGTACGCCGATCTGATCATGACGCAGACCGAGGAAATAGGAGAGCATACCAAGAACGATCCAGCCGCCGCGTGGAATGGCCGTGAAGCGAAAACCGTCCAGCCCCGCTTGCCCGAAGCGGCCACGCAGCGTCGCGGCGAGAGCCCCGGCTGCCGCTTCAGCCTCGGCATAGCCGACATAGCGGTGGCAATGGATCACATCGTTTAGCTCTGCGGAGAGATTTTCCAACAACATCTTCTGGTGGGGGGTGAAGCGACCGAATGCGGCCAGCAATGGCACGGGCCTGGCACGAGCCACCAGGCGCACGTCACCAAACTCGCTCCAGAGCTCGTTGGCTTCCAGACTCGTGAAAAGTGCCTCGAGGGCCGACTGCAAATCAGGGCATTGCGTGAATGACAATAAAGGCTCGACGCCTTGGTGGGCGTCGAGTAACAGGAATGCATCTACCTGATGCATAGTCATGTTAGCGATGATTTATAAATAAACCGTTACGCGCGCCCGGGGGGATTGATACTGCCACCATCTCGACCTTGAGCTTGGCCGGGCAGCGTATCGTTACCGGCATTTGTTTGACCGACTTGGGTAATATCGGCCACGGTTCCCCACTGGTTAAGCTTTGGAGCGCTGTAGTCGCGACGCTCAACTGTCCTGGCTTCTGTATTCGCCATATTCCTATCCTCTACCTGTGCACGATTTGTTCGTAGCCACATAACTGGTAGCGCTCATGTCCAAGCCCGCAGGTTTTGGATGCCACTACCATTGTCTGTAAGGCTATGTGTGTCAGGCAAGGAGCTCAATATGAGAAAGGCATGGTTTATTGCGCCGCCAGGCATGGAAAAATTCCAACCTCTAACGCCGCCATTTACATCAGGAAACTCATCCCCAGTAGCGACGCAGCCACAGTTCCAGCGACAGCGTGGACCAGAGTTCAAAAACCGACTCCTCACCCCGCACGAAGCGCTCAAAGCGTCTCCGGAGTGCCGGCTCATCAATATAGCCGAGCTCGGCACAGCGGCTATTGGTCATCAGGTCCAGTACCTTGTCATGTGCCTTGTCCCGCAGGGCGTCAATGTAGAGAGCCGCGGGTACAACCTTGCCAATCGCACGAATGGCGTCATCGGGCATGATGCCGGCCATGGCGCGGCGCGCGATTCGCTTCGGTTCCCGGACGGTTGCGACCAAGTGCTGCGGGCAGGCCAGAATGAAATCGGCCAGTCGCCTGTCGCTCCAGGGGTCGGCCAGGCCCAAGCCATGCCTTGCCGACACGCGTTCTGCGAAGCCAATCCCTCGTACAACCAGTGGTGACGCGATATGAATATAGCGGTCTCGAGCCGCTTGATGAGGCCAGTCTAGCGAGGTCACATAGTGCGGTTCTGCCGCCGGCAATCCCATTCTGTCAAGGAAGCCACGAGAAACGTGCTCTTCTGCATGCCGTGACGGCGCCGCCTGAAGTCTCTGCACAATCGCCTCGCCGTCTTTCTTGCCGCGAAGCGAGTCCAGCCACGTGGCAGGATGGTGACCTTTCAGCATGTCAAGCATCATGGGACGAAGTAGAAACTGGGTCACTGTTTCGCGGCGGCCGAGGGCGTTAATTTTTGCCAACCGAGCAAGATTACGACGCGCCTCGCCAAAGCGACCACTCATCAGGATCCCGGGCACATCGTCGACGCTACCGCCGCAGATCACATCACCGCGGAATCCGTAGAGCATGATGCTCGCGCCATCCGCGGCCGCTGCCGAGAGTGAATTTTCGAAGAACGGCTGATACATCGAAAAGAACGGGTCGTCTTCATGGGGCCGATTGAGTTCATCGTCCACCAGGGGGTAGGTCTGCTCGGCAGGGACCTCTGTAACCGGGATCCGGAAGTGGTCAGCAATGCGGTAGATGGTTTCGCTTTCGTCGCACTCGGCGAGGCTTTCAGGAAACACCCAGCTGTAGGCACGCATTGACGGAAGATTCTCGCCTTGCTGGCGAAGCCAACCCGCTACGGCAGCCACGCTGGTAGAGTCGACGCCCCCGCTCAGGCTGATGCCCACAGGGTCTCGCGCGCGAAGACGGGCGCGAACCGATGTTGTCAGCAGCTCTTGCAGGTGTGCCGCATAATCACGCTCATCTCGATAGCGGATTCGCGCCTCTGGGTCGGGCTTCCAAAAGGTCCGGCTGCGCTTGACCGCCGATATATCGATGACCACTTCCTCGGCGGGGCGGACTTCATCGATGCCCGCATAGAACACCTCGCCCGGTGGCGTCTGCATTCCGCAGAGGTGCCAGGCGACGGCCCGCTCGTTGAGACAGCGAGGCACCCCGGGCACGGAGAGAATCTGCTGAACCTCGCTGGCAAAGAGGATGCGGTTCTCTTCAACCCGATAGTAGAGCGGTCTCAGACCCATGGCATCTCTGGCCAGGTGGAGTCGTCGATGCCTGCCATCCCAGAGCGCGTAGGCAAAGTCTCCCAGTAGGCGAGAGGGCCCCTCCTCCCCTGACTGCACCAGCGTGCTTAACATCAGCTCGACGTCCGTTGCACTCTTGCCGCCGAAGTGGTTGGAGCCAGCAGCACACTCATCACGGTTGTCCAGCCGAGCATCTGCCAGAAGCAGCAACCCTTGACGGTCTTCACGTGCAAGGTGACAAGCTCCCGTGCCATCAGGAGTGACGTCGAGGGAAAGGCAGGCCAACCCCACAGGACCATCGCAATGATACTCGATGCCATTGGGGCCTCGATATGCTGCCCGCTTTGCCATCTGCTCAAGCTGATCTCGCTCGACCGGCCTTCCATTAAGATGGATGATTCCACATATGCCACTCATGATGACCAGCACCCTCACAGTAAGCCTGCTTCCTGAAATCCCTTTAAACCTGCCAGCTCACTCCTGCTCGATGACAAACAGGCACCAGCCACTTCCAAGCTTTCCAGGGACGCACTCGTCAACCTAACGCCATTGACGAAATGTAGCAGAAACAAACATGGGCTTATGTCGACTTGCTGCGAAGATCACCACTTACTGCCGAAAGCTACCTTCTTCCAACGTAGCCTTTTCCAAAGCAGCCTCTTCCAACGTCGCCTCCGTCACCGGCCTTCCACGCCGGAACTGTACCATTGGGCAGTCGGGCAGTTCACGCTCACCGGTCCACTCGCCCAGAAACGCCAACAGGTTGGGCCCCAGTGGCTCCCGGGGTAGCTCCCAGACGTCGTCATAGAGCGAATCGACGAAGTGCAGGCCACAGGCCGGGGCCGTAACGTCGGAGAGCGAACGGTCCTTGAGTACCATCAGCTCCGCCAAGTAGTCGTCATTGCGGTCTCCGCGCCCCACCGTGACCAGGGCGCCAACAATATTACGAACCATATGGTGGAGAAAGGCGTTGCCCTGGACGTCGACGACCACCAGGGGGCCATGCCGATGCACCTCGATGAAATGCAACTTGCGCCACGGCGTCTTGGATTGGCAGCCCGCCGCCCTGAAACTGGAGAAGTCATGCTCACCCACCAGCGGCTGGGCCGCGCGATGCATCGCCTCGGCGTCCAGCGGGTCGCGACACCAGGTGACGTTGGCCCTTTCGAGTACCGGCCGACTAGGCTGATTGAGGATGATGTAGCGGTAACGCCGTGCCAGCGCCTTGAAGCGCGCATGAAAGTCATCGGGCACTTCACGCACCCAGCGCACCGCAATGTCCCGCGACAGGTTGGCATTCACGCCAAACACCCACGCTTTCTGGGAGCGCGGTACCGGCGGGTCGAAGTGAACGATCTGGCGGGTGGCATGTACGCCGGAGTCCGTGCGGCCACTGGAGTGTACCGTTACCGGCTGGCTGGCCACCTTCGCCAGCGCCCGCTCCAGTTCGGCCTGCACCGAGGGAGCATTCTTGAGGCGCTGCCAACCGCAGTAGGCGCTACCGTCATATTCCACCCCCAGGGCCAGGCGGCCGCTGAGGGGGGTTCGTTCGTCGAGACGTCGAAAGAGGGTCATTCGGCCATCAGAGTCGATAGTGTGTGATCAGTTCCTTGGCCTGGGTCTGTATCCTGGGGTCGGCAGCGCTATCTCGCAGGCGCTGAAGCAGGGCGTATGCCCTATCGGTTTCCCCGACGCCGAGCAGACGTCGTGCCTCTTCCAGCTCATCGAACCCGGCCACGGAGTCGCTTGCTCCCTCATTATCCCGCTCCAGCGGCGGAAAGGCCACCTCCTCCACTTCCCATTCGTCCTCTTCAGGCCGTGGCCGCTCGCCAAGCGACGCCTCACCGAGGAATTGAGCATTCTCCGGTGCATCCCTGCTGCCGTCGCCGTCGACCACGTCGGCCACCTCTCCCTTTCCAGCCCCGGTGGTGGGAAAATCGATGCTGGGCTGCATCGGCGTTTCCTCGCGCCTTCCTGGCTCCGGATCCAGTGCAGGTGGTTGATAGTCGATCATGTCCCAATCCATCGTCGAGCTTTCACCGGCATGAGCACTATCAGCAGCAGGCGTTAAGATCGCCCGCTTGTCCGTGTCGTCCAATGGCGGAGGTTCAGGCTCACCACTCTGCGCCTCGGCATCATCGCTATCCGAAGGCTTTACCGCTTCGAAGCGTGGCAGCTGCGTCTCGGCCTCGCCGCCCTTCTCGACCTCGTCGACCTCATCGTCCTTCTCGACCTCGTCGCGCTTCTCGACCTCACCGCCGTGCGGCTCGAGCAGGGAGTCGAATTCCTGTGGCGGCAATTCTCTGGCGGCGACAAACTCGGCTGGCACCCTGCCCCGTTCATCGTCGCCACCGGACGCTGCCGCACGATGAGCGGCCATGAGTCGACTGGCTTCCGCCACCATGGAAGGATCGCCCCCTTCGGCAAGACGCTCCGCCTCGCGCTCGGCCGATGGCCAGTCCCCCTGCTCCACATGGACGGTGAGTAGCTTCAAGCGCAGGTCATCCCGCTCTGGCTCACGCGCAAGCCCTGCCAGTAGGCTCTCTCTGGCCTGGTCGTAGCGGCCATAGGCCATGAAAATGTCCGCCTCGCTGATCGCTTCGGCTTGCGGCATCGGCGCAGGCCGCTCCACAGCCTCGTCGGCGCTGGCAACGGACATGCCCGTCACGACAGGAGGAGTCGTGGAAGAGGCCGGCGGCATACTCACGGACTCAGTCGGTGCGCCATAAGTCACGTTGGGCATGTTGGCGAAACTCTTTGTCGACGCTGTTTCGCGGCTGCGGCGACGGCGTATCAGCAGCCACAGGCCCAGCAGGGCTGCCAGCCCCGCTCCGCCCAGCATCAGTTGGCGATCCAGACCATCCTGGTAGACCGCTCCCCACCAGGGGGTCTCAGCCTCGAAAGACTGCCCGCCTGGCGGCACCATGCCGCCTCCACCAGGGGCATCGACACCCTGACCCCCGGCGACCAGTGCGGCCAACTGGTCGCGCATGGCATTGACCTCGCTGCGCAGGTCACCCAGCTCTTCCTGCAGTGCATCACGCTCTGCCTGCACCGCCTCAAGCTCGCTTCGACTCTCCAGCCAGCGACGTTCCAGGCTTTCCAGCCGCTGCGATTCGCTTTGGGGGGCGAGCGCCTCTGCATCGAGGGATGCCAGTACATCCGGGTCGAGCCGCGACTCAGGCGACTGCCCTGCCTCGCTCAGGCCGCTCGCATCCGTTTCCCCGCCGCCTGCCCCATCCTCGGCTGGTTGGTTCGGGGATCCGGCGGCCTCGGCAGCCAACTCGGCATCGCTGAGCAGGGTCAGGCGGGGCTCCGCAGTCTCCTCAACGCCAGCCACCAACCCATTGGCAGACTCGCCGCTTCCGGATGCCGGCTCCGGCTCGCCAGCCGTGTCAGCAAGTTCTGCAGCCTGAGCAGCCGCTGGGGCGGCAATGGCAACCTCGGCCGTTCCGAGGGGTACCCGTGCGGGGGAGCCGCTGCCACGGCTTGCCCAGGCCTGGTTCATGGCCTGCACCACATCGCCGGCCTGCTGGGAAGAGCGGGCCACGATGGCGTCGCGTGATGGCACGACCAGGGTATGCCCCGCCCGCATGGCGTTGATGTTGCCGGAGGGGAAGACATCCGGATTGGCCTCGACCAGCGCGACCATCATCTGGTCCATGCTGATACCGCTGTCGGGCCGCAGCCGACCGGCGACGGCCCAGAGCGTGTCGCCGCTGCTCACCCAGGCCGGATCCCCCGACTGCGTGTCTCGCGACTGAGTCACGGGCTGCGCCGGCGCTTCCTGCACAGGTTCGGTGGTGGAACGCTCAGCCGTTGAGGAAGGTTGCCGGGGCGGCAGCCCAACCAGGACCGGCAATTGGTCGTAATCGGGCGGATCCAGTAAAAGCGTGACCTCCCGAAGCTGGCGGCCCCCAGGCCACTCGAAGCTCAGCATCAAGTCCAGCCAGGGTTCACGTACGGCACGCTCGGTGATGAGATCCACCATCAGTTGCCCATCTCGAACGCGCACGGAAGTGCGCACGCTGGCGGCCAACGGCGAGCGGATCAGACCTGCGGATTCGAACTCACGCGGTTCTGCCACCGACACTCTCAACAATTCCGGCTCCAGCCCGGAGGTATCGGTCAATGGGATCGTGGCACGCAATGGCGCATTGAGCGAAGAGCTTACCGCGGCCTCTCCGACCCCAAGTGCCAGCGCCTGGAGGCTCGAGGCCGAAAGCGATAGCAGCATGGCAATTGTCAGCTTGCGTCTCATAGGTTCCCTTGCGCCGCTGTCGTCACCGACGTGCAGCAGTTCGTTTGATTTTTCTCAGGCAATGACTAAGCCAATACGAAATTTGTATCACATTCTCCCTGGTCTGTGCTTGCCCAGACCCATGGGGACTCGTCTTTACGTGTTTTTCCCCAATCGGCATTCTGAGATGAAAACGGGGCGCTTCCCGAAAGAAGCGCCCCGCCATCGCTAGTTAAAGCGTTGGATCACTTTTCGCGCAGAATCTTAAGCATGCGCTTGAGTGGCTCGGCAGCTCCCCAAAGAAGCTGATCGCCGGCAGTGAAGGCGGAGAGGTACTCTCCCCCCATCTGCATCTTGCGCAGACGGCCAACCGGAACGGTCAAGGTACCGGTGACAGCCGAGGGCGTCAGCCCGGCGATAGTGGCTTCCTTATCGTTGGGGATTACCTTGACCCATTCATTGTGCTTGGCCAGGCGATCCTCAATCTCATCTATCGGCACATCTTTCTTCAACTTGATGGTGAAGGCCTGACTGTGCGAGCGCATGGCACCGATACGCACGCAAAGCCCATCGATGGGGATCGGATTGTCCTGCAGGCCGAGGATCTTGTTGGTCTCCACGGTGCCCTTCCACTCCTCCTTGCTCTGGCCGTTATCGCGCTTGACGTCGATCCAGGGCAACAAACTGCCGGCAAGAGGAGCGGTGAAGTTATCGGTGGGGAAATCACCGCTGCGCATGGCTGCTGTGACCTTGCGATCGATGTCGAGAATCGCACTGGCCGGGTCGTCCAGTTCAGTGGCCACGCTGTCGCGCAGTGCCCCCATCTGGTTGAGCAGCTCGCGCATGTGCTTGGCGCCGGAGCCGGAAGCGGCCTGATAAGTCATGGAGGTCATCCACTCGATCAGGTCGGCCTCGAACAACCCGCCCAGGCTCATCAGCATCAGGCTGACGGTACAGTTGCCGCCAACGAAGGTCCTGGCGCCACGGGAGAGCTGATCATCGATCACCTTGCGATTGACCGGATCGAGGATGATCGTGGCCTCGTCCTCCATGCGCAGGGTGCTGGCAGCATCGATCCAATAGCCTTTCCAGCCGCCGCCACGCAGATCCCCGTAGACCTGCTGGGTGTAATCACCGCCCTGGCAGGTAATCACGACATCCAGCGCCTTGAGCTCCTCGATGTCGGTGGCATCCTTTAGCGGAGGAACGTCCACGCCGATGTCCGGGCCGGGCTTGCCGACCTGGGAGGTGGTGAAGAAGATCGGCTCGATGCCATCGAAGTCCCCATCCTCCTGCATGCGCTGCATGAGCACTGAACCCACCATGCCACGCCAACCGACGAAACCGACTTTCAACATGTGAAGTCCTCCTGAAAAGTATGAACCAGCCATTATACAGAATTGCGCCGGGTCTTTTTAGCCGCGCCTGTCGCGAGACAGGCTTGCCGGGGCGTCCGCCCCAGGCAACTACGAGGATAGCGGGCATAGCCACCGGCCTGCGTATCAAATTGCGTCGAAGGCCCTCAGCACGGCGTCACCCATTTCACTGGTGGAGACGGTACGCGTACCCTCGGAGGCAATATCAGCGGTTCTCAGGCCGTCGTCCAGCACCTTGCCCACGGCCGCTTCGATACGCTCGGCCAGCGCAGGCTCCCCTAGGGAATAGCGCAGCAGCATCGCCACCGAGAGAATGGTGGCGAGCGGATTGGCTACGTTCTGGCCGGCGATGTCCGGCGCACTGCCGTGGCAAGGTTCATACATGCCCTGGCCGCTTTCGTTGAGCGAAGCCGAGGGCAGCATGCCGATGGAGCCGGTCAGCATGGCCGCGGCATCCGACAGGATATCGCCGAACATGTTGCCGGTTACCATCACGTCGAACTGCTTGGGCGCGCGCACCAGCTGCATGGCCGCGTTGTCCACGTACATGTGCGAGAGCTCGACATCGGGATACTCCGGCGCCAGGCGCTCCATGACCTCGCGCCACAGGATAGTGACCTCGAGTACATTGGCCTTGTCGACGCTGCACAGGCGCTTGCCGCGTTTCTGTGCCATTTCGAAGGCGACCCGACCGATGCGCTCGATCTCGCTCTCGGAATAGATATAGGTATTGAAGCCGACCCGCTCGCCGTTGCGCACCTCGATGCCGCGGGGCTGGCCGAAGTAGATCCCCCCGGTGAGCTCGCGGACGATCATGATGTCGAGGCCGGCCACCAGCTCGGGCTTGAGGCTGGAGGCGGAGGCGAGCTGCGGATAGGTGATGGCCGGGCGCAGGTTACCGAACAGGCCGAGGTTCTTGCGCAGGCCGAGCAGGCCCTTCTCGGGGCGCTTGGTGAGATCCTCGAGCTTGTCCCACTTGGGGCCACCCACGGCGCCGAGCAGGATGGCATCGGCGGCCTTGGCCTTGTCCAGCGTAACGGCGGGCAGGGGCTCGCCGTGTTGGTCGTAGGCGCTGCCACCGACCAGACCTTCTTCCACCTCGACGTCGAGGCCGCGGGCCTGGCAGGCGGCCAGGATGCGGCTCGCTTGAGCGGTAATCTCGGGGCCGATGCCGTCACCCGGCAGTACCAGAATCTTGCGTGTCATTCTTTCGCTTCCTTAAGTAGCTACTAGCAGTCGCCAAGCGGTGCGCCGGGGGCAGGCCGAAGAGGAGGTCTTTTGCCATGGATGGCAAAAGTAGCGCCCAGGGATGGGTTCACAGCGCCTCCTCGAGGTCTGCCGCCGGATCAGCCCCGCGGGGCGCCGGGGGCAAGCCGGAGAGGAGGTCTTTTGCCATGGATGGCAAAAGTAGCGCCCTGGGATGGGTTCACAGCGCCTCCTCGCAGGCCTGCCGCCGGATCAGCCCCGCGCCTCCAGCGGATTCAGCATGTAAAGAGTCAGGCCTGAACAGTATCGCGGAACAGCCAGGGCCGCTCGGCGCGATGGCGCTGTTCGAAAGCGCGGATGGCATCCTCGTCCTTGAGAGTCAGTCCGATATCATCGAGCCCCTCGAGCAGGCAGTGCTTGCGGAAGTCATCGACCTCGAATTCGAGGATCTCGCCGGAGGGCGTGATCACCCGCTGGTTCTCCAGATCGACGTCGAGGCGATAGCCTTCGTTAGCTTCCACCTCGGCGAAGAGGCGATCGATCGTCTCCTCTGCCAGCGTGACCAGCAGCAGGCCGTTCTTGAAGGCGTTGTTGTAGAAGATGTCGGCGAAGCTCGGCGCGATCACCACACGAAAGCCAAAGTCCTCCAGCGCCCAGGGAGCGTGCTCACGGGAGCTGCCGCAGCCGAAGTTGCGCCGCGTCAGCAGGACGCTAGCGCCCTGGTAGCGCGCCTGGTTGAGCACGAAATCGGGATTCAACGGACGCTGCGAGCAGTCCTGGCCGGGCTGCCCCTCGTCGAGGTAGCGCAGCTCGTCGAAGAGGTTGACGCCGAAGCCAGTACGCTTGATCGACTTGAGGAACTGCTTCGGGATGATCAGGTCGGTGTCGACATTGGCCCGGTCCAGCGGCGCGACGAGGCCTTCGGTGCGTTCAAACTTGTTCATGGCTCAGGCCTCCTCTGCTACGGGCTGGTCGTCCAAACGACGCACATCGACAAAATGACCGGCAATGGCAGCGGCGGCGGCCATGGCCGGGCTGACCAGGTGGGTACGCCCACCGTAGCCCTGGCGACCCTCGAAGTTGCGGTTCGAGGTAGAGGCGCAGTGCTCCCCGGCGCCGAGCTTGTCGGCGTTCATCGCCAGGCACATGGAGCAGCCCGGCTCGCGCCATTCGAAACCGGCCTCGATGAAGATCTTGTCCAGTCCCTCGGCTTCGGCCTGGCGCTTCACCAGGCCCGAGCCCGGCACCACCATGGCCAGTTGAATGGAGTCGGCCACCTTCTTGCCGCGGGCCACCTTGGCGGCCTCGCGGAGGTCCTCGATACGCGAGTTGGTGCAGGAACCGATGAAGACCTTGTCGAGCCTGATATCGCTGATCTTCTGCTTGGGCTTGAGGCCCATGTACTCCAGCGCACGGGTATAGCCACGCTTGACCGTCTCATCGTTCTGCTCGGCCGGGTCGGGCACCTCGCCGGAGATGCCGGTGACCATTTCGGGGCTGGTGCCCCAGCTGACCTGGGGTTCGATCTCGGCGGCATCGAGTTCCACCACCTTGTCGAACTCGGCGTCGCTGTCTGAAACCAGGTTGCGCCAGTCGGCCACGGCAGCGTCCCACTGCTCACCGGACGGGGCAAAGGGCCGGTTGCCGAGGTAGTCGATGGTGGTCTCGTCCACCGCGATCAATCCGACCCGGGCACCGGCCTCGATGGCCATGTTGCACACGGTCATGCGGCCTTCCATGGAAAGGTCGCGAATGGCGCTGCCGGCGAATTCGATGGCGTAACCAGTGCCTCCGGCGGTGCCGATCTTGCCGATGATGGCCAGCACCACATCCTTGGCAGTGACACCCGCGCCGAGCTCGCCCTCGACCCGAACCTGCATGTTCTTCATCTTCTGCGCCAGCAGGCACTGGGTGGCAAGCACGTGCTCCACCTCGGAGGTGCCGATGCCATGCGCAAGGGCCGCAAAGGCGCCGTGGGTGGCAGTGTGAGAGTCGCCACAGACCACGGTCATGCCCGGCAGTGTGGCGCCCTGCTCCGGCCCCACTACATGGACGATGCCCTGGCGCGGGTCGTTGATCTTGAACTCCTCGATGCCGAACTCGACGCAGTTGTCGTCCAGCGTCTGCACCTGGATCAGCGACACCGGATCCTTGATGCCGGCGTTGCCCTCGGCACGCTCCTTGAGCGTCGTCGGCACGTTGTGATCAGGCGTTGCCAGGTTGGCATCGAGCCGCCACGGCTTGCGCCCGGCCAGGCGCAGCCCCTCGAAGGCCTGAGGCGAAGTCACTTCGTGGAGCAACTGGCGGTCGATATAGATCAGTGCGGTGCCGTCGTCGCGCTCCTTCACCAGGTGCTGCGACCACAGCTTGTCGTAGAGTGTCTGGCCTGCCATATCGTTCTCCCGGGCTCTGGGCCCTTTGCCTGTCCGGTCTTGTCTTGACGGTCTGCTTCAGGTGGCCATTGCAGCAGGGCTTGCCGAGGGGCGCCGGGGACAGGTCGGAGAGGGGGTCATTTGCCATGGATGGCAAATGTAGCGTCCAGGGATGGATTCACAGCGCCCCCTCGAAGATCTTGTCGCCGGCAAAGCCCCTGCCACATAGGTTGGCCGATTGACAGCCAGTCTTGCGCGACTCGCCCATAAAAGCAATTCATGTTATTTATTCATTGGATTCCATATTGGAATTCCAATTGGAAGACATCACTTCGACAAGGGAAGCCCGTGGATACCCAGAGCCTTCAGGCCTTTCTCGCCGTGGCCGACAGCAGCAGTTTCTCCCGGGCAGGCGAGCAGTTGCACCTGACCCAGCCCGCGGTTTCCAAGCGCATCGCCACGCTGGAAGACCAGATCGGCGCCCGCCTGTTCGATCGTATCGGCCGTCGCGTCACGCTGACCGAAGCCGGTCGAATCCTGCTGCCGCGCGCCCGGCAGATCCTGGTCATGGTGGACGACAGCCGACGGGCGCTGGTCAATCTTGGTGGCAGCGTAGCTGGCAGCCTGACCATCGCCACCAGTCACCATATCGGCCTTCATCGCCTGCCGCCGCTGCTCAAGGCCTATACACAAATCCACCCGGAAGTACGCATGGACCTGCGCTTTCTCGATTCGGAGCAGGCCTACCAGGGCGTGCTCGACGGTGAACTGGAGCTTGCCGTGGTGACACTGGCGCCGCACCCCGATCCGCAGTTGCTTGTGGTGCCGGTATGGGACGACCGCATGTGCTTCGTCTGCGCCCACGACCATCCTCTGGCCGGGCGCGGCCGGCTCTCGCTCCACGAGCTATGTGCCTTCGACGCCGTGTTGCCCGGCCCCCTGACCTTCACCCGCACGCTGATCGAGTCACGTTTTGCCGCCACGGGCCTTGAACTGCCGGTAGCACTTTCCACCAACTATCTGGAAACGCTGAAGATGATGACTGCCATCGGCCTGGGCTGGAGCCTGCTGCCGGAGCGGCTGGTAGCTGGCGAACTGCATGAGCTCAAGGTGGATCACCCCGCCATTCATCGTTCCCTCGGCTATGTGGTGCATCGTAGCCGCACGCTTTCCAACGCCGCCAGGGCCATGCTGGCACTGCTGGACGAGGCGCAAGACGTGTCGAGTCGCCGATAGCAAGCCAATATTGTTAGACTGCTCACAATAGTCCTCGACTCCGCCTGGAGCCCAACGCCACCGTGTCCCTGCCCGACTCAACACCGACGTCCCTGCGTCATGCCCTGGCGGGTGTGCTGATTCTGCTTGGATTGGTGCAGCAGATCCTCGCCTTTGTCGGAATCGTCATACTGCCACATGGCGTCGGCTATGCGCTGTGGCTGGCTACCCTGTTGCTGTGGCCAGACATCCCCAGGCGCACTCGTTGGCAGGCCGGGGCATTGACCATCATAGGCCTTGGGCTGTTGATCACATCCCGCTGGCGCTACGAGGCCGCAATAGCATGGCCCACCATCACCAGCGGCAATACCCATGTGGTCGCGATGCTGGTGGGGGTAAGCTTCATCGGAATACTCGGAAATCGGAGCGGCTCGAAGCGCCCGCTCGGCCATCCGGTAACGGGGCAACGCGGCACACTCGGCACCTGGCTCGGTGTCCATCTGCTCGGCACGATCCTGAACCTATCAACGGTCTTCATGATCGGAGACCGCCTGGAACGGCGCGCCCCGCTGACCACGCCCCAGCTGCTGGCCCTCAACCGTGGACTGTCCAGCGCCGCGCTGTGGTCACCTTTCTTCGCCTCCATGGGCGTCGTGATGACCCTTGCGCCCGACATGGAGTACTCGCGGGTACTCATCATCGGACTACCCTTGGCCCTGCTGAGCGGTGTTCTCACCACACTCGAACTGTCACGACGCTTCGATCTTGCGGAGGTGGCAGGATTCTCGCTATCGCCCCGTAGCCTGCTGATGCCGGTTACCATGGCAAGCCTGGTAATGCTATGGCACTTCAAGCTGACTCCAGAGCTCGGCATCGTCAGCATCATCACCTTCTTGCTGCCGGCGGTGGCATTAGCCAGTAACCTGCCGGCCGGCCCGCGCTGGACACTTTACCGCGTTCGTCAACACACTTTGATGCGGCTGCCAGCTATGCGAGGGGAGATTGCGCTGTTCCTGTCAGCTGGGCTGCTGACCCTTGGCCTATCAACCGCTATCGCCGCGGCGACAGGCAGTGAATGGACCCTGTTCGTCCACTTCGGCGCGTGGGAGGCGATTCTCAGCTTTCTAGCCATTGTCGCCAGCGCCATTGCCGGACTGCATCCCATCATCGGTGTCTCGGTCCTGGCCTCGATGCTCGACCTGGGTGCAGACCGCCAGACCCTGTTCGCCTTCACGGCCCTGGCATCCTGGGCGGTCGGCACATCGGTAGGACCGCTCTCGGGAATCAACCTCTCCCTGCAGGGACGTTACGGCGTCAGCGGCTACCGCATGATGAAACACAACCTGGTTTACGCGCTGGTAATGAGCGGCCTGGTGATTGGGGCCATACTGCTGCTGGACCAAGTTTCACAGACCGCTCTGGCGTTTTATTCCGGACACACTTACTCGGAAACGCGATAGAAGTAGCGATGCCCACACTGGTGGCAGGGCTCGATGCGGGTCACACCTTCGAGTTCGACCACCGCATCGCAGTGAACGCAAGCCATGCGCCCCGGGGCGGCCACCTCGCCTTCGCAGTAATCGGCCCGGGCGGCTTCCAGGTCCTCCTTCAATCGTTCATTGTCGACGATGCTGCGGTCTGCAATGGAGAGCAGCGACTCCACCACCCGACGGGACAGCTGATCGAGATCGATCCCGAGCCAGGTGGCGACACTGCGGCCACCGGCGTTCAGGTAGCGGCGCATGTCAACAAGGTCACGCTCGACCCAGGCGCGCAGCAGGGCCAACTCATCCTTGGTGAACTCTTCGAGTTCCGCCTCGAACTCCACCGCCTCGTCGAGTTCATGCTGCAGGTTCTCCCAGGTCAGGTCACGGGCACCCTCCTGCATACGAGCCAGCAATCGCTCATAGCCTTCACGCAGGCGATGTTCGCGATGGGGGTCGGTACGTTCGCTCATGATCTGCTCCTTGAACGCTGGACGATTAATTCGCCCTTATCATCTGCAATATAAGGGGTTCTATGCAATGGAGGCGAACTGATTGGCAACGCTCGCAGTGTCTCTTCATACGCACGCAGCGCCACCCAACACAAGACACACAGCCCCAAATAGCCACTCAACCCCCGCAGATCACGCAGCATCGACTGGGTGAGTCCGAAGTCAAAAAATGCCACCGGCACCATCATGCCTGCTGCCGCAAGCACCTGGAGGCCGGGTTCATGACCAGCCCGGCGCAGCTTCTTCCAGAATATCCAGAGTGGAATGCCATAAAGCAACAGCAGGCTGGTAGCACCTAACAGCCCGCGTCGGGCAGCCGTATCGATGACCTCGTTGTGCAGCTGCATGTGGATAACCACCCGATCATAGACTCGCCCCTCTTCTGCCAGATCGCCCAGCGCCTTCTCCATGCGGTGCTCGCCGAAACCCAGTAGCGGTTTCTCGCTGATCAGCATTACGCCAGCGCGCCAGAGTTCCAGGCGCATCCCCAGAGAGCTACCGGCATCCCCACGCTGCCAGTAGCGCTGAGCATCATCAGCGACCTGGCCCACACGTTCGCTCACACCGCTCTGCGGCAACAAGATGGGTACCAGCATCAGCAATACCAGTCCGCCAGCGCCTAACCGCAGATGACGCAAAGGCAGGAGGTCCCGCGCAGCACGGTAGACAATCAAAAGGACAAAGGGTAACGCTACCCATCCACCTCGAGTTCCCGATAGCAACGACCCCAACAGACCGAGGAGAGCAGCCAGCATCGCCAATATCAACAAGCCCACATGCCGGGGCCTTTGACGACGCAAGCACCACAGCACCGTTAGCAGGGATAGCGAACCAAGCAGCAATGAAAGGTTGCCGAAAGGGATGGCGTTCATGCCGTTACTGGCACGCTCCACGCCCAACACGACCCGCTCGTAAAGGGCTATGGTTCCCGCTCCCAGGGCACCGCAGCAAGCTCCCCACCACAGCATACGGGGATTGGGGGGATAGCAGCGCATTCCAACCAGTATCAGCGCGGCCACAAGCGGCCATATCGGCAGAAGCTGATAACCGGCGCCATCTACCCTCGGCCAGTAGCCTGAACGCCAAACATCCAGTAGCCAAATACCGCCATAGAACACAAGTGCCAGGCATAGCCAGGCATCATCCCGGTCCAACCGCCATGGCGTTACGCCACGCCGTATTGCGAAACCCACTGCAAATACCACGAGGCTCAGAAGAGCAACGAACCAGTAAGCCTCGGGCAGCACGATCAACAAGGCGACGAAGGCAAACAGCAGCACATCGTTGGCTCGGCACACCATTCGCTCAATCATCACGCACATTCCGCCCCAGCTTGCTCAGGGAGTTTCGGCATCGACTTCCCGATAGTGATGTGCCTGTCGCTTGAACAGGCCGCAATAGATCCCTTGCTGCCTGATCAGCTCATCATGGGTGCCGGATTCGCAGATCTGCCCTTTATCCATGACATAAATATAGTCCGCCATTCTCACCGTGGAGAGACGATGGCTGATGACAAGCGCTGCACGATGATCGATTCGTTCACGGAAGTTTTCGAAGAGTTCGAACTCTGCGCCCGGATCCAGCGCACTGGTCGGTTCGTCGAGGATAATGATATTGGAACGGTGCATGAAGGCTCGTGCCAGCGCGATCTTCTGCCACTGACCGATACTCAGCTCCTGCCCTCCATCGAACATCCTGGTCAAGGGAGTATCATACTGCATCTTGAGGGTATCGATAAACGGTGCCGCACCAGCATTGATGGCAGCCTCCCTCACTGCCGGGGTGTCCTCGGGCTCTCGAATATCACCGAAGCGAATATTGTCACGTACTGTGGTCGCATAGTGCGTATAGTCCTGGAAGATAACGCTGAAAACGCGGCGATACTCCTCGATGCCAAACTCTCGTGCATCGATGCCGTCAAGTGTGATTCTACCCGATGTTGGATCATATAGCCGGCATAACAGCTTGATCAACGACGTCTTTCCCGATCCGTTCGCACCCACCAAGGCGACTATCTGACCGGGCCTGATCGTCAAATTTATATCCCTCAACACCGGGATATCAGTACCAGGATAAGAGAACCCGACGTTCTCGAAAGAGACTCCCTTGCTTGGCTTACTGGGCACTTGCACAGGTTGCTCGGGCTCGGCGATCGAGGGGCGGATATCCAGAAACTCGAACAGCAGACCAATATAGAGGTGATCCTCGTAGAGCTTGGAAAGCTGCTGGACCAGCTCCTGCCCCATTGACTGGGCACGCTGGAAAATCAACAGGAACAGCACCAGGTCGCCGACACTGTTGCGACCTTCCGCGGTCTGCCAGGCGAGAAACCCCAGTGAGCCGAAGAAAGCAACCGAGGCAATGGTGGCCACTACCAGTTCAACCATGGTTCGCCGCTTGGTGATGGCGAGCTTCTCCCTGCGAATCGTTCCCCGCAACTTGGAGTACTGGTTACGCAGATAGTCTCCCAACTGATTGAGACGCAACTCCTTGGCATTGATATCAGAGGTCATCAGCCAGTCCAGGTAGCCCGCTCGGCGTTCCATCTGAGTGCGGCGTCGCTGCCACTGATATAAGTATCGAGTGAAATAGATTCTCACCAAAAGCGCAGGTACGATGGCTATCAACAAAACTGGCAACAACAGCCAGTTGATGGTGACAATCAATACCACCACAGCTGCCAGCATCAGGCTGTTCTTGCTCAACATCATTAAGTTACTGACCACCTGAGCAGGCCGCTGATTACCTGATTGCCGCGCCCGCTCAAGAGTATCGTGGTACTTTGGACTTTCATAAAAGGCCAGGTCTGCCCTTACTGCCCGCGAATGTACTTCGCGATCAACGAAGTCGGCGACCAACATCCCCTGTGCCTCACGAGCGAGGTTTGACAGTCCCCGTGCTGTGATGAATGCAACCGTAGAGGCCCCGGTTAGCGCCACATACAGCAAGACCTGAGACAGCCCACCTTCTGAATCTGCACTCCCCAGCATTTGAGTGACGACGTCTACCAATTGCTTGAGCAGGTAGAGCACCGCTAACCCAAATGCCACTTCCAAAGCCATCAACAGGGTACTTAGCACCGTCCACTTGCGACTGCTTTGCCAGAGAATCGGCAAAATGCGGCGCAGTGAAAACAACGGTGCGAGAATCTTGTCGGTCTGGATCATGAGCAGTCGCTATCAGTCATGTTCATTTATCGGAACCACCTGAAGTCAGGCGAACGTAGGACTCTCGAAATGGGCGGGTAACACGATAGAGCCATTGCCACGCAGGTGGAAGCGGCCAACTTTGGTAATCAGCGTAGCTGGGGCGGAACAAGCGAGTCCAGCCCAGCAACCTCCAATGCAACAACTGAGTGGGTTTGGCCTGCCAGCTGAAGGAAAAATCAGGGGTAACTTTCTGCCGACGCATGCTGAGCTCGACCTGATGGCCCCCCTGCATGGCTTTCAATGCCATGACAAGCATGTCCTTGCCACGCTCAGACAGTTCCTCCTCACGCCATGGCCCGGGGGTCGCCAATACATTGAACAGCTCTAGAGAAGCTTCCACGGTAGTCCGCAAGTTACGCCGTTCTGCGCAGGCAAGCACGGCATCCAGGTCGAAACTTGGATGACGCTGGATGGCATCCATATCGACCAGCCAGTGCAGGTGCGACCAGTAGTGTTTGGTATGGTGCCAGCAAATATAGACAAACAGTTCTGCAGTCGGCATCACAGAAAAATAATTGTTAGCCATGCGCATGGGTTCCGCCAGCGTCAACAGCTGACGGGAATCGTAGATCGTGCCGATATTGTCGATCCGCTGGTGGAACTCGATTGCCACGTTTCGAGGTGAGACGAGGGTCACGACTTTCTGGACCCGCGCCACGAAGGCCAGGCTGGTGCTGTCATCCGACAACGCCGCAGGGTCCAGGGGAGTATAGCCATTCTTCAGGGCGGCACCCAGAAGCTCCGCCATCCGCTCACGCGGGATCAGCACATCAATATCCTGGCAGAAGCGCATAGCTGGCTCATCGTAATACCGCCCGGCCAGCGTCGGCCCCTTGAAGAACACATGCTGCAGTTCGAGCGGGTGCAGAATCTCCTTGGCCAGATCTCGCAAGGCGGTTGTCACGTTCAGGTTGTGTTGCAGTACGTGGAGCGAGTGCAACTTCATGAGTTCCAGTTGCTCTTCCCCCAGTGAAGGGGGCGACAGACGACGCAGGTGACGGTATACCAGAGGAAGGATAAAACGCTCTTGAGCACGCCGGGTGAAGATCTCCCAGTCATCAATGCTCTCACAAAGGGCGAGTGCTGCACGAGACTGCTCCTCGGTCAGGTGCAGCCTTGCCAGCAACATCAACAGCCGCAAACAAGGGTCCAGCTGGGCTGGAGCGATAAGTGAAACCGTCATGACGAGCACTCCATACTGAGCACGGCGCTGATAGCTGATTGAACTTGCGCCTTTTTATCAATGACTTGCCATACTGCGCAGGTCAAAATCCCTGACATGTGCCTGGCGCCACTTTCCATCAAGCATCCTGGATACGAGCACTTCTGTAAGCCATCGGAGCGTTGCACACCGCGACGGGCGCCGTTGGCTGGAAGATGAACGAGCACCATGCCGCGACAACAATAGTAACAGTCTAGTGACAAAATGATAGCCTAGCAGTCAACTGGCATTTGGGCGTGCAGTATTACCGTAACGCCCTGCACATGGGAGTATTAGAATAATAGTACTAAGTCTGAGTCTCACTAAGCTTGTTCAAAAATCCATGCAAACTAACAAAAGGACACATTTCTTCTGACAGCGTTGCCCGTTCATCAAGCCTTCTGCTAGGTTAGCTCTACAAACCATTTGAACGTGCAGAAGTGCTAGAGACAGCACTTCCGTTCTGTTCCTCAAACAGGATGCTTCCGAACGGCCATGACTGACGCCATTTCGAGTCCAGACACATTCTGCGATACCGCGCATACGTTCAAGCTTCCCTTGCCGTGGCCCGTTCCTGCTTTCAGCAAACCTGAAGAACACGCCCCGGACCCAGACCCTGCCTTTCGCTTCATGCCAGACGTCACCAAAGCGATATTGATGGGGTTCGCGCACAATCGACGTGTTTACCTGCATGGCCCTCATGGCAGTGGCAAGTCATCCCACATCGAGCAGGTAGCGGCGCGTCTTAACTGGCCCTGCATTCGCATCAACCTCGATGGTCACATCACGCGGGCCGACCTGATAGGTCGCGACATGGTCGTGATACGTGATGGCAAACAAGTCACCGAATTCGTACCGGGCATCCTCGTCTGGGCACTTGAACGGCCGGTAGCCATCGTTTTCGACGAGTACGATGCGGGTCGCCCCGATGTGATGTTCGTCATTCAGCGCCTGCTAGAGAGCCATGGCCGGCTCACGCTACTCGATCAGAACCGTGTCATCACACCGCATCCTGCATTTCGCTTGTTTGCTACAGCAAACACCGCCGGCCAGGGGGATGCCACCGGCCTCTACGCAGGCACCCAGGCGCTTAATCAGGCACAAATGGACCGTTGGCATGTGGTGGCCGAGCTTGGCTACATGCCCGCCGAACAAGAGCGTGACATCATCCAATCACGCCTGCCTTCCCTGAACGCAAAGACCATCGAACGCATGGTGACCTTTGCCGGACTCACGCGACAGGCATTCAATCAGGGCGACCTCTCGTCACTGCTCTCCTTGCGCACCCTGGTATCCTGGGGAGAAAACATCGGCCTTATCGACGACACGCAAGAGGCATTGCGACTGGCATTCGTCAATCGCTGTGACGAGACAGAGCGGCCACTTGTAGCCGAGCTTTACCAGCGCTGTTTCGATACAGAATTGCTGCGAGGCTCCCACCATGTCACCGACATCTATTGACGCCAGGCGGACTAGAGAGTTGGTGGCGGCATGGTCACGCACCTATGGTGCTGGTCATCCCCCCATACAGCAGCTAGGCACCGCCGCCCCACCCGCTCTTTCCGGCCGCAGCGAAGCCGATGCCCTGGCTGCTTGGCGGCGTTGGCATGATCCGGGCCAGGATAGTCGGTTTTCTCACTCAGAATGGTGTTGGTACGCCGTTATCGAGCGGGCTCGGGTAGAAACCCTGGCTCGACATCACCTGCCGGGAATCTCCAGCAATCTGGCGCACCCGGCCGCCACGGCACCCAGGGATAGCGCAATGGCAGCGCTCTATCATGCAGCCCGCGGTTTTTTTTCGGCAGGAGCACATACTTCTCCCATTCTCGAACAGCCCAGCATGCCACAAGCGAGAGACCAGGCATGGTTGGCCAGACTGCTCACACCGTGGCGGACTCATGATGCTCCTGCGACTACCGCAGGGGAGCACTCATTGCAGGATAGTGAGGTCATCGAGGCACTAACGATGGCTTCGCACCACCTCGAAGATAGCAACACCTTCAGCGAGATATTGACCCCCCTCGTGAAGCGTTTGACAGCGTATTACTCCGACTCGGCTCACGATTCGCTCACCCTGCACAGTGACGCTGTGAGCGAGCCACCGGAAGACGATTCCATCTCCGAGGAAGATACTGAAGGCAAGGCTATCGCTTCACAGCAGGGCATTGATGAGTTAGCGGAACGTGACGATATCAAGCAAGACTATGCGGTCTACTCACGTGCGTGGGATGAAGAGCACCCGGCAAGCTTCTGGTACCGCAGCGAGGACGCGGCCGCCCTCAAGAGCCTTGATGTCCTCGATCGCCGCCGGGTCAGACAGCTTGCCCATCGACTCCAGCGTCGTCTGATGGCAGCCCGGCTACGTCACTGGTCGTTCGATCAGGACGAAGGTCGCCTCGATAGCCGCCGCCTGGCACGGCTGATCGGTGACAACCCAAGCCGGCGTATATTTCGCACCGAAAATGAGGCACCCGTCCCTGAAGCCTGCGTTACCATCCTCGTGGACCAGTCAGGATCGATGCGTGGACAGCGTCGTCGCATGGCGGCTATTGTCATCGACTTGGCGGTACACACCCTTGAGCTTTGCCAGATACGCTGTGAAGTACTTGGTTTTACCACCCGCTTCAACGCCAACAACCCCCTTACCCTCCATTGGCAACAGAACGGCTCGCCCGACGCACCGGGCCGACTCAATGCCATTCGACATATTATCTACAAGACCGCCGAGCAGCCATGGCGCCGCGCCCGGCCACAATTGGGCCTGCTACTGCGAGATGAACTGGGTCATGAAAATATCGACGGTGAAGCCCTGTATTGGGCAGCCAAACGCTTGATCCGGCAACCTCAGCCTCGCAAGATACTGATGGTGCTCTCCGATGGCGCCCCCTATGACAAGGCCACGGCGCAGGCCAACGGCCGCGCATTTCTCGAACAACATCTACGCCATATCATCCGTGAAATAGACCATAGCCCGATCACGCTCGCGGCCGTAGGCACCGGTCAGGATGTGGCACGCTTCTATCGCCAGGCGCTGACTGTGCGTCACCCCGAGGCCATTGCCGAAACCCTCTACGAACGCTTGGGTGACCTCCTCACTCAAGCCATGCCAGATGAGTCACGTCCATGAGTGCCATAGCCGGCATTGTCCAGCTCAACGACCAACCAGTCGATCGCGATACCTTGTATCGGATGCAAGTACTGCTGACCCCATACGGCAGAGACGCTCAGCACAGCTGGCACAGGGAAAACTGCGCCCTGCTTCGCACACTGCTACGAACAACGCCGGAAGACAGCCTGGATCGCCAGCCGCTGGTCGACACCTCGGCAAATGTCGCAATGGTCTTTGAGGGCCGGCTGGACAATCGCGAGGAACTGGCCGAGGCGCTTGGGGTTGGCAGCAATGATCTTGCATTGATGGCTGATAGCTGCCTGGCACTGCGCGCCTGTCTGCACTGGGACGTCGACGCGCCAAAACACCTGCTTGGCGACTTCGCCCTTGCCTGCTGGCAGCCTGATCGCAGTCGACTCTGGCTTGCACGTGATCCTCTTGGTATGCGTCCGCTATTCTGGTACAGGCGCGACGACCTATTCGGTTTCGCCACCATGCCCAAGGCCCTGTTCGCCATACCCGGCCTAACCAAGGCAATCAATGAAGAACAGCTGCATGACTACTTGTGCCTGTTACCCATGACCGGACCCGCCTCCATGTTCAAGGAGGTGTACCGCGTGGAGCCAGGACATGTCGTGGTACTGGAAGGCGGAGAGGTCAGTGCGCATCGTTACCACCGATTCGACCCCCATCACGAGATACACCTCGATAGTGATGAAGCCTATGTCGAGGCGCTGCGCGAACACCTTGACCGCGCCGTGGCCAGCCGCCTGCGCGCCATTGGTCCAGTTGCCACCCACCTCAGCTCGGGAATGGATAGTACTACCATCACTGCCTTTGCCGCTCGGCTGCTGAGCAAAAGACAGCAGTCACTGATTGCCTATACAGCCGTTCCGCGGGAAGGGTTCAATGGTCCTGTGCCTACCGGACGGCATGCCGACGAAGGGCCTGCAGCACGTGCGGTGGCCGATCGCTTCGACAATATCGAACATGTTCTGATTCGGACCGACGGCACCTCGCCCCTGGACAACCTTCACGCAAAGACCGAAGAGCTCGATAGAGCCCCTCTCAATATCTGCAACTTAGCCTGGGCGGCGGCCATCCGTGAAGATGCCTCAAGGCGTGGTGCGAAAGTCCTGCTGTGCGCCGACAAGGGCAATCTCAGCATCTCTTACGATGGAATACACTACCTGGCATCACTATTGCGCTCAGGCCGCTGGGCAATGCTCTGGCGGGCCTACAAGGACCTCAAGCATCGCCACCCCACCATGACCTGGCGGCAGATGGTCAAAGTATGTGCTGCGCCGCTCATACCCAGAAGCCTATGGCAACTCTTTGAAAAACATCGTGGTAGAGCCTGGGAGCTCACGGGCCACTCCGCTATCAACCCAGAACTGTCTCATCGCGTAGATACGCGCAAACGCGCCAGGGAGATCGGGTTCGACCTTAGCTATCAGCCAAGCTCAAACGGGCGCCAGTATCGAATCAACACGCTCTATCTGTCCGATACCGGGGAGTACAATGCTGCCGCCAACGTAGACGGCGTGGAGTATCGTGACCCGGCAGCCGATGTTCGCCTAATAGAGTTCTGCCTAGCGGTGCCTCATGCCCAGTACCTGGGGGATGGTCAGCCCCAATGGCTGCTGAAACGCCTTATGGCCGACGTTCTGCCTCCCGAGATCCTGCACGCAAAAACCCGTGGTTTACAGGCAGCGGACTGGTATGAGCAGACAGAACGCGCCTTGCCAGAGTTACGCGCCGAACTGGAACGTTTGAAGGCTCACGGCAGTGTTGGGAATTATCTCGATCTGGCGTCTCTGGAAAAGGCGTTAAATGAGTGGCCAGAGAGTGGTTGGGAAACCCCTAGAATCGAGAGACGCTATCGCTTCAAACTGCTCAGGGGTTTATCGGTCGGGACCTTCATACGTTATGCTGATGAAGAAAATGAGTAACACGATGTAAAATTGATAGGTAGATGACTATTCAACCTGTCGCTATACTGGAGCAGTTGCCACTCATTCCGGCAACGCAACCAAAGGATGAAACATATGACTCAGATGGATCGCAAACCCTATGCAAGCCCTTCCGTTCAGGAACTGGGCGCTCTGAAAGACATCACCGAATCCGGCGGCCTTCCACTAGCTGATACTCCTGGAGGTACAGACGGTTCTGCCAACAAGCCGGGCTCCTAAGCTCCGCCTTTGTTGATGTCTGCTGAACTAGCCGCATATTGCCACCACGTGGCAATATGCGGCTTCTATACACGAATACGGCAGCGCAACCAGCCACGGCAAACAGTCAGCTTCTGATAACAGATGCTTTTCTTAATCACTCCGAGTATGAAATATGCCATCCTCTACGATTAATTCTAATACTCTTCTTAAACGAAATCCTGAGATGATCGCGGCTAATATCGACGGAGATGTCGTGATGATGGGTGTTGATCAAGGTCAGTACTATGGTATTACAGGTGTGGGATCACGAGTCTGGGAACTGCTTGAAGAACCGATCTCGATCGATGGCATCACCGAGGTGATCTGCAGTGAATATGAGACAGACCCGGAGACATGCCGCTACGACATGTCGACTTTCGTCAACGATCTTATTGAAATCGACCTGATTGAAGTCGTTGAGTAGAGGCAACGCCACCTTGCCAACTCGCACCCCGAACATTCACCCAAGGCTGATAGGCAAGCTGAAGCGGAAGACAGCCAGCTTCGTGCGGCAGCCACGCTTTGCCAAGACGTGGCTCCCCGTGCTTTGGATCCTGCTTGGCTCAAGTCGATTGGCAATCCTTGTTTTCTCGTTTCGACGCCTCGCGCCACATCTCGGCAGGCCCGTGGGTATCTCGTCGTACAGTCCTCTGCTGACACCGGCTCAGGAAGCGAAAGCGGCACAGATAGGCCAGGCCATCAGGCTGGCGGCACGTTACACACCCTGGGTTTCAAACTGCTTTCCCCAGGCGGTCACCGCACGTCTGATGCTGGGCCTCTATCGCATCCCCTACTCCCTCTACTTTGGCGTGATGCGTGACCTCGAGACACATGAGTACAAGGCACATGCTTGGGTTGCAACTGGCCGGGTGGCCGTCACGGGGGGCTCTGGTTTCGATCAGTTCACTGTGGTCGGTTGCTATCTATCGCCCCGGTTGACGTCGAAATGACGGTTTACGCAGCGTATACACACCACCTCCCCTGACCCCACTTTTCCTCACCTGTACTTTTCCCCCTGTGTGCCGACAAAGATCCAGCCTGCTGCCTGACGCCGACCGGAACCAGCCGGAAGGCTGAGGTTTTTCATATCAAGAAGCCAAGAATAAATCAGCCTTTTTAACACAGCATGATGAGTCATCAATGAAATATGTATTATAACAAAAGATATGTTCTCCACTGTTTTTTTAAACCAAGCCAGACAGCTTATAATACTTTCAGGCAGCACTTTATAAGAACCTCCTTGTTTATCTTGAATTACAAAAAAAACCGACTATGATGCTTGATGAGAGTTGAGCTTGGGACTAGGATGATGTTGCGGAATGTAATTTGATGGTGTCCTGAGCTATGACATTCATCAAAGGACAGCTGCACTAAGGAAGGTAGCAAGCCAACAGCAAAGTGATGGCTGTACTCTCATCGAAAGGAGAAGTTGCATGAACAGTAATGAAAAGGAAACTTATGTAGCACCGGCTATCGTAGCCTTAGGCTCGCCTGCCGAAATTACTCAAGCGGGAGATCTTCCCAACGCAGACACACCTCGAGGTCAGGATAACACAGCTTATAAACCAGGGTCATAAAACAAAAAATTAACTATTGCGTACTGCATAATATTATCTGCCATGGACGGCATGGTTATAGCCACGGATGCTAGTGGTTTATGCAGTACGCACATTAAACCATTTTTAATAGCACGACTACGCAGCCATACTTTAATTGTATGACTGCGTAGCCATATGACTGCCTTTATAAAACAGCATTACTATTGCCAAAGCTTCTCCCAGCCAAGGCCTAAAAAACTCGGACCCGTTGTAGCCTCAGAGAAAACGATACTATTGTGCCTCGCGTTCCACTCCATTATTTTAATTTCTTCGTTTTTATCTATTGTAACATCCCAGCCGATACAACCAAGATGGGGAAAATCTTGATGGAGGCGGCAGCATGTTGCACCGGCCTGATGAAAGCTGGGAATAACGATATTATTGAAGAAACTTCCTGTATCAGGATGTAATTCAACTTCTCCCCAGTCAGACATGAATCCGTGGGAATAAAGCGCCCCCGACGACCTGTCAACTGGCACCCTGATTTCGCTCACTGCCCTCACAAAGCGATCACCCGCCCTACCCAATCTTAGATCGGCTGCTCGTAATTCAATTTTCCCGCCTGGCGTCTTGGCCGTAGTAAGCCTTAGTGTGGCCGTGGAATCTGGCGTCAGGCCATTGAGGACGTCGTGCTGAGTGATCGGATGCTGGAAAACACCATCCGGAAAATTTGATAGAATTTCAGGCGTTACATCGCCCCTTTCGAGAATGCGTATACCTTGGCCCTGAAAAGAACGGTCGGGTTTAAAGAATACACGGTCCTCTGCGGCGAATAGAAGCTGGATCAGCGTATCTTTCTGCAATACGATATAGTCAGCATCATAGCCGATACCATCAATCAGGTAGGCGATATCGGGTAGAGCTGGCGTGTTCAGCAAGCGATTGGTGAGTGTCTTGATATTCGTCGCTTGGCCTATTTGGCCGTTCTTTGACGGCAGAACTACCCATTGATAGTAGTCGCCGGGTATCCAACCCTCCACGAATGCGCCACGAACAGCCGAATACACCTGCAGCCAAGGTGCATATTTTGCGCTGCCCAGCACCTCCCGTGCATAATCTAGCGCCTTACGTTTCTCAACGGCGCCAAGCGCTCCGTTGCGCTGCTCGATCCTGCCAAGCAGAGATTGCGCCATCTTTGTGTGCTGCGCGTGACAGCGTTCGCGCTGAATATGATGTGCAGCCCGCTTCAGCATCCCTTTTAACGTAGCCGATGCCATTAACGGTATTCTCCACACCAAACATCAACTTGCATGGCCACAATATTCCCTCTTTGCTCTCTTACTGCTTAATTTCATGCAACAGAGGCTCGATGCTGGAATTCATCTGATCGAGCGACCAAGGACGGCGAAAGCGGTAGACCCTGATCTTCCCAGCCAGTTTGATACTCTCACGCATCAACTGCTCGGCTGTATTGAACTCGGTCCCCATTTCGGGCCGGTACAGGGTGGCCATCACCGACTTGAACGCCTCCACTCCCCTGATACGCTCGAGGCTGGCCGCTTCGCCTTCCTCCGCCCGTTCCAGCATCACCAACGCCTTGAGGGGGGAGGGATGATCCTGAAATCCCTTATTCAGCATCAAGTGATACTTGTCCTCACGAGTCAAGTCGCGCACGAGACCTTCGGTCTGAATACCCAATGCCGCCAGGGCATCCTTCCAGAGCTTGACCCTTGGTGGGCCAGGGTGAAGATAGGGAATGTCTTCATGCGGCTTGATGACGGCGACGTCATCGGTCACTAGTGGCCAATTCTGGGTATAGTGCAGCCAGGCGCCAATCGTCGATTTACCCGCTCCGGAATGACCGGTGAACGCCCAGACTCCGCTTGGTGTCTTCAACGCACTGACGTGCAATGGTAGCCAATGCCGCTGATGCAGCAAGCCGCCCAAGGCACTCCCCAAAAGAAAAAGCCTGATGTCACCCGGGTCAGCCACTGGGTCGACCTCCCGTGGTACCCGACGGTCGAGTAGAATACGTTGCCCATCCTCTACGCGGTAACGGGCGACCCCTTCGATAGTGATTTGACACCGGTCATCGCCCATCTCCAGCCAACCCTTCCGGAAAGTAGCCCCTTCGAGTTTCTCAGCGACGCCAGGCGTGAGGACGACAACGTCGGGCTGCGATGTGGCCTCAGCCTTGGGGAGTTCGGGGAGTTCCAGCTGAGAGGCAATCGTCAGGCCATAGGTACGATAGAAGTAACGCTTATTACTCGGAGGTACATTGCCCCGACGCTCATTTTCGGCTTGCGTCATGTCAGTTGACGTCTGTTCAGTTCCTTGGCTAGACACTATCCGCGCTCCATCGACTCGTCTTTCGGTTTAGTACTGACGTTTACCACTCTCATTTACAAAAATTGCGGCCCCGTAGGAGCCGCAATGGTTCAGCGACAATCACCCGGCACTCAAGAGTACTCAGGCTCGTCGGAGTAACTCGGTTTCCTGGACGCCCAATAGTTGAGCTTTCGCTCCCAAAGGTAACGCTTCCAACCAAAGAACTCCGTCTTCTCAGCCATGGAACCAATAGCCATGACGGCTGGTGTTTCATACACCTTGCGACTTCCGGCAGACTGCATATTTCTAATCCTCCTAGTATTATTTTTTTCATATTTCCCAAGAGCAACAAAGTTACACTTCCCGTTACACTATAATCTCTCCTTGAGAATAGTCAAAGCCCCAACTGTTGCAACAAGGGTTCAAGAGAATGAGCCATATTTTGAAGCGCCCAGGGGCGACGATAACGATAGACCTTGATTCGGTCTGCCAGCGCCTTGCATTCACGTATCATCGCTTCCGGTGAGTGGTAGGAGCGCCCCAGCTCTGCGCGGTACAACGACTCCACAATCTGATACAGCGCCTCGGCACCCGTTATCTCGCTGAGCTGGGCTTGTTCACCTGCACTGGCTCGCTCCAGCACCACCAGGGCGGTGAGAGGCTCAGCCTTGACAAGACCGTGGTCGGATATCAGAGCAAGGTGATATTTGTCGATACGCGTCAAGTCGCGCTGTGCATCGCTCATATCAAGCTGCAAGGCAGTCAAGGTTTCCTTCCAGAGCTTGACCTTCCGTGGGCCAGCATGAAGCAGCGGCTCGGCCTCCCCGGGCTTGATGATAGCGACATCATCGGTCACCAGCGGGAAGTGATAATGATGATGCAGCCAGGCGCTCAAGGTCGACTTGCCGGCTCCGGACTCCCCGGTGAAGGCCCAGATGCCGCCTGGCGCCTTGATGGCACTGACATGCAGCGGCAGCCAGCCACGCTGATGAGCCAGCACGCCGAAGGCCGTGCCGAGAAGAAAGACCCGGATGTCTGACGGGGCAGGCGGAGCAGTCTGCTCACCCACTACTCTGCGGTCCACCACGATGCGCTGACCACCTTCGATAAGATAGCGGCCAATGCCATCAACCCACATATGACAATGCTGATCACCGATTTGCAGCCAATGATTGACCCGCCTTCCGGACCTGAGTGTGGTTTCCACTTCACCTGTCACGATCTCGATATCAGGGGACTCGCAAGGAGCTATCTCAGTCAGCTCGGGTAGTCTGATCTGCGAAACGATATCGAAGCCATAGGTGTGGTAGTAGTAGCATGCTGCAGCCGAGGCAACATTCGAACGCCGCTCGGCGCTAGTCGCCTTCACGTGGCCTGGAGGGCATGCGTGCGCCACCTGTACATCAGGAGTTGGGATTCTACTCATTCAACAGCACCTCGTGACGTTACCAGGTGACTGACCTAGAGACGCAGATCTGCCTCGCCCTTGGGAAGCAAATACTTGAGGTCGTATAGCACATGCTCCTGCTTGCCCCAGGCGCGCATGCCCTCGCTTCCCAGGTTACGAAATTCCCGGTGGGCCACGGCAAGTATGATACCGTCATAGGCGCCAGCTTCGGGTTGCTCCACCGGACGTATGCCGTATTCGTGCTCGGCCTCATCCTTGTTGACGTGCGGGTCATAGACGTCGACACGGATATCATAGTCACCCAGCTCCTTGAAGATATCGACCACCCGGGTATTGCGCAGGTCAGGGCAGTTCTCCTTGAAGGTCAGGCCCATTACCAGCACGCGCGCATTTTCGACATGAATGCGGCTCTTGATCATTTGCTTGATCAACTGCCCTGCCACATAGGCCCCCATGCCATCATTGATGCGCCGTCCGGAAAGAATCACTTCAGGGTGATAACCAACCTGTTGGGCCTTGTGCGTCAGGTAATAGGGATCCACGCCGATGCAGTGCCCCCCCACCAGTCCGGGGCGAAAAGGCAGGAAATTCCATTTCGTTCCGGCCGCCTCGAGTACCTCTTCGGTATCGAGCCCCAGGCGATTGAAGATCATTGAGAGCTCATTGATCAGGGCAATATTGACGTCGCGCTGAGTGTTCTCGATCACTTTCGCCGCTTCCGCAACGGCAATTGAGCTGGCCTTGTGGGTGCCTGCCGTAATCACGCGCCGATATAGAGCATCGACGAAATCGGCAATCTCGGGCGTGGAACCTGCCGTGACCTTCTTGATGGTGGTAACCCGGTGCTCCTTGTCACCCGGGTTGATGCGCTCGGGGCTGTAACCGGCGAAGAAATCACGGTTATAGACCAAGCCTGAAATCCGCTCGATGACCGGTATGCAGTCCTCTTCGGTCGCTCCGGGATAGACAGTGGACTCGTAGATCACGATATCGCCCTTGGCTACCACCTTCCCCAGGCTTTCGCTGGCCTTGATCAGCGGCAGCAGGTCCGGCCTCCGACTGCTGTCGATCGGGGTTGGTACGGTAATGATATAGACATTGCAGTCCCGTAGAGCCTCGAGCTCGCTCTCGAAGCTCAACTGGGTCGACTGAGCAAGCAGCTCGGGTTCCACCTCAAGGGTCTTGTCGATTCCGTCGCGCAATTCTCGGATGCGGCTGGCATTGATATCGAACCCCACCGTGGGCATGACTTTGCCGAACTCCACAGCGAGCGGCAGCCCCACATAGCCCAGGCCGATGACCCCCAGACGAACGTTATCCATGCTCAACATTGTGAAATCCCTTGTGTTGTAGAGTTGATCTCGGAGCGATACCCATGGGGGTTGTAGCGCTGCCAGCGCCAGGTGTCGGCTATCATGTCATCCAGGCCTCGCCTGGCCTGCCACCCCAGCTCCTTTTCGGCCTTGCTTGGGTCCGCCCAGAAAGCCGCCAGGTCTCCTTCGCGTCGTGGGGCAAACTGATAAGGAATCGGCCGCTCGCTGATACGTTCGAATGCTTCCACCACCTCCAGCACCGATAGACCTTGGCCGGTGCCCAGGTTGTAGACATGAGTGCCGGGCAAGGTCAGGCGACCAAGCGCACTGACATGACCTTCTGCAAGGTCCATGACGTGCAGATAATCCCTCACACAGGTGCCATCTTCGGTCGCATAGTCATTGCCGAAAACAGTCAACATGGGCCTGCGCCCCACTGCCACCTGGGCGATATAGGGCATCAAATTATTCGGAATGCCCTGCGGATCCTCCCCCAACCTGCCTGAGGGATGTGCCCCTATCGGATTGAAGTAACGCAGTAGCGCTACAGACCAACGACCATCGCTCAGCACGAGATCCTCGAGGGCTTGCTCCACCATCGACTTGGAGGTGCCATAGGGGTTTGAGGTACGGCCACGTGGCATGGTTTCCCGGTATGGAACTGGCGCATCGGACCCGTAGACCGTTGCCGAGGAGCTGAAGACGAAGCGGAAAACGCCGGCCCGCTGCATTGCTTGGCACAAGGACAATGAGCCGTTTACATTGGTGTCGTAATAGGCCAACGGCTGCGTGACACTCTCACCGACGGCTTTCAAGCCCGCGAAATGAATCACCGCATGGATGTCATGCTCATTGAACAGCTGGTCAAGGCAGGCGCGGTCGCGGATATCCCCTTCAATAAAGGTCAAGCCGCGGCCGGCAATATCTTCTACCCGGCGCAATGCCTCATGCGACGCATTGACGAGGCTATCCAGTACAACCACCTCATATCCTGCCTCGAGAAGTGCCAATGAGGTGTGCGAGCCGATATAACCCGCCCCCCCCGTCACTAGAATCGTACATTGTTGACTATCAGTATCCGGCATCAATGTTCACCGCCGTGGTAAAGGAGTTGCCTTGCTGGTAGGCACGTAGATTTTCGATAAACACACCCAGAGCTCGTTCGAGGTAGAACGGCGTGGTACCCGAGACGTGCGGTGTAATCAGCAAGTCACTGCGTTTCCATAGTGGCGAGTCGGCTGGTAACGGCTGCTGCTCGAACACATCAAGCGCAGCCCCCTTGAGCGTGCCAGCGTCCAGTGCGCTTATCACAGAATCGCTCTTTACCACTCCGCCACGCGAGATGTCGATCAGCACAGCTCCAGGCTGAAGCTGGGCCAACAGCTCACTGTTGACCACGCCATGGGTGGCCTGAGTCAGCGGCAGACACACGACCAGAAAATCCGTGCGTGCCAGTTCTGGGCCGATATCCTCGATCGCCACGACACGGTCGACGCCCGCTATCTGCCGCGGCGAGCGCTGCGTGCCCACCACATGCATATCAAATGCCTTGGCGCGCTGGGCCAGACATTGGCCAATGTGCCCAAGGCCCAGCACCGTGAGTTGACTCCCGGTCAGTTCACCCAGCCATCTGCGCTGCCACAAGGCTTGCCTTGCCTGGTCATGAAAGCAACCAAACTGCTTGGTGAAGTAGAGCATGGCGCCAATGGCGTATTCACTCATCGGTGGACCATGAACCCCACTGCTCTTGGTCATCCAGATCGAGGACTTGTCAAAATCCATCGACCAGATTTTCTCGACGCCTGCCGAGAGAAAATGCAGCCAGCGATACGACCGGAGCCTTGCCAGCGCATCGGGTAGCCATGGGAGCGTCGGTGTAATCACAACGTCAACCTCAGCATGCAGCGGCACCGCCTTTATACTGTCGGCAAAGGTGATCTCCGCTGCCGGTATCGCTGTCTGCAAGGTACGGGTCACCAGCGCTTGCTGCTGCGCCAGAACCTCGGTTTTCTGAAGATAGAGCACACGACGGATAGGCTCAGGCGGTAACGACATTATTCTCCTCCCCTGCTGCCCAAACGATAGGCACAGTCGGCAAGTTGCTGCTGATTCTCCAGTAACGCTGCATCGTCGGCACTTCGCCAGTGCGCTTCAGCCTGGCGCAGCTTGCCAATCTCGGCCGGGAAATCGAGTGTCGCGAGCAAGCCAGCGGAGGTTGCGGCCCCGGCGTGGAATGCCCGTGACAGAATGATCCATTGCGATCCCAGGCGGACGTGCTCGCCAAGCACTGTTTCGGCTGGCAGCTCGCCCTGCCCGATCCGCGCAACCCCACCAACACCCCACGTCACAGTGGCCTGATTAAGTACAGCAGCGGTGGGGTCCAGTAAGCGTGCTGCCATAGGCTCGAACAGAAAGCCCAACCCCATGCTCAACGAGAGATCATTAAGACCAATATGCACTTCGTCGCGGCCCGGCATGAGCAAACCCACCCAGTCAGGTAACCGCACCAGCGAGGCAGCCGTCTCCGCGAGAAAAGTAATCGGTACACGACTGTTGACGATATCCAGAAACTGCTCCACCTCGGTACGTGAGGAAAACATCGGTAGCATCAGGCGCTGGGCGCCATGCTCGAGGGCCGCATCCACTTCTCGGCGGGTCGACACATTAAGAGGATTGAGCCGTACCATCAGCTCTGCGTGCTGGAGCACACTGGCTACTGCGGCAATGTCTTCCAGTGAGTGAGCCGCTTTGTGGGTATCCAGATGCCCTTGGCGCTGGGCCTTGCCGAGCACCTCCTGGTCCATGAAGATGCGGGCTACACCGTGCTGTTCGATGAATGTCGCCACATCCGGACTTGAGGTAATCATCATGAAATTGAGCCGGCTCATCGCATTGCCTCTTCGACATCGCTGTCGCGAGGGGGCCGTCCATTCAACCGATCACGGTAGGTACGCCAGTTAAGCCCAGGCTCACCGTAGATTCCGCTGCCCATCACCACCACCTTGACCGTCAGCAGCAGAATCCTGAGATCGAGCATCAGGCTCTGCTGCTCGACATATTCAGCGTCGTAGGCCAACTGCTGCAGCCAGCCAAGGCTACGCCGCCCTCTTACCTGGGCAAGACCAGTCAAGCCTGGGCGAACGCTGAAACGCTTCTTATAGCTCGGTGGTACAACCTCGGTCTGCTCCATAAGCACTGGCCGAGGACCGACAATACTCATATCGCCCTTGAGGATATTGATCAGCTGCGGCAATTCGTCGAGGCTAGTGGCGCGTATGAAGCGTCCCGCACCCGTAATCCGTAGATCGTGTCCGGCGCTCACCACCTGCTCCTTATGCTGGTCGATGCTTTCCGGCTCGCGGTGCTGCATGGTACGGAACTTGAAGATGCTGAATGGCCGCTCCTGGCGCCCGGCGCGCTGCTGCATGAAGAAAACCGGACCCTTGCTATCCAGCTTGATCCATACCGCTACCAGGAGCAGCAGCGGGGACAGCACGAGCAAACCTGCGCCGCTGGCAATTACATCCAAAAGTCGCTTGATACCTTCCCTCATGCCAACTCCATTGCCTCGAGAATCACTTTGTTAACCTTGCGGACGTCATAATATCGTTCGACCAAGACCCTCGATGCCTCGCCCATTTGCGATACCAGTGCCGGCTGCTCGACAAACTTGCGCATCGCCTCAAGCAGGGGCGCACTTGAGCGGGGTGCTACCAGAAAGCCGTTCACGCCGTCTTCCACCGTTTCCCGACATCCGGGAGCGTCACTGGTAATGATAGGGCGCTTCATGCTCATCGCCTCGAGTACCGAGCGGGGTGTCCCCTCACGATAAGACGGCAGCACGAACACCGAGCACTGCGCTATCCATGGGCGAACGTCCGATACCCCACCAACGAACTCCACTCGGCCCTCTTTCTGCCAGCGCTGCAAATCGTCGGCGGAACACGAATGAGGCAAGTTGGAATCGTGCGGGCCTACTGCGATAAAACGGACCGAGGGGTGCTCGGCATGAAGCATGCCTGCAGCTTCGCAAAACTCTGCCACGCCCTTTTCCGTCAACAACCGCCCAATGAACAGGAAGGTCAACTCCCCCACAGGAAGCGGTGTGGCCGCAAAGCGCTGCATATCCACTCCCGAGCCATAGGTACGCACGGCCTTGGCTGCATCACCAAGTATCCCCCGTTCAGTAAACTCCTGAAGGTCATCGGGGTTCTGGAAAAAAACCTTGCTGTTACTAGCAAGACCGACCCGGTAGAGCAGCGACACGATCTTCTGCAACCGACGATTCCTGGAGCTATCGGTGGTAAACACATGACCCAAACCCGTAATCATCGAGTAGATGCGAGGCACGCCAGCAGTCTTGGCTGCAAGGCTCCCATAAACTACAGGTTTGATGGTATAACCGAAGACAGCCTTGGGCTTCAGCCTCCGAATCAGACGGTAAAGCGACCACAGTGTCTTGATATCGTGCATCGGATTGATGCCCGTCCGGCCCATTTCGATCGGGAAAATCTGAATACCCAGTTCCTCCACCTCGGGGAGATAGTCAGCGATAGGCACTGCAGCCGCCACGACCAATCCACGGGCCTGCATATCCTTGACCAGATCCCCACGGTTAGCGATCAGGGAACGTGCGTTTCCTGCGATGATCAGTAGATCCACAAATCAATGCCTTCTGAAACGAATGGTCAACTTATCAAAAGACGAAGCGGCAAGCAGAGTACAGATTGCCAGGAATTTCGTCCGATGCCTGATTGCCGTACCAATATTGGTCACACCGATGGCAAAAACAAATATCAAAGCCCCCGCCATGAACATCAGCGCGAGGCATTCCTCTTTTCGCCTGACATGATGCCAGCCTTTATACAGGCGCCAGGCAAGAAAAAAATACATTGCAGATGCCATGACGCCCAACAGTTGCCGAGGGCTGCGTAAATCCCAGGGAAAGGGCGAAAAGGTAAAATACGCGATTCGCATAGGAATCAACCAGGGTTGCGCATAGGGGTTGCCCTGCGCAACGAAAGCCGGGTAGGCCGAACCACCGCGGGCTTCACGCTGAAAGCGAGATTCAATCAGGTCATCCACCCCTTCAGAGTCGCCCTCACCGCCTATTGTAATGCCTTTTGCCAGATTGATACCCCCGCTACCTACGACAATGAGCATAGCCACAGCGAAAAGCGCTATGGATGAAAAGAACTTACTGGCCACCTGGCGCGTCGTGGCGCCTCCTTTTATTGAAGTAACCAGTGTTCTGAAGGCAAAGTAGCCCAAGTACAACGCGATGCCGACCATTGCCCCGATCCAGCCGGGATGTATCATCAATGCCACAGCAAACATGGAAAAGGCGGCAAATATCCAGATAGTCCCCTTTCCTGACACCCAATTCAAAAAGAAATAAACGCCAAGCAAGAATACAACAATGGAAAATTCTTCCCGCAACGCTATCACTGAGTTAAACGCCGCGAATGGAAATAGCGCCATAATATAGGAACTAATTACTGCCGGCTTTCGCCCCCACAAGCGATAAGCCATAATCCCCGTGAGAAACACTCCAACCAGACCGGCAAAAAAATTAAGCACTGGCAATACGAACTGATTATAGCCAAACGCCTTGAGAAAGACTGCCCCAATGGTACTGTACACATAGGAAGCACTATAATTAAAAGTATTTAACAGCCTATCCCAATCCAACAAAGACCATTGATACGCAGTTCGTGTAAATACAACGGCATCCCCATCAGCCCCAGGAGGTGAAAAAATTCCGTAATAGTTAAGCACCATCAACGACAAGCGAAATAAAAAGCCTAGCATTATCGGCCATAGCAGCCAGCGATGCTTCATGGACACCATCAAACAAAAAACAAATGACAGTGAAAACATCAATACAACAAAAAGGGCCGGTATCATAAATATCTCGTCATTGCGACCTTTAATTAGGCCATTGTCGCGTCTTGGTATAAAGCAATATGTTTATCTGAAGATGTTTTAATCAAATAGTCGCTTGAGTAAGAAAGTGCATTTTGGGAAAAAATATTACGCAAGGAGTCGTTCGTGACCATTTTTCTAAGCGCTGCAGCATAACTATCTTCATTCAATTCATCGACCACGATTCCATTACAGACTTTATGCACAATCTCAGCGCAGCCACCGACATTGGTCACAATTACCGGAAGTCCGCTAAGGGTAGCCTCGATCTGAGCAATCGGCAGGCCTTCCCAGGCGGAAGACATGACAAAGATATCAGCATCGTAAAGCAATTCATCAACGTTGGTAACATTACCCAGAAATTCAATTCTATCAGATACGCCATTATCTAGTGCCAGCTGCTCCAGACTCGCGCGCAATGCACCCTCTCCTGCAATTTTCAATTGGTAGTTGCAGTCGCCAAGTTGTCCAAGTGAAGATATGAGGAGGGACAAATTTTTTTGATCAGACAACCGACCGACGCTTATCAATTGCACCGCCTCACCACTAATTTTCTGAGTTCTTAATCTTTTATTTAAGCGAGTGGGAGTAACACCATTATCAATCCTTACCACTTTTTTACGTGAAACGTCTTCAAGTTTTTTTTTACATGCCAAGCAAATGCCCACGTATCTGGACACCTTCATGTCCAGAAGCTTGTAGATTAATGAACTGGCACCGAGACGAATATTATGATGCGTATAAACCACCTTTGCTCTTTTTACGAAAAGAGAAAAAATGGCCGCATAATACAAATGGCAATGAACAATGTCTGGAGAGAAACTGGACACAGCCTTATTTATACTCCTGATTCCCCGCCACGGCTTTTTACGAGCAGCAGACCCAATAAAATCGTAACTTATATTTTGCGCTTCAAGTTCTTTCAAAAAAACCGACTCGAAATTGCCGTCTCTTCCTGCCTCAGACGCTCTATCCAGGAAAAGAATGAACACCTCATGCCCAGCATTGACCATCTCTACAGAAAGATCTCTGACATAAATTTCAGCACCGCCTGCTGCCGCAGAAGATATAATGTGGAGAATTCTCATAAATTAACTCTTGTCAAAAACGTAGCCGAAGCGATCTATGTCATCCTGATAAAGGATCTTTACCAGTTTAACCATATCATCATTGACATATTCGCTACGATAGTCAGAATCATTAGACGTTGTATTTTCCCGACCAACGTTGATCTTTTTATTGAGCCTTGACTCGACATTTTTTATATCGACTTCCAGGCTCTCAACCTTCCCCACATAATCAGTCAAGAGCTCTCCATGCTTGTCAACCACAAACGTGCTTTGCGGCTGAAAAACAAAATCAATCTTATGCAACTCTTGTTTAGCTAGCCATTCGAAAAGAAACCGCTCAAAAGTTTCGAACTCAGGTATTTTATACTGCTCGGGGCGATACATCCCCATACTATTGGTCTTACCAATGCAGGCAAAGCGGTATGCCGATAGAACACGATCCCATGGATTCCTGACAAAGGAAAATACAAACGCTTTAGAAAACAGCTTTGGGAAGTGTGAACGAATCTCACTGGCAGTGTAATGTCCCAATGTACGGCCATATATTGCCTTATTTAAACTGGTACCTGCAGCCTTAGGCACATGTATATAAATGCAACCACTTTTCTTCCAGTACGAATACCGCCTATAAAGATTGATTTTGTGCTTGACGCCTTTACTGTTCATGTATCTTCCTTGAAACCAGTTGGACATACTGTGACGTTACAAATTTAATAGAAAATTTCTCAAGATGTTTTTTAAGATCGTCACTGATTTCCCTGGCTCTTGTATTACCAGATAAAGTATAGCTACCTTCTGGATAAATACGCCTGATAGCCTCTGCCATTTGTTGATAGTCACCAATGTCTACGAGGCTTCCAAAACGCCCGTTATCCAGTATCTCCCTTGGACCGCTAGGGCAGTCCGTTGAAACCACCTCCACCCCACTTCCCAACGCCTCTATCAATGCGTTTGGCAAACCTTCCCAACGAGATGAAAAAAGGAAGAGGTGATAATTTTTTATCTTCTTTTCTATATCGGGATCGAAAGATTTTAGAAAAATACGATCGGCAAGGCCACGACGTGCTATATCATTTTGCAAGTCGTCATACAGGTCACCTTCCCCATATATATCCAGATTAATATCAATATTTAGCTTGTTAATTGCATAATCAATGGCATTAATTAACATATGTTGATCTTTTGCTTTTGTCAACCTCCCTATATTAATTGCCTTGATTCTATGATTATAACCATTAGCCGTGTTTTCTGATTGCGGAAAAACACCCGGCACTTCATCAAACACAGGGTTATAAATAGTATGTACTTTATCTTTGTTTAGGTGATAAAACTCGCATAGTGAAGTGCCAGAGTCTTCCGAATTCACTAGTACAAGTGCTGCCCTCTTGCAGGAAAGGCCATGCAGAAAGGAAAGGAAATTTAACAATGGGGTCATTTTCATGTTGCGGTATTTTTCGGCCACATCAATTCTGACATTCGGTACTCGCAGGCACTTATAAGGCCAAGATAGCGCACAACCGAAAAAAGTGACTATATTTGGGATATCAGTAAATGAAAAAACAGCGTCTGGTCGATTTTCTTTGATCAATTTTTTTACAGCAAAAGCACGAGTGACAGGATTGCGGGCATCAATCTTATTCAGCTTAACATTTTCATCCAACCGGTATTCTTGCCCCTCCTTTGATGTCCAATAAATATAGCTAACATCATGCCCCTGCTGAGCAAGAGAGCTTGATAGCTTGACAGCTACTTTCTCGGCACCACCACCACCAAAGGACGAACACACGAAAAAGACCTTCATGATAAATTCTTCCTGATATTGGCAGAAATTCTTGAAACAGGAAGCGGCACGAAAAGTTTAATAATTTGCTTGACACTAGTAGAGTCCAGACATGAAAAATAGATAACACCAAGCTCTGAAAAGGTAAAATCACCAGCGCGCTTTCTCGCTGACAACCAAGAAATATTCTTTCTATTAGAAAGGATTTTCAGCGCAGTATTTACTTTACTATCCGGATTTTTATTCAAATATTCGACTACAGTCCTCTGAACAGGGTGTTGTTTTTCCACTTTTGACTTGCCATATATAACGCCGCTGTTATCCAGTACATAGCATGACGACACTACAGGTGAAACAACGACTGAATCACAGCTTAGAAGTAGCCGAAGCCAAAGGTCACTATCACCACCGCGCTTGCACTGACCTGCCGGAAATCCACCAGCGGTAATGAAAAGATCCTTTCCTATCACAACTGCATTTGTATGGAATATATCTTTACGGGAATATCTTTTTAAAGCGGCATCACACTCAAGCATTTCTTCTATGGGATGAAAAAATCCAGTTCTTTGATTTTTATAAATTTTCTCTCTAGAAAAGCTAAAAAACTCGACGCCCTGGTATTTTTTTATTAATTCACACGCTGTTTCAAGGTGATTGGAATACCAAACGTCGTCAGCGTCTAAAAACGTGATCCACTGATATTTCGCTTTTTCAACCCCAAGATTTCGTGCCGCATACCCTCCAGGGCCTGGTGTGTCCCTGTAAAATATTCTTACTTTATCCGATTTATAAGGCTCAATTAATCTAGCGCTCCTGTCACTGGAGCAGTCATCAATCAAAATTAGCTCAAAGTCATTGAATGACTGAGCCAACACTGAATCTATGGCAGCAACCACGTACTCTTCTTTATTATGGACAGGTATAATTACTGAAAACATAGAGCATTCCGAATAAAATAATAAATTAAATTAACGATCATTGCGAGACAACCTTATAAATCAATAATATCCGTTATCCGCTGGTAAATGTATTATTATTCTGTTCTTCCTGCTATTTTTGCAACACTGAAATTTTGCTTGGCGTTTGGTATTCCAGCACATTGTTCAGGATATGCATGTTGCTAAAGCGGACCAATCAATAGCGTTTTCTATTGCTCATTTAATGATTATAGATTCCAAGTCATGAAATATATTTGAGTATTCTTGCCACAAGAACCTGTTCATCATCGAGTACTGTGTTCAACACTACCTCTCCCTGTAAAGGCGGCTCATACGGACTGTCGATCCCGGTAAAATCTTTGATCTTTCCCTCTCGAGCCTTCTGATAGAGCCCCTTGGGATCCCGCTGTTCACAAATGTCCAGCGGCGTATCTACATGCACTTCGATAAAAGCATTTTCGCCGAACAGCGCTCGTACCTCGTCGCGATCCTTGCGGAATGGGGAGATGAAGGCGGTGATGACGATAATACCAGCTTCAGCAAATAGCCTTGCGACCTCGCCTACGCGGCGTATATTCTCAGCGCGGTCAGCTTCGTTCATGCCGAGATCCTTGCACAGCCCGTGTCGAACGTTGTCGCCATCAAGCAGCATGGTGTGGTAACCGCGGCGGTTGAGTTCGATTTCCAGAGCATTCGCCAGGGTCGACTTGCCGGAGCCGGATAGCCCGGTAAACCAGACACATTTGCCAGCATGGCCATTGAGCTGTTCTCGCATCGCCTGGGTGACACTGGTCCGATTCCAGACAACATCGGCCTTGCTGTCGTGAGCACGGTATTCGTAGGGTGTTTCGCTGTCGGTGGGCTGGTGGATCATCCCGGCGCCGACCGTGACGTTGGTCAGCCGGTCAATGAAGATGAAGCTACCGGTACCGGGGCTCTTGCGGTAGTCGTCCACCGGGACAGGGGCGGTGAGTTCAATGGTACAGCGCGCAATGCTGTTGAGGTCGAGATTCTCGGCATGGCGGTGCTCGAGTGTGTTGACGTCGATCTGGTAAGCGATGGCGGTGACCCTGCCCGCCATGTCGCGAGTAGCGAGTTTGAGGTCATACAGCTTTCCAGGCTCGAGAGGACTCTCATGCATCCAGACGATATCGGCATCGAAGCCTTGACACAGCGGGACCTCAGCATCGCCACCGACCAGCCAGTCACCCCGGGAGACATCGATCTCGTCCCTGAGGGTGACGGTGATCGCCTGGCCGGGATAGGCGACATCCAGATCACCATCATAGGTCACGATACGCTCAACGCTACTGAATTTACCGGACGGAAGGGCCTTGACCGCCTGGCCAGTACGCAGAATGCCGGCGGCTAGCGTCCCACAGTAGCCGCGGAAGTCGAGATTGGGACGGTTGACGTACTGTACCGGCAAGCGCAGATCGCGCAGGTTCTGATCATGTGTGATCGCAACACTTTCGAGGAGGTTGAGCAGCGTGGGACCCGGCACGCCATCGACTCGATACCAGGGGGTATGTTCGCTCTGATCAACGACATTGTCACCGTTGAGGGCCGATAACGGAATAAAGCGGATGTCCGGGGCGTGAAGCTTGTCAGCCACCGCCTGGTATGCCTCGACAATCTCGTGGTAACGCGTTTCGGAAAACTCGACCAGATCCATCTTGTTGATCGCGATCACCAGATGCTGAATGCCCAACAGATCGGCAATGAAGCTGTGCCGTCGTGTCTGGGTCTGCACGCCATAACGCGCGTCGATCAAGATTACGGCCAGGCTCGCAGTAGAGGCACCGGTCGCCATGTTGCGGGTGTACTGCTCGTGCCCCGGTGTGTCGGCGATGATGAACTTGCGCTTGTCAGTGGAGAAATAGCGATACGCAACATCGATGGTGATGCCCTGCTCGCGCTCCGACTGCAATCCATCGACCAGCAGCGCCAAGTCCACGGCATCGCCAGTGGTACCGCTGGTCTTCGAGGCCTGTGTGATTGCCGCCAGCTGATCTTCATAGATCATCTTGGCGTCATGCAGCAGTCGCCCGATCAAGGTCGACTTACCATCGTCGACGCTGCCACAGGTAATGAAGCGCAGCAGATCCTTGTTCTCATGTTCCTTGAGGTAGGACTCGATGTCGTCGGCGATGAGCGCTGACTGGTGTGACATTAGAAATACCCCTCACGCTTTTTCTTTTCCATTGAACCCGCCTGGTCATGATCGATGGCGCGACCACTGCGCTCGCTGGTGCGGGTCAACAACATCTCCTGGATGATCTCGGGCAAGGTAGCGGCCCGGGACTCCACCGCGCCAGTCAGCGGGTAGCAGCCGAGGGTGCGAAAACGCACCCATTTCTCCTCAGGCCTCTCATTAGGCTCGAGCGGAAGGCGTTCATCATCAACCATTATCTGCATGCCGTCGCGTTCCACCACAGGGCGAGGCGCGGCATAGTAAAGCGGGACGATGGGAATCTGCTCCAGGTAGATGTACTGCCAGATATCGAGCTCGGTCCAGTTGGATAGCGGGAATACGCGGATAGACTCCCCCTTGTTGACCTTGGCATTGTAGATGCTCCACAGCTCCGGACGCTGGTTCTTGGGGTCCCAGCGGTGATATTTGTCGCGAAACGAATAGACCCGCTCCTTGGCACGGCTAGCCTCTTCGTCACGCCGCGCACCGCCGAAAGCGGCATCGAAGCCGTGAAGGGAGAGCGCCTGCTTGAGCGCCTGGGTCTTCATCACGTCGGTATACTTGGCGCTGCCGTGGTCGAATGGGTTGATGTTGGCCGCACGCCCCTCCTCGTTGGTATGCACGATAAGCTCCATGCCGGATTCCACAGCCATGCGGTTGCGAAACGCAATCATCTCCCGAAACTTCCAGGTGGTATCGATGTGCATCAACGGGAAGGGTGGCGTCCCCGGATAGAAGGCCTTGCGAGCCAGGTGCAACATCACCGACGAGTCCTTGCCGATGGAGTACATCATCACCGGGTTTCGGAACTCCGCTGCAACCTCTCGGATGATGTGGATCGATTCCGCCTCGAGCTGCTTGAGGTGGGTCTGGCGTTCGGGAGTCATTTCCATAAATAAAGCCAAATAGAAGTGTTGGGGCGGTGCTACCCGCGGCATAGTCCATCAAGAAATAGCGTAATGATGAAGCTGTCTAGGCGCCTTAACAATCCAGTTATGAAGGCACCTTCTTCCTAACAGCCTTGGATAGAGCAAATGCACCAGGAACTGAGACGATTGGCAGAAATGCCAACTTATATTTAAGTGACAAGCAATGAGAGTGTTGGCGGTAAAAGTCGAGCTTCGGTTTATAGGGCACCCGATAGTCTTTTAAAACTCTTAGCACCCATGTCCGGTTTACTTCAGAAAAAACCGCGTGATACTTATAGTCGGTGAGCTTGTCCAGTTCAACATATGAGTTCACCCTAGCGCTGATGTTGGCAAGACGCTTTGTATAATCATTACGATTTTTTTGCGTCCATGAACCAGGCACGAATGCACGATACACGGACATCGGCTTATTAATATAGAAAGCCCCGCCTCGTTTAGCACCAAAAAAATGAAGATATATATCACCAGCAGTTAAATAGGGATGAGTATCACGAAAACTGGCTATTTCATCAGTAATATGTTTCCTGACAAATGTCGAAGCGGTCGGTATTTGACCATGCCTCTTTAAAACAATATCGCCTACCGGGATCAAACCGCTTTGATCAAGGTATTTTCCAATTTCACTTCTTTTACCATCGAGCATATTGATTTGATAGCCACTGTGAATACACATGTCTATACCATCGTGCTTTTCGAGGACATCAAACTGATGCTGCAGCTTATTTTTATCTATCCAAAAATCGTCTCCTTCACAAATAGCTATATACTTTCCTTTAGCACGCTTATTATTTAATCTCGCTGGACGATTACCCTGAGAATACTGATTAACCTCTTGGAAAATTGGTTTTATTATACTGGGGTATCGATGTTGGTATTCGCGAATAATATCAGCAGTGCCATCGCTAGAGGCATCATCATGAATCAAAATCTCAAATGGCACATTGGTTAGCTGAGATAAAAATCCGTCGAGCGTGTCCCGAATAAATGGCTCATGATTGAAAGCCATGCAGCAAATACTTACATAAGGATCGTCAGGACGACCTTGCCAATGGCTAAGAATTTCATCTTCGCCCCGTAGCTTAGACATATTTTCTTCCTATCCCACGAATGTTCAGGCGAGAACGAACCAATTCTTCAATTTGCTTGTACGCCTTCACCTTAAAAATTTTGGCAAGGCCAATATACAGCATCACCCCTAAAGGCGCGAAAAAGAGAAGTTTAACGAGAGGAGACCAAACCAAGTACTGCACGGAAAAATAAATTCCGGAGAAAATCACTGCCGACAATATAAATGAACTAGCACAATCCGCGAGTTGCTCTCTAACACTATAGCCAATTAGCTTATGTGAATAGTAACTATTGGGAATATATGCAAAGATTGAGAGAAAAATCTGCCCTACCAGTATACCCACCACGCCATATCGATAGCTTATAAAAAGCACAAAGAATGTGAAAAACTTCCTGAATACTGAGATACCAAGATAAATATCAGTACGCCCCTTCACCTTGAGTATATTTAAGTTAATGGCATGCAAAGGATAAAGCATGCTCGCAAGAAACATAATTTGCAAATAGATAGAGGCATCTAGCCAGCGCTCAGGAAGTGCAAACTCAAATAGAGGTTCAGCCAAAGATGCCGTTAGCAAAATACAAGGGAATAAAACAAAAGTGGTCGCTCGAAGAACTTTCCTATAGCTTTTTTTTAACCTTACATTGTCATCCTGCATAGTAGCGAGAGCAGGAAATGTTACTTTTTGAACAGCACTGACTAACTGACTCACCACCAGCTCTTTTAGACGGTAAGAAAAATAATACAAGCCAGCAACCGCAGTTCCAAAAACGCTACCAATAGTGAGTACGTATATATTTTTAGTGAAGTGGCTTAAAAGACTAGCCAGAAAAAGCTTATAGCCAAACGAGTACATTTCTTTAAATGAAGACCAGCTAAAGGTCAGCGATGGCCTCCACGACTGCAAGCGCCAAAGGAATATTGTTAGCAGCAAGCCACTTAGCATCATCTGAGCCACAAGCGCCCAGACTCCAGCTCCATTGTAGGCGAGAAAAACAGCGAAGCTGCCTGACAATATGCTTGCTGGCACTGATGCTTGAAGCTGCGCTTTAAAGTTCAACTTTCGGCTGAGTATCGCACTCTGAACAATCTGAAAAGAATTTATTATAACTAACAAACCAGCTACTCGGATGAGCAACACAAGCCGAGGCTCATCATAGAAACTGGATATCCATGGGGCCGAGATATACAAAATAGAGTAAGACAGTATGCCAACTAATATATTGGCATAAAATGCAGTGTTGTAATCAGCTTGCTGAGCATTTTTTTTCCTGATTACCGCCTGTTTTAGTCCAGAATCCATTAGGACTGAGGCAATGGTAACAAATACCGACATCATCGCCAAGAGGCCAAAATCTTCCGGAAGTAGAAGCCGAGCAAGAAGTAAGGTAACAGCAATACTGATCCCTCTCTTACTGAGTTGCTCCAGGAAATTCCATAAGACTCCAGCCATTGTACGATTTTTCAGCATTTAAGATTCCCGCATGATGAAAATTACAGTTAAATTATGACTGGCCATATTTATATGCTTCATAAATATCAGAAGGCAACTTGAAAGTTATAAATTCATTTTTCTGTAAAATAGCTTCCGCACCATACGCAACCCAGTATTTTATTGCACGTTGATTTTTTTCATGAACTTCAGTGAACAACACTTTCAAACCAAGTATATGAAAAGCAACATCACATCTAGCTAAAAACATTTCCTTAGCGAAACCTTTTACAGCTGGCTTTTTTATCCAACTAGCAGCAAATCCGGTCATGTCTTGCCAGTTTATTTTTGAAATCCTATTATATCCAATCAAACCATTTTCATTTTCATAGGCGAAGTAATAATCGATCTCTAAAGACTCTCTTTTTTTATAAGCCCTTATCCATTCTTTTTGCTTTTCAACATCCTCCTCCAAAGTTATCATATACTTCGTCAGCTCAGGACTAGATCTAAGAGATGCTATATCTTTCGCATCAGAAATATCAATAAGGCGTAACGACAGGCCGTACAATTCCACGGGTAATATTTTCATATATCACCACTTATCTTAATTCAATTTCGTAAAAGTCTCTAAAAGAACTCAGAACTCTATCCATTTGCAATTTGCTATCAAATTGCATAACCGCTAAAGCAACTCGATCGTATAATGTTTCAAAACGGCTGACCTTATCGCCTTTATCTTTAAATTTGGTTAAGCGCAAAATTAAAGGATCAAGGCTACTATCTACTATTATACCTTCATAAATTCCATCTACCTCGCTGAACAATATAGCTGTAGCATAAAACTTCGTATTGTTTTTTAAACCAAACTGGTTTCTTTCATGTAGCTCTGCATGCTTTATTCTATTTAGCGAAATATCAACATTCATTTTTGCCGATCTAAAACCGTATATTTCAGACATAACTTCATGTATAAAGTTTCCACTATGCCTAGGGTTGATTTCAATACAATACAGCTTATCGTCTCTTACTATGAACTCAAAGTTCATAGGTCCCGTGCCATAGTTTATTTTTTTAACGAAAGAGGATAGAAAGCGCTCAACCGTATGATAATCATAAGTTGATGGAAACGCTGTGGCATAAGAAACGAGGCTATTGAATGAATCATAATAGTAATCCCCCACTATCATGAAGTAAATTTCGTTATCAACTACTAAACAATCACCATTCAATCTATGGCTGTAGTTAATATATTCTTCGATTATATAATTTTCTTTTTCTGGAGTACTTCTGAAAAAAGACAGCATTGCTGTTCTACTGCTTATGTGTACAACCCCCCTACTTCCACCGCCGTTTATCGGCTTTGCTATCAGTTCATGTCCGTCTAATGCCGAAACGGCCTCTTCAGAAGCATATACTTTAGGCGATGGCATTCCGTGCTTAACAAGAAAATCCCGGAATACTTTCTTACTTGACACTGTATAATATGCAGTCCTATTAAGCCCTTTCAGTCCTAGTTCTTCTCGCAATCTAATGCCAGTAAGAATACCATGAGAGGAAACAAAGTTTACAACTGCAATAGGCTTAATCGCTTTTGAAATTTCTAAAATTTTGTCTTCATCATAAACGTCAATGTTATGCGAAAAACTGGCTATTCTGTGTCCCAGGTTGTTAGGGTTGTTATCAAAAGCATGGACTTCCAGGCCCTTTGACAATGCATACTCTATCCCCTCTGCCTGCTGCTCTCCGGCGACTAAAAAAACAACCTTATCCATAGTAGTCTGCCGTAACGTTAATCAAGTCAAATATCTCACAGGTGGCCATGTCACTAAATTCTGAACCTCCGAAATCAAACAAAAGGACCCCTATTGTTTGATTAGATCCCGTGTAAGCCTTTACTTCGTCACCTTTATCCTTAAAAAGCTTCTTAAAGAATAAACACTTCTCCAGCAAGTCACCGACTATTACCCCAGAGAACTTACCCTCTTTTTCTGCGTGCAGGACATAATGTGCTCCTGCGGCAAAAACCGTGAAGCTTGTGGGAATTTCTTGCTTGCCTAGCGCAAGATCTATGACAGACTTAGTGAAATCAAAACCGCTAAGCCGCTGCTGTATAATTGGCACAAAGTTACCACCATTTCGGGGTCCAATTTCTATAATATAGGCTTTGTCGTCGTTACCTATCCGCGCCTCAATATTGACAGGACCCTGGAGATAGCCGGCTGCCTGAACTAGCTTTTCGGTTTGTTCCACTACTGAATGCATTGCCTTTTCAGAAATATTCGCAGGCCAGCGCGTAGAAATTGGTATAAAACTATTGGTACCAGTAAAAAAATAATGATCACCCAGATAGTAGTAAATCAGCTTTCCATCTTTAACGAAGGCATCACCATGCACTTGCTTGCCGTCAATAAATTCCTCGATAATACAGCGTCCAGCGCGAGAAAATTGCAGTGCATAGTCAACTGCTTGCTTAAGAGGAGCTGTCTCTCCAGAACTCTTAGTGATACCTTTGCTTCCAGAGGAATCGACCGGCTTAACTATATAGTTCTGTGTCGACTCGATGCTGCTGGGCAACTCGCCCGCTTTAACTGTGTAGCAAATGGGTACGTTAAGACCTACCCTTCTCATCAAACCACGAAACTTATCTTTCTCCGTCAACAGCTCGACAGAAAGCAAGCTTGGACCAGGCAAACCTAACACCTCTGCCACATAAGCAACGGTAGGTACCGCGGGATCTGAACAAAAGCTGGTAATAGCATCGGCTCGACAACGTTTAGCAACTTCGAGTACCGCCTCCTTATCAGTGGTACTAGCATCGTAATATTCATCTGCCAATGCATGACCAGGATTGTCCGGCAGATAGTCACATGTGATCACATACAGGCCAAGTTCCTTGGCTTTTTCGATCAGTGGTACTTGAAACGGCGACCCACCCAGTACCAGCAGCCTTTTTTGCTCACTCATACTCTATCTCCAAAGCATTGGCCACATGGTCAGCAGGAGCCTCAGAATATATCGGAAGACATAGAATGCGAGTTGCAATGTCCTGTGATACAGGGCTATTTGCTGGACCATATAGGCTTGTACAATCAAGCGACGGAGAAAAGTAGCGACGCGGTAGTACACCCTGCTCATTTAGCCGGGCGATGATTTTTTTTACATGCGTCTCACTTTCTAGCAGCACAGGAAAGTAAGCATAGTTATTTGTTGCCCCCAACGTGCGCTTTTGAAACACCATCTTGTTGCCCAACGCAGTCATGTACTGATCCCATACTGCTTTGCGAGCCGCGAGATTCCGCTCAATTTCGTCGAGCACACACAGCCCCATGGCAGCTTGAAACTCGTTCATCTTGGCATTGATGCCGATCTCATCAATGCTTTCAGGACCAGTGATACCAAAGTTGATCATCTGCCGGGCGCGCTCCAGGTCTTCCTTGCACTTGAAAACGATGGCGCCTCCCTCCACGGTGTGAAACAGCTTGGTGGCGTGGAAACTAAGCGTGGCAGCGTCGCCATGCTTGAGCAGGCTTTCGCCTTTATAGGTCACCCCAAAGGCGTGGGAGGCATCGTAGACCACTTTTATCCCATGCAATTGAGCCACGGAGTCGATTGCTTCAACCTCACAGGCGTTACCGAATACATGTACCGGCACTACGGCACGGGTACGAGGTGTGATGGCAGCTACGATCTGCGCTGGGTCGAGACACCAGGTGTAGGGGTCAATATCCACGAAAACTGGCGACACGCCATCCCACTTCAGCGAACTAGCAGTGGCAACGAATGTAAACGGTGTGGTGATCGCCTCAGTGGGCTCTAACCGGCCGGTAATGCCCAGCGCCCGATAGGCTACCTGCAGGGCCAAAGTACCGTTGCTGACCAATAGCAGATTGTCTACACCAAGGTAAGTTTCGAGTCGGGCAGTCAGCTCCTGCACCAACGGGCCATTATTGGTCAACCACCCACGCTCATAGATACCATCTAAGTATCGGTCGAGGGCTTCTCGGCTGGGTAGGTAGGGTTTGGTTACGGGAATCATACTTCAACAACATCCAGTAAATACTGGCCATAGCCGTTCTTAGATAGCCGTTCTCCGGCTTCGATAACCGCCTCGGTGCTCAGCCAACCATTACGCCAGGCAATTTCTTCCAGACATGCGATCTTGTAACCTTGGCGCTTCTCGATGGTTTCTACGAACTGAGCAGCCTCAAGAAGGCTCTCATGCGTGCCAGTATCGAGCCATGCAAAGCCACGCCCCAGCTGCTGGACGCTTAAGTCGCCTCGCTCAAGATACGCTTGGTTCACGCTGGTAATCTCAAGCTCGCCACGATGCGAGGGCTTCACCTGTTTGGCAATCTCGATGACATCATTATCATAGAAGTAGAGACCTGTCACCGCATAGTTTGACTTGGGCTTGTCAGGTTTTTCTTCAATTGAGAGCGCACGCTTCTGTTTATCAAACTGAATTACACCAAAGCGCTCTGGGTCTTTTACCTGATAGCCAAATACCGTTGCTCCCGACTCCCTGGCTGCGGCACTCTTCAGTTTGGGGCTGAAACCTTGGCCATAAAAAATATTATCCCCCAGCACCAAACAGACATTATCTTCGCCAATAAACTCTTCGCCAATGATAAATGCCTGTGCCAACCCATCGGGGCTCGGCTGCTCTGCATAGGCTATGTTAATACCAAACTGATGGCCATCACCTAACAGACGCCGGAAGCTCTCGTTTTCTTCAGGCGTAGTGATTACCAGCACATCACGAATACCCGCCAGCATTAACACTGATAGTGGATAATAGATCATGGGTTTGTCATAAATTGGCAGCAACTGCTTGGAGACCCCCATGGTAATAGGGTAAAGGCGTGTTCCGCTACCACCAGCAAGAATAATACCTTTCATAATATTCCCTACCCCTTATTTACAGATATAACAGAAGAACAAAATTCAAGGACTTTTTCCTTATTACTATCGAGATCCATGGTGGCATCCAAGGCAAGAATGTCAACGCCATATTGCTGTAATACGGAAAGCATTTTTCTTTTACTAGTTTTCGATCTTTCAATGAACTCGGTTACTTCTTGTTCACCGGCATAATGAAACCAATCATTTGCAGCCCCAGGCTTCTGAGAGCTTCTTTTTTTCAAGTTCTTGATAATCTGAGCTGTGGGCGCGTCATAAAGGATTACTGAACGGTTGTCGAAAAAACGCTGTAGTGCATCATGTTGGTTTTTTTCCACGCCTTCATTCAACTGTTCATGGTACCAGAGAACTTCTCTGGAAAAATTGTGAGTTACGCCTTCATCAGAAAAAAGTCCCCGCGCTAACTTAGTGTGCCGAGAATACACATCTGCGGAGATTTCTCTAATAAAAAAGTCATAGAGTGACACTTTACGCTGTAGCGCCCCTTTACCTGAAAAAACATTCTCGTGCTTTTTCTTTAATAGAGCCTCAATGAATAGCGCATCTTGTTCTTGAAGAAGAGAAAAACTACTACCTTTATAGTTACTTATTTTTTTAACTTCGTTTCTAAAGAACCACCCCTCCTCCAGCACAGGCCGGAGATAGTTATAAAAATAGGTTTTCCCGACACCCGAAGGCCCAATTAGCTCGACAACATGGCCTACAGAAGGGCGTTGACGTTTATCAGCTGTTAAATCTTTTGGAACTTTACTTAGCTGAACGCCATTCGTGAGCAACAACTTGTTCAGTAGCGAAGTAAGTTGCATGTGTACCTCCTTATCTCACTTCGCGCTAAGCTCGGAGGAAGCAATACCCAACCTTTCACGCTGGTAGCTGCCATCCTGTACTCGGCGGCACCACTCCAGGTTCTTAAGATACCACTCCACGGTCTTGCGTATGCCCGTCTCGAAGGTTTCGGCAGGCTTCCAGCCCAGCTCACGCTCTATCTTGCTTGCATCAATGGCATAGCGCATGTCATGCCCGGGGCGGTCTGTCACATAGGTGATAAGAGACTGATAGGGAGAGTAGGCGGAAGGTGCCAGTTCGTCGAGCAGCGCGCACAGGGTGTGCACCACGTCGATATTACGCTTCTCGTTGTGGCCACCGATATTATAAGTCTCCCCCGGTGTCCCTTGGGTCACAACTCGATACAGCGCACGGGCATGGTCTTCCACGTACAGCCAATCGCGGATCTGCTCACCTTTGCCATAGACGGGCAGAGGCTTGCCCTCCAAGGCATTGAGGATCACCAGCGGTATCAGCTTTTCAGGAAAGTGATAGGGTCCGTAGTTATTCGAACAGTTCGTGACGATGGCAGGAAGGCCATAGGTACGCGACCAGGCGCGCACCAGGTGGTCGGAACTCGCCTTGCTTGCCGAATAGGGCGAGCTGGGGGCATAGGGGGTCTGCTCAGTGAATAGCCCTGCCGGGCCATCCAGGTCGCCGTACACCTCGTCGGTGGAGATATGATGAAAGCGAAACGAAGCTCTGCGCCCTTCATCCAGCCCCTGCCAGTAGTGCCTGGCGACCTCCAGCAGCGTGTAGGTGCCCACGATGTTCGTCTCGATAAAGGCCGCCGGCCCATCGATGGAACGATCCACGTGGCTTTCTGCCGCCAGATGCATCACGGCACCAGGCTGGTGCCTGGCGAAGACCTGCAAAAGCGCCTGCCGATCGCAGATATCCACCTGCTCGAAGGCATAGCGAGAATCGTCAGAAATAGACTGCAGCGACTCGAGATTACCCGCGTACGTCAATTTGTCGACATTCACCACCTGATCGTCAGTTTCATGAATAACATGGCGAATGACGGCTGAGCCAATGAAGCCCGCACCGCCGGTAATCAGGAGTTTCATAACGATCCTTGTTCAATAGAAAACATAAGTCTCAAAGCGGTGTAATACGACGCCCAATCGAGTAGTAGCTAAAGCGTTTATTGCGCATTTGTCTCGGCGCAAATATATTGCGCCAATCGAACACGGTAGGCTCGCCTAGCTGAGACTTGATGAGTTAAAAGTCCGGTGTTCGGAAGCTCTGCTACTAAGGCAGGCACGGTGCTAGGCCGTAGTAGCCGTCACACCTGATAGTAGTTGCGGTACCAGGCAACGAAATTCGCCACCCCCTCCTCGACAGGCGTCGCAGGCTTGTAATTCACGGCCCTTTCCAATTCGCTACTGTCGGCATAGGTATCGGGCACATCACCCGGCTGGAGCGGCAGCAAGTCTTTCATGGCCGACTTGTCGAGCGACGCCTCGATTGCTTCGATATAAGCGCTGAGCTTTACCGGATCGTTGTTGCCGATGTTGAACAGCCGGTATGGAGCATTGCTGGTCGCTGGGTCCGGGTGATGACTGTCCCAACCTCGGTTAGGCTCGGCAATCTGATCACTGGCCCGAATCACCCCCTCGACGATATCATCAACGTAGGTAAAGTCGCGAGTGTGGTGCCCATGGTTGAATACCGGTATCGCCTCGTCGGCCAGAATGTTCTTGGTGAACCTGAACAAGGCCATATCCGGCCGGCCCCAAGGCCCATATACCGTGAAGAAGCGCAACCCGGTGGTGGGCAGGCCAAAAAGGTGGCTATAACTATGCGCCATCATCTCATTGGCTTTCTTGGTCGCAGCATAGAACTGGAGGGGGTGATTGGCACCGTCATGCTCAGAGAAGGGCATGTTCGTATTAGCCCCATAAACGCTGCTGGTACTGGCATACGTCAGATGCTCTACCTTGGCGTAGCGACAGGCTTCCAGGATATTGGTAAAGGCGACCACATTGCTTTCGACGTAGCTATGGGGGTTTTCCAACGAGTAGCGAACGCCGGCCTGAGCGGCAAGATGAATCACACGATCGAATGCATGTTCAGCAAAGACGGCATTGACCGTCGCCTGATCCGCCAGGTTAGCGCGTACAAAGTGGTAGTCACTCCCCGTGCTCGCCGCCGTTTTTTCAAGTATCGCTAACCTCGCTTCCTTGATGGCAGGGTCGTAGTAGTCATTGACGCTATCGAACCCGACGACGCTGTCGCCCCGCTCCAGTAGCCGCTTGGTCGTATGAAAGCCGATGAAGCCAGCGTTACCTGTTACAAGTATTTTCATGAAATCACAACCTGGAGAATTGGCTAGCGGTAATTATAGAAGTAGTAACCATAATGGCCTGAAGCGGTCGAAGCCTTGCGCTCCATGGCATTCAGGATGGCCCCTTGCACGATGAGCCCATTGCCTTCGAGACGACGTTTGGCTGCCATGATCTCGCGCACCGGGTTGGTTTCGAACCGCGCGACAAGCAAGGTGGTATCACATTGCTTGCCGACCACGCTGGCATCGGTCACGGCCAGTACCGGTGGCGTATCCACGATGATCAGATCGAAGCGTGCGCTCAGTTCCTCCATGGCATCGGCAAAGCGCGGCTGCATCAACAGCTCGGAGGGGTTGGGCGGAGCCGTACCTCGGGTGATGATCCAGTAGTTATCCATGCCAGTGGGCTGAATAATCTCTTCCAGCGATAGCTGGCCTGCCAGATAATCGGCAAGACCGTTCTCGCTCGTCTTGCCAAAGGCATGGTGGAGATGACCTTTGCGCAGGTCGGCGTCAACGATCAAGACCCGTTTGCCCGCCTGGGCACTGACAGCGCCGAGATTGATACTGACGAAGCTCTTGCCCACACCTGGGCTGGGTCCGGTAATCATCAAGCGATTGTTCCGCCCTTCGAGCATGGCGAAGTGGAGGCTGGTCCGCAAGCCACGCAGCGCCTCGAGTGCCAGGTCAGAAGGCTCACGCTCTGCCAAGACCCCCACCACGATATCCTGAGCCGGCTTCCGGCGTTTGCGCTTGACCCGTCGTGCCAGCTTGTTTTGTGCAGTCGATAAGGGAATGGTGGCATAAACCGGCAGGCCGGCAGACTCGATCTGCTCGGGGGAATCGACGCCGCGGCGTAACAGTTCACGTAGCAGAACAACGCCGACAATCAGAATAAAGCCCAGCAGCGTTGCCAGAACGGTCGTTTTGGCCTTGTTTGGTGATACCTGACCAGCGATAACCGCTCGATCGATGATGCGAATATTGCCGATGGTGCCGGCGCGGGCGACTTGAAGCTCCTGCATCTTGTTGAGCACGTTGACATAGATTGCCTGGGTTACTTCCACATCACGTGTGCGCCGCACGACTTCCTGCTGCGCAGCCGGAAGCTCATTGACGCGAGCATTGAGCTCGGCTCGATCACGTTCGATCTGGCTCTTCTGCCGCAGTAGTGCCTGATAGCTGGGGTGACTTGGCGTATAGCGCTGAGCGAGCTCCGCTTCCTGAAACTCCAGTTCATTCAGCCGGGTGTCGAGTTCGATATAGCGCTGAATGGCCGCCTGCGCCTCACTGCTGAGGTCGACGCTATCGAGGTTGGCGCGATACTCGTTGAGATTCTGCTCCGCGCTCACCAGTTGAGCACGCAGCTCAGGTGCCTGCTGCTCGAGGAATTCCAGGCTCTGTTGAGCCTGTGCCGACTGACGCTCGACGTTCTGGGTGAGGAAGGTTTCCGCCACGGCATCAAGCGTACGCGTGATTTCATCCCTGTCCGGACCAACCATGGTCATGCGCAGCATGCCTGTCGCAGAGCCACGGCCGCCAACTTCCGCTACCTGTAAACGGCCGCCAATAGAGCGAATAGCCGAATTACGGTGCCGCTTGAGCAGTTGAAACCGCCCGCCTACGGCGGCATCGAACCCATCGATCATCAACTCGAGGTCGCCGTCCAGAAATATCTCCGGTTGGCCAATATGGCCATTCCCCACCGCCTCGCCGTTGACAAGCACACGGTAACGATCATCGAGGATGCGCTCGACCAGAATCTGCTGGCCCCGACGCCGGTCAGCCAACTCGAAGCGCGGCACATCGATACTTTCATTGCCCCAGATATGCGGCTGCCCCTCCATAAAGCCTGGGCGCGGTATATTGCGGCGCAAGACAAAGTTCCCAACAACAGGCAGCTCGACGGGCCTGATGATAATATCCTGCCCGAGCGAGTCCACTACCTGCCCGAGCACCATGCGAGACTGCAGAATCTGAAGCTCTGCCGGTGTGTTCAGCCTCTCTGCTCCGATGACATTGCCCACATCACCCAGCGGGCTTACGCTGGAGCGGCGCTCTACCTGAACAAGGGCATCCGATTGATAAATCGGCGTCGCCAACATACCGTGCACGATGCCCACCACGGCAAACAGGACGGTGACAAAAATAATCAACCATTTGTGATCGAACAGGACGCCAATCATGCGGCCCAGATCGATCGTTTCCTCGGCGGGAGCTTGAGTCACAGGTTTATCAGACATTGAGTTCTACTTCGGAAAGTTGAGAAAGATATTGGACAACACGTTTTATAGTCTCGACGCCCAACCATCGGTTGCTTGCAATAACAATTGGTGTACATGCTTGAACACTTCGTGACTCTTGCGGTATGGATCAGGTATATCTCGCCCATCACCATCCTCCAGCCATTTTCCGAGACGCATGGTCTTGCCTAGCATCTCGGGCCAGCGATTGGCAATTTCACGACGTTGCCCATCGCTCATCACCAGCACCAAGTCTGCATTGACCATCAAATCGATATCGAGCTGGCGGGCGCGATGCTCCTCGACATCAAGACCATCAGCCTTGGCCAGCTGCAATGCCTTGGGCTCTACCCCCTGCCCCACCAGGGCGCCGAGACCCGCAGAGTCGAATCGACGGTCGGGCAAACGCTTCCTGAGCATCGCCGCAGCCACGGGACTGCGGCAAATATTTCCGGTGCAGACGATGAGGACGTGATCGAACATGCTCAGAGCAACTGATCAAGATTATCGCTGGAGCGACGGATGTCACCGGGCAGACCGATGGATGGCAGCAGCAAGCTGATCACGCGGTTCCAGCGGGCCAACGGTGCCGTGGTGACATAGACGATATCGCGTGGTTCAAGCTGAAAGCCGCCGGCCAGGGCAAAGGCCGTCGCATCCTTCACATTCAGCTGGTATACCGTCGCCAACTTTTCGCTGGTCTCCGGTTGGCGTCGCAGCACGAAGATACCCGAGGCATCGGCAGAGACTTCATTGATGCCGCCTGCACGCGAAATGGCATCCGATAGCGACAGACGCTCACGGTTCATCGGCAGATTACCCGGTGAGCGCAATTGACCCATCATGGCAACGCCTTGGTTCTCGGCAGTGGGTACGTGGATAATATCGCCGTCCTGCAACAGACGATTCTGCCTCTGGTCTCCTTCACTGAGCAGGGCGTACAAGGACAAACGCTCTTCCTGACCGTCGCGAATGAAGGTGAGATCATGCCAGAAGGCGTTACTGGTAGGACCACCCACTTCACTGATGGCATCGATGAGGGTCATCGGTACATTGGTAATGGGCAAAACACCAGGGGAGCCTACCGCACCAGTAACATAGATTTTCTTGGAGTTGAACGCTGCCACGAACACATCGACCTGAGGATCTGTAAGGAATTGGGAGAGGCCGCGAGTCATCTGTAAGCGGATCTGATCGGTGTTCTTGCCCGCCACATTGATACGCCCCAGGAAGGGATAGAATATTGTGCCATCGGCGCGCACCTGATTCCCGACCTCTGCAGGGCTGCGTTCCGCCCCGGCAGGAATCGTCAGTTCAGGGTGATCGTAAACCACGATGCTCAAAACATCGCCCGGTCCCACAACATACTCGTAGTCGGCAATCTGGCTACGCAGCGTGTGTGGCATGGGGCTGACCCTTCGGTCCGCACGCTCCAGGGAGTTGATCAGCTCAGGGGTAATGGGCTCGATATCAACGAGATGACCCAACTCTGGCGCATCGCCCGTGTCATAGTCCATATGCCCGCCGGGAGCAATGACACAGCCTGTGAGTGTCAAAGCGGCGAAGAGCATGAATAGCTGCCGTGTAGCAATTAGATTACGCATTGGGCCGTTCCCCCGTTCCTTTCGATTGTCATTTGGCGCCTTTCCCTGGCAACTTCGTCCAGGCACGCTACCGCCCCGGGGTGTACGGCGCATCCCCGAGGCCTGAAGCGTTACTACGCTTAGTCGTGCATTTCTGTACTGGTTTCCCCGCTGCCAGAACCACCCCCGGAGGGCCTGGCCATGCCTTGCAATCAGATTCATAGTAAGACGCATCCAGATTCGGCCACTGCCTCGAGGCAGCATGACCAACGAGTGGCCATCCCCTGACAGCCGCTGAATTCACGTCCCTGTACCTGCTTCCCGGGCATAACGCCAACCAACGACGCTACCGATAGCCTCCTTCAGTTACCCTCAGGGTTTGCTAGTGCCCTTTGGGCGAATAGAAGGCAACACTGGCTGCCACGGCGTCGCCACGCCTGCCTCCCTCTTTCTCTGGCGAGTTCATCTCTGGCCGGCCAGATGACATTTCGTCCTGCAATGAAGAAACTTCTCTTGCCGGCAAGGCAGCATCAGGCGCACTTGGTCTGGGTGCCGTGTCGGCACTTCGCCCTTGCCGTTCAACATCGATAACATCAGACTGGGGGTGGTACTGGGTCGGCGCCTCCATCAGCACTCGCCGAATGCTGTCTGCATCCTGATTCGTACAGGCTGCGTGCAAGGATGAGAGAATCGGCTCTAATTCCTCCCAACTCAGTGAAGCTTCGTTGGCCGTCATGATCCGAGGATGACGCGTCTTGCCTACAGCTTCGGTTACGAGTAGTTCTTCATAGAGCTTCTCGCCAGGGCGCAGCCCAGTGAAAATGATAGAGATATCACCCTTTTTTTCTTCTCCTGCCAGTCCCTGACTTACCGGACACCCCTTACGCAAAGCCTGCGGGGAGGATGGATTCGACTGGGGGAAGTGTGGCTCGAGGCCAGTCAGGCGCACCATGCGTGTTGCCAACTCGACGATCCTGACCGGCTTGCCCATGTCGAGAACAAATACATCGCCTCCCCGGGCCATGCCTCCGGCCTGTATTACCAACTGAGCTGCCTCTGGAATTGTCATGAAGTAACGCGTGATTTCTGGGTGGGTGACCGTGATCGGGCCACCCATTTCGATCTGCTTGCGGAAGAGAGGTACAACAGAGCCAGACGATCCCAGCACGTTTCCGAATCTCACCATGGTGAAGCGGGTCTTTTGCTGCAAGGCGGCCATAGACTGGCAGACTAGCTCTGCCATTCGCTTACTGGCACCCATAACATTGGTAGGCCTGACCGCTTTGTCGGTAGAGATTAATACCATGTCGTCGACACCTGCAGCGATGGCTGCCTTGGCTACTGCCAGGGTGCCGAAAACGTTGTTTAGCACCCCCTCCCCGGGATTATACTCAACCATCGGCACATGCTTATAAGCTGCGGCATGGTAGATGGTGCTAACCCCAAAAGAAACCAGCAACCCTTTAATGCGCTCACCATTTTGTACTGATGCCAGTATCGGTTTGAAAACGACCTCTATCGACTCAGCTGCTGCGATGCGCTGTAGATCGTTTTCAATACGGTAAAGTGAAAATTCCGAGGCATCGACCAGCAGCAGTTTACTTGGATGCTGACGGAGAATCTGGCGACAGAGCTCACTGCCAATTGAGCCTCCAGCACCAGTAACCATGACGACCTTTCCTGCTATATTCGCCACCATGAGAGACTGGTCGGGAGGCACCGGGTCTCGCCCCAACAAGTCCTCTACCGCCACGTCGCGCAGCTCGTTGAACTTAGCTTTACCGGAAATGACATCCGCCATGTCAGGAATTGTCTGAACCGGGATGGACAGCGGCTCCAGCGACTCAATGATCTCCTGACGACGGGAGCGAGTGGCTTCCGGCACCGCTAACAACAACTTTTCGACGCCATAGCTATTGATTACACGGTTAGTGTCGTCAGGGGCGTACACTCTAAGCCCCTGAACATGAGTTCCCTGCAACTTCGGCGCATAATCGACGAACCCAACCGGCTCGTAGTCCCGGCCATGGCGCAGCGACATCACCAACTGCCTGCCTGCAGCCCCTGCACCGTAGATCAGCACCCGCGTCTTGAGGCGCTGTTGTCCGCGTTGATACAGCAGGCGCAACGATAGTCGTACACCACCGATGGTCATCAACGCTAGCATGATGTAGATAAAGGGCACGGACCGCGGTACAGGTAGATTGAACACACTGCTGACGACACCCAGCGTCAAGGCCGAACCCATGACTCCGGCCATTACGGCCTGGAACGCCTTGAGACCCATATAACGAATGATGGCACGGTAGAAACCTAGCCTCATGAAGATGATTAAACTAACCGGCACCACCACAGGTAACGCCATCCACACTGCGGGATCCGTAAGGAAACGCGTTGAGTCCAGCCGCAGCAGCATCGCAGTAAAGAAACTGGCCACAATTAGAAAAGAATCGGCCAGAAGCTGGATAGTCTGCTTATGACGCCGTGGCAGGCTAAACAGCTTTTTAAGTAGTTGTGCCATTCTCTATCCCTTTTCTTGGCCAAACCAGCCCCAGGCCCATCCTGAACCCTTTGAAGCGCCAGTCACATCAAAATAACGATTGACACATGCAATGTAACATTGAGTATCGAACAATACGACTTGAGCACAACCTTAATAATGTAATCCCCATCCCCTTACAGGAATGGTCTTTTTACCACATTTAGACAATGCCGAAAGCTGATTGCCAACCACAGTGCTACATTATGTATCGGATGTGGTTGCGCGCAACACTAACCCCTTAATACCGACACACCTTATGAATATAAAAATCAGGCACCACACCAATCTCAGTCGATCCATAGAATGGATGCCAGACTAACGTGCCGCTTTCAGCATCAGAAGCGAACAACAAGAACATTAACTCTCTAATGCCGGCACTCCCAGAAAACTGCTCACCACACCAAATTCACGAGAACTCTACATGGGGACCCCCTGATCCTGGTCAATACTTGGTCCTGTCTACTAACCACAGTTTCACACTACGTATCCGACGCTATTTAACTCAACCTTAATAGCATCAACCTAACTTGCTTAGAAAATTGGTCATCGCACCAAGCTCAGGTGATGCTTGGTCATGGGTGAGGTTTCGGCTCAGCGTGGCCGCAGGCAGGCTAGTGGGGTATGCTAGCCCGTGTCATTGTGTGCCGAGGCACAGACAATCGTAGACCATAGTCGACCAAGGCATAGCATGCTCTGGGTCAACTGCCCCATGATGACCACATTTTGTTACAGTCAACGCAAGGTGCCTGTTTAGACCGATGGACGCTCTGTACAAGCCCCAAGAGATCGAACGTGACGCCCAGAAGTTCTGGGACGAAAACCAGTGCTTCAAGGCGGTGGAGGACACCGGCCGCGAGAAGTTCTACTGCCTGTCGATGTTTCCCTACCCCAGCGGCAAGCTCCATATGGGGCATGTGCGTAACTACACCATCGGTGACGTGGTTTCTCGCTATCAGCGCATGCAGGGCAAGAATGTGATGCAGCCCATGGGCTGGGACGCCTTTGGCATGCCGGCCGAGAACGCGGCGATCCAGAATCGGGTGCCACCGGCAAAGTGGACCTATGACAACATCGACTACATGCGCAACCAGCTCCAGGCACTAGGCTTCGCCTACGACTGGAGCCGTGAGTTCGCCACCTGCGATACCGACTACTACCGCTGGGAGCAGTGGTTTTTCACCAAGCTGGTGGAAAAAGGGCTGGTCTACAAGAAAATGTCCACCGTCAACTGGGACCCAGTGGACCAGACGGTGCTGGCCAATGAACAGGTCATCGAGGGCCGCGGCTGGCGCTCCGGCGCCCTGGTCGAGCGGAAGGAGATTCCCCTGTGGTTTCTCAAGATCACCGACTATGCCGAGGAGCTGCTGGCCGATCTCGACACTATCGAGTGGCCCGAGCAGGTCAAGACCATGCAGCGCAACTGGATCGGCAAGTCGCGGGGGGTCGAACTCAGCTTCGACATCAAGGCAGCCGATGGCAGTGGTGCTGAAGCGCTCTCGGTCTACACCACCCGCCCCGACACGCTGATGGGGGTGACCTACGTGGCAGTGGCGGCCGGTCATCCGCTGGCCAAGTCGGCTGCCAGGGACAGCGTCGAGCTGGCCGCCTTCTGCGAAGAGTGCGCCCGTGGCGGAACCTCCGAAGCGGCGCTGGCCACCATGGAGAAGAAGGGCATGCCCACCGGGCATGTTGCGGTGCATCCGCTGACCGGGAGAGAAGTGCCGGTCTACGTGGCTAATTTTGTCCTCATGGAGTACGGCACCGGTGCGGTCATGGCGGTGCCCGGCCATGACCAGCGCGACTGGGAATTCGCCACCAAGTATGGCCTGCCAATTGAAGCGGTGATCGCCGAGGAGAACGGTCAGGCACCGGACCTCTCCCAAGGAGCCCTGGAAGAGTACGGCACGGTAATCAACTCCGGTGAATTCGACGGCCTCGATTTCACACAGGCCTTCGATGCCATCGCCGCCAGGCTCGAGTCCCTCGGCCGCGGCGAGGTGAAGACCAACTATCGCCTTCGCGACTGGGGCGTTGCCCGCCAGCGTTACTGGGGCGCACCGATCCCGGTAAAATACGGCCCCGAGGGCCAGACCGTGCCGCTCTCCGACGAGGAACTGCCGGTCGCCCTGCCCATGGAGGTCACCGTCGATGCCAGCGGCTCGCCGCTGAAGCGCATGCCCGAGTTCTCGGACCTGGGAGACGGCTGGGTGCGCGAGACCGACACCTTCGATACTTTCATGGAGTCCTCCTGGTACTTCGCGCGCTTCTGCTGTGCCGATAACCACGATGCCATGCTCGACGAGCGTGCCGACTACTGGCTGCCGGTGGATCTCTATATCGGCGGCATCGAGCACGCCATCCTGCATCTGCTCTATGCGCGCTTCTTCACCAAGCTGATGCGCGACCTGGGCCTGATAAAGGTCGACGAGCCCTTCCAGCGCCTGCTCACCCAGGGCATGGTGATCGCCGAGACCTTCTATCGCTCGACGCCCAACGGCGGCAAGGAATGGTTCAACCCCGCCGACGTGGAGGTCAAGCGCGATGAAAAGGGCCGCCCAATCAGCGCAGTGCTGATCGAAGACGGCCAGCCGGTGGAGATGGGCGGTATCGAGAAAATGTCGAAGTCGAAGAACAACGGCGTCGACCCGCAGTCGATGATCGACCGCTTCGGCGCCGATACCGTGCGCCTGTTCATGATGTTTGCCGCGCCGCCCGAGCAATCACTGGAGTGGTCCGATTCTGGTGTGGAAGGCGCCAGCCGCTTCCTGAAGCGACTCTGGCGAATCGTTTTTGAACACCTCGAGGCCGAGCGCCAGGAAGCCGGGCAGCTCGCCACACTCGACGTGGCCCAGCTGAATGATCCTCAGCGCGAGCTGCGCCGCAAGACCCACGAGACGATCAAGAAGGCCAGCGACGACATAGGCCGTCGCACCACCTTCAATACGGCCATCGCTGCGGTCATGGAGCTTTCCAATGCATTGGGCCGCTTTCAGTCTGACAGCAACAGCACCTCCCCCCAAGGCCTTGCCGTGGCACGGGAAGCCATCGAGGCCTGTGTACTGCTGCTCTCACCGATAACGCCGCACGCCTGTCACGCTCTTTGGCACAGCCTTGGCCATGAGGAAGCGGCCATCGACGCTTCCTGGCCACAGCTGGATGAGTCAGCCCTGGCTCGCGATACCCTGGAGCTGGTAGTACAGGTCAACGGCAAGCTGCGGGCCCGCATCGAGTCACCGGCAGACGCCGACAAGGCCGACATCGAGGCTCAGGCGCTCTCCGCGGAGAACGTTCAGCGCCACATGGAGGGAAAGACGGTCCGCAAGGTGATCGTGGTACCCGGTAAGCTGGTCAATATCGTTGTGGCGTAACGCCCCCAGGAGTCGATCAATGCAGCGACGCACCTTCCTCGGGTTATTGCTGACCGGCAGCGCCAGTCTCGGCCTCACAGGCTGTGGCTATCGTCTGAGAGGTCTCGATGCGCCCGGCCCGGCCCTCAGGGAGATCGCCATCGCCGCCAGCGAAAGCGATCTTGCCGGAATGGTGCGGGAAAGGCTGGAATCCGGCGATACCCGTGTGCATGCCCAGGCGCCACTGGTGTTGAACTTGGGTGCCGAGGCGTTCCGTGAACGCCCCCTCGGCATTCAGGGTACGGGCCCCCGCGAGGTGGAAATGGAGCTCCGGGTGCCCTACTCGGTTCAGCGGCAATCCGATGGGGCCTATCGACTGCCTCAGCGGCAGATCGAGGTCGTTACCCGCTTTACAGTCAGCGATGACAACTTGTTGGCTCAGGAGGATATCCGCGAAGAGGCACGGCAGGAGCTGCGCCGCGATGCTACCCGCCGGCTGCTGGACGAGCTGCGTTCTCTGGAATGACGAAAAAACGATGAAGGTCTTTGCCGACAAGCTTGCCGATGCGCTGGCCAAGAAACTCCCCCCGGTGGTCATCGTCGCCGGTGAGGAGCCTCTACAACACATGGAAGCCTGCGATGCCGTCAGGGCGGCGGCCCGCTCCCGCGGCATCGAAGAGCGCGATATCCTGAATGTTGAAGCCAACTTTGCCTGGGGCAGGCTGCGTGAAACTGCCGCCAGCCTGTCACTGTTCGCTTCCAGCAAGCTGATCGAGCTCAGGCTGGGCTCAAGCAGCTTGGGGCAGGAAGGCGCGAAGGCGTTGAAGGAGCACGCTGGAGAGCTCCAGGGCAGCGATGATGTGCTGCTCATCGCCATGGGCAAGCTCGACTATCGTCAGCAGAAGAGCGCCTGGTTTCAGGCGCTCGACAAGGTTGGCCTGTTCGTTCCGGTATGGCCGGTGGACCCTTCCCGTCTAGGCTACTGGCTGCGGGATCGCGCCGAGCGATACCAACTGTCCCTCGATCTCGATGCCGCCCGCATGCTGGGTGAGCGTACCGAAGGCAACCTGCTGGCCGCCGACCAGGAATTGCAGAAACTCTCCTTGCTGCTACCCAAGGGCACCCGTATCGGTCCCACCGAGATCACCGGAGGCGTCGAAAACAGCGCCCGCTACGACGTCTTCACGCTGATGGATGCCTGCCTGAAGGGAGAGCGCGAGCGGGTCTCGCGCATCATTCGCGGGCTGCGTGGCGAAGGTGTCGAGCCGCCGATCGTACTCTGGGCACTGACCCGGGAGCTGCGCACCCTGCTCTCTCTTCATCAGCATCTGTACCAGGGCCAGAGCTTCGAACACGCCTGCAAGGCCCAGAAACCCGCCATCTTCGACAAGCGTCGACCGGCCTATCAGCAGGCCATCGCGCGACTGCCTATGAAGCGGTTGCACAAGCTCCTGCTCCTGGCCCAACGCCTGGACCTGGCGATCAAGGGTGCCAGCCCTCTGCCACTGTGGGACGGCCTGCACGATCTGGCCCTGACCCTGGCCGGCGGCCGTGGCCTACTCGCGGAACTCCCCTCCTCATACCGTGTGGGTTAACGCCTCGATTTAAAGCGTTAACTCTGCGTCAGATATTCGCCCCGAAATACTGCGATCATCCCACTGAAAACCCTGCCTGGGAGCCACCCGCATGAGCCGTCCCTTACGCCTGACGCTTTCACTGGTCGCCCTGACGACCTGCTTGTTCGTGGCGCTCGCCATGGCGCCCGTCCAAGCCTCCGCTGCCGCCCCCAGTGAACTCACCCCGTCACAGGATGAGACGCCGATTCTCACGCTGCACAGCGACGGCGAGCGCCGTCCGGTCAGTCGCGCCGAAATCGAGTCATCCCCCCTCCATGAGGTGACACTTCAGCATTTCGAAGGCCCCCAGGGGAGCTTCGCGGGCGTGTGGCTGGACGACTTTCTCACCTCCCAGAACCTTGACGTTTCCGCCACGCTGCGGCTTATCGCCCACGATGACTATACGGTCTTCATCTCCCCCCAGGATCGTGAAGAGACGCGCTACCTGCTCGCCACGCGACTGGATGGTGATCCCCTGACGCTCGAGGAGTTCGGCCCCACCATGCTGATCGTACCCGCCGATGCCCAGGCCGTTGAAGCCGGCACGGCGAGCATGACGCACTGGATCTGGTCGATTCGAGACATCCAGGTCCAATGAGCCAACGCCATTACCGCGCCCTGAGCTGGCAGATGGCCTTGGGGTTCACCCTGCTGGCGGGCGTCTGTGCCCTGGCCATAGGGTTCTACATGATCAATGCTCGCCAGCACGTGGGGGCCAACTACGCGGCACTGGTCGCCGATGTGGTGCGGGCCCAGCAGCACCCTGTTTTGCTTCGCCACACGTTGGACAGACTACAGTCACCGACACCGCAGTTAGATCAGGAGCGCCTCGAGAATCTGCTGTGGCGCATACCCCAGCATATCGACGGTGTCACCTATGGCCTGGAAAGAAGCCAACTTGATTCAGGGGCCTATGCCTCGGCGCTAGACAGGCTGCGTCGTGTAGAAGAGCAGATGCCGGAGCTGCAACACCACATCGATGACGTACTGGGGGGAGCCGCCCCGGATGGACTAACGCGACTCGGCTACGTGATCGAGAACGAGCTGTCATGGGCCTATAGCGAGCTCAACGAGCTCATCCACGTCGCAGCCGCCGAGCAGCGATTAACAATGGAACGACTCACCTGGGCAATCGGTGCCCTGGTCGTACTGGTGTTGATGGTGGTCGGCGGGCTCATGCTCGCCCTGCTACGTCTGCACAGGGAACGAGAAGCCGTGAAACGTCTCAGCCTGGCCGACGAGCTGACCGGACTTGGCAACCGGCGCTATCTTCTTGAAGTCGCAGGTCGTCTTCATGAGCAGAGCCTGCGCAACAACCAGCCGCTGAGCATAGCGCTGCTCGACCTTGATCTCTTCAAAGAGCTCAATGACAGCCTGGGGCATCCAGCCGGTGATAGAGTGCTGAAGGCCTTTGCCAACGCCATCCAGGAAGAGATACGCCAGGCCGATTTTGTGGCCCGGATCGGCGGCGAGGAGTTTTGCATTCTGATGCCCGACACACCGTCGGAAGGGGCTTTTGAACTCGCTGAACGCATTCGACACCATATCGCTGGGCTCACCGAACCGACACTCGGCGCGCCGACGACACTCACCGTCAGCCTGGGCCTGGCCACGGGACAGGGGCAGGGTTCACACTTCGACTCGCTCTACTCACGCGCCGACAAGGCACTCTACAGAGCCAAGGCGAATGGGCGAAACTGCACACGTGTCGCCTGAGCCGGCCAATTTACATGATGCAAGAGCATGAAATATCACGGCCTTTCTGCTTATACTAAGAAGGCATCGTTGGAGTGCAGGACGCATCCCACTCGCCGTGACAGCGATACGGATCATTCAAGAGCCGGAAGCCCAAACCAAAAAGAAGGAAGATCGCCATGAAAAGACTCTACCGTTATCTCAGCCCGCTGCTGATCCTCGCCATGCTGCTGGGAAGTATTTCCGTCGCCACGGCCGCCCCCGTACCTGCCAGTGATCTTGTGACCACCCAGGCAGCCCTCAGTGCCGAGCGGCCCGATGCCGATCGCGAGCGCATTCACGAGATTCTCTCCCGGGCCGACGTCCAGGAACAGCTGATTGCTCAGGGTGTGGACCTTGATGAAGTGGAAGCTCGTGTAGCCGCTCTCTCCGATGAAGAGGCACGCCAAATGGCCGAGCAACTCGAGCAGCTGCCGGCGGGTGCCAGTGTCGTCGGTGCATTGCTGTTCGTCTTCGTCGTATTGCTGGTTACCGATATTCTCGGTCTCACCAACGTATTCCCCTTCACGCGTTGACAGGAAGCGTTATGACAGCTCGCCGATTCAGGCAGCTCTTGAACGCCCGCTTTGCGGGCGTTCTGCTGTCGGCCCTCTCGATGATGCTCGCTGGGTGTGCCACCAGCCCGCAGCTGGCCGATGCCACGGAAGCTTCCCTTCCCATGCGGGCGAATATCGAAGGCGTACCATTCCATGCCCAGCAGGAGTACCAGTGTGGCCCGGCCTCGCTTGCCATGGTGCTCAACAGCCAGGGTGTGGATGTGGCGGTGGACACCCTGATTCCACAGGTCTTCATCCCGGACCGGGAGGGCAGCGTTCAGCCGGAAATGCTGGCGACCACCCGCCGCCATGGCCTCATACCCTACGTACTGAACAATAGTTTCGATGCTCTTCTTATCGAGATCGCGGCTGGCCATCCGGTAGTGGTAATGCAAAACCTGGCACTTCCTGCCTGGCCCATGTGGCATTACGCCGTGGCCATCGGCTACGATCGAGAGGCCGAGGAGCTGATCCTGCACAGTGGCGAGGAACCCGAGCGCATCGAGTCCTTCCGCCGCTTCGATGCCACCTGGGCACGAAGTGATCGCTGGGCTTTCGTTGCACTGCCAGCGGGGCAGCTTCCAGAGGCGATCGGCGCATATCGTGCCCTCGATGCGATCGCCTCCTTTGAGCAGGTACAGGGGGCGCAGGCGGCACTACCCGCCTGGGAAGCCTTGGTCAGCCGCTTTCCAACGTCCGCCATGGGACACTTCGCGCTGGGCAATGCTCGCCATGGGATCGGCGACATGCCGGGTGCCATTGATGCCTTCCGCGAGGCTGTTCATCATGATGATGAATTTGCCGTGGCATGGCTCAACCTGGGGCTGTCACTGAAGAACCAAGGCAGCGACGAGGAAGCCCAGCGTGCCTTATCGAGAGCGGCGGATATTCCCGGCCAGTGGCAGGCACAGGCCCAAGAGGCATTGAAGACGTACTAGATCGTCATTGGTCACAGGAAGAATCAGATCATGAGCTACGACATTGTCCTCAAGCGCATTTATAGCCCTGCCGAGACGGAGGATGGCGCCCGTGTGCTGGTGGATCGCCTCTGGCCTCGCGGCAAGCGCCGCGAGAGCCTGGCCCTCACGGAGTGGTATCGGGACGCTTCGCCCTCCACCTTGCTCAGGCGCCAGTATCATCAGGACGAGATCAGCGAAACCGTCTTCGCTGCACGCTACCGAGGCGAGCTTCGCGATGACCCTGCCTGCCTGATGCCCCTGATGCGCCATGCCCGACGCGGGCGCTTGACGCTGCTTTCGGCTGCCCGCCATCTTGACGACTCCCACCTGCCACTGCTGCGGGATGCTCTGCTCCAGGCCCTGCAGGACGAGGATGCCGCCGATTGCGAACCGGCCTCGCCACCGTGCTTTGCCCATCAGGTTGACCCGGAGAACTGAAAACGGCGCCCTTGGGCGCCGTTTTCACTTGCGTGGACTCTGACCAGGATCAGAACACCCGATTGAGACCATTCTGCGCCGCCACCCGATAGGCCTCGGCCATGGTGGGGTAGTTGAAGGTGGTGTTGACGAAATACTTCAAGGTGTTGGCCTCGCCCTTCTGCTGCATGATCGCCTGGCCGATATGGACGATCTCCGAGGCCTGGTCACCAAAGCAGTGGATGCCGTAGATCTCCAGGGTGTCCTGGTGGAACAGGATCTTGAGCATCCCGACGGTATCCCCGGTAATCTGCGCACGGGCCGTATCCTTGAAGAAGGCCTGCGCCACTTCATAGGGCACCCGGGCCTCGGTCAGTTCCCGCTCGGTACGGCCGAAGGAGCTGATCTCCGGGATGGTGTAGATCCCCGTGGGCACCTCGTTGACGTAGCGATAGTCCCTTTCGAGCAGCTCGTCGCAGGCGTTGAGACCCTGGTCGTAGGCAGCGCTTGCCAGGCTCGGCCAGCCGATCACGTCACCGGCGGCATAGATGTGGGGGATCGCGGTGCGGTAGTGATCATCCACCTGCAGCTGACCTCGGCCATTGGCCTCCAGTCCGATATTCTCTAGCCCGAGTTCATCGGTATTGCCAGTTCGTCCGTTGGCCCAGAGGAAGGCATCGGCACGCAGCTTCTTGCCCGACTTGAGGTAGACCGTAACGCCGGACTCATCGCCCTCGACGCGCTCATACTCTTCGTGGTGACGAATCAGCACCCCGTGCTTGCGCAGGTGATAAGAGAGCGCGTCACTGATCTCATCGTCAAGAAAGGAGAGCAGGCTGTCACGGTTATTGATCAGGTCGACCTTGACGCCCAGGCCGGAGAAGATCGAGGCATATTCGCAGCCGATGACACCGGCACCGAAGATGATCAGCGTTCGGGGAGTATGCGACAGGCTGAGGATAGTGTCGGATTCGTAGATGCGCGGGTGACGGAAGTTGATATCCGCTGGCCGATAGGGGCGTGAGCCGGTGGCAATAACGATTTTCTGGGCGACAAGTTCTTCCAGCGCCTCCTGCCGATCGCGAATCAGCAGCGTATGCTCATCCTTGAAACGTGCCACACCGCTGAACAGGTCGATCCGATTTCGGGCGTAGAATCGGGTGCGCATTTCGACCTGCTGGTCGATGGTGACCCGTGAGCGTTCCATGACCCTGGGAAAAGAGAACCAGCGAGGCTCACCGATATCGCGAAACATGCGATTGGTATTGAAGGCCATGATCTGTTTGACCTGGTGGCGCAGCGCCTTGGAGGGAATCGTGCCCCAGTGGGTACAGTTGCCGCCCACCACCGGCTGCTTCTCCACGACCGCAACTCTCTTGCCGTGCTTGGCAGCATTGATAGCCGCACTCTCACCGGCGGGGCCGGTCCCGATTACCACCACGTCATAGTTATGAACTGCCATGGACTCTCGCTTCTCCTTTTCCCTAGCATATTGGTTGAGGATGGCAATCAGCGCCGGGTTGCATCGTACCCCAGGTCGGCGCCGCGGCTTTCATCACTCTTGCGACGGGCGCTGCGGCTGTTCTTGCGGTTCTCCTCCTCGCAGATCTCATCCTTGCCACCGCAAACCTCGCAGCCGTCCTTTAGGCCCAGGTTATTGAGCCCGCCGCAGGAGCCGGCTATGGGCTTGCGCCCCATGATCACGCCAATCGCCATGGCAGCCATGACGAGCAGCATGAAACCGAGAACCAAGAAGAAAATGTTCATGTCGCGCCCCTCTCAATTAGTACTCGAGCAATTAGTACTCGAGCCACGGCTCCATTGCCGCGGTGTAGAGAATTTCAACACCCTGTGGTGTCTTGACAACGAGCCGTGCGGCACTATCCATCCCCAGCACCTGGCTCATCGTCGTATTCTGCTGGTCGGCGGCCATCAGCAACAGCGCCTGACGCGATGCCTCGCTGGCAGTGTCGGCCACCACGCTGATTCCCAAGGTTCTGGGCAGAGCAGGTATTGTCACGGGGGTGGGCCTGACCTGTCGATGCACCAGTGCAGCACCTGTGAGGTTGATTCGACGCCCCGCGCCCTGCTCCGGCAGTCCCGCATGCTCGAGAGAGAGCCACCAGCCTCCTCCGGGTGGCAGCCCGCGGGTGCGAATCACACCGCCAACCTCGACCATCATGTTTTCGACATCATGATCGGTAAGCCATTCCGTAAGATGATCGACGGCAAGCGCGTGTAATAGCCGCTCCAATTCGTCGCCAAGCGATATGGGAGGCGCAAACGGTAGCCGCGCAGCGCCGGAAAAGGCGGCTGCAAGCGACCCCATGAGGGCATCTCGCTGCTGCTGGAGGTGTGCCAGCTCACTTTGTATGCCGACCGCAATACGTTCCCGCTCTTGTGCATCGAGATCGGCATACAGGGTGATATGGTAACCCGTGCCCAGGGCAGTACCCTGGTACAGCTGCTCCTGAAGCTGGCTGCGACAGGCGCTCAGTAGCGCCATGGGCAGCATCATCAGGAGGAACATGAACAGGGCTGGCCCACTATGGGCCAGCCCTGAAAATCGCCGTGAGGCGAGTGAGATCATCCGCCGAAGTCATCCAGCAGGATGTTCTCGGGCTCCACCCCCAGGTCAAGCAATAGCTTGATCACGGAGGCGTTCATCATGGGCGGCCCGCACATGTAGTACTCGCAGTCCTCAGGTGCCGGATGGTCCTTGAGGTAGTTGTCGTACAGCACGTTGTGGATGAAACCGGTCGGGCCTTCCCAGTTATCCTCGGGTAGCGGGTCGGAGAGTGCCAGGTGCCACTCGAAGTTGGGGAACTCCTCGGCCAACTGGTCGTACTCCTCGTTGTAGAACGTCTCGCGCCAGGAGCGGGCACCGTACCAGAACGAGATCTTCCGCTGGGATTTCAGGCGTTTGAGCTGATCGAAGATGTGGCTACGCATGGGCGCCATGCCGGCACCGCCGCCGACGAAGATCATTTCCGCGTCGGTCTCCTTGGCGAAGAACTCACCGAAGGGCCCCATCACCGTTACCTTGTCTCCCGGCTTGAGGCTGAAGACGTAGGTCGACATCAGGCCCGGCGGATGGCTGGTGTTGGGCGGCGGCGTGGCGATACGGATATTGAACTTGAGGATCCCCACCTCTTCCGGATAGTTCGCCATGGAGTAGGCGCGGATGACCTCCTCGTTGCTCTTGTGGGAGAGCTTGAACAGGTCGAATTTCTCCCAGTCGCCCCGATACTCCTCCTCGATATCGAAGTCGGAGAACTTGATATCGTAGGGCGGCGCCACCAGCTGAACGTAACCGCCGGCACGGAAATCGACGTTCTCGCCTTCGGGTAGCTTGAGGTTGAGCTCCTTGATGAAGGTGGCAACGTTCGGGTTGGAGATGACATCGCACTCCCACTTCTTGACGCCGAAGACCTCCTCGGGCACCTCCACCTTCATGTCCTGCTTCACCGGTACCTGGCAAGAGAGGCGCCAGCCGTCCTTCTTCTCGCGCATGGTGAAGTGAGACTCTTCGGTGGGCAGGATGGCACCGCCGCCCTCTTCTACGCGGCACTTGCACTGGGCGCAGGAGCCACCGCCGCCGCAGGCCGACGACAGGAAAATGCCGTTGGCGGCCAGGGTATCGAGCAGCTTGCCCCCGGCTTGGGTAGTCAGGGTGTGCTCGGGGTCGCCATTGACCTCGATGGTCACGTCCCCGGTGCTCACGAGCTTACTGCGAGCTGCCAGGATCACCCCCGTCAGACTGATAACGATCAGGGTGAACATGAACACACCGAGCAAGATGACAGATGTTGCAACCATGTCGGTTTCCTATTTGCTGTGAGTAACCTGATTCCCGGCGACGGATAACGTCGCCGGAAACGCGCCCTGGCTCAGAGCTGAATGCCGGAGAAGGACATGAAGCCCAGCGACATCAAACCCACGGTGATGAAGGTAATGCCCAGGCCCTGCAGGCCAGCGGGCACATCGCTGTACTTGAGCCTCTCGCGCAGACCCGCCAGAGCCGTGATCGCCAGCGCCCAGCCCACACCGGAGCCGAAACCATAGACCACGGACTCGCCGAAGTTGTAGTTGCGCTCGACCATGAACAGCACACCACCAAGGATGGCGCAGTTCACGGTGATCAGCGGCAGGAACACACCCAGGGCGTTGTAGAGCACAGGCACATACTTGTCGAGGAACATCTCGAGAATCTGAACCAGGGCGGCGATGACGCCGATATAGCTCAGCAGCCCCAGGAAAGAGAGGTCGACGTTCTCGGTACCGGCGATACCCGTCCAGGTGAGTGCCCCTTCCGCCAACAGGCCATTGTAAATGACGTTGTTGACCGGCACGGAGATGGTCAGCACCACGATGACCGCGATCCCCAGGCCGAAGGCTGCCGAGACCTTCTTGGACACCGCCAGGAAGGTACACATGCCCAGGAAGAACGCCAGGGCCAGGTTCTCGACGAAGACCGAGGCAACGAACAGACTAATATAGTGTTCCATGTTACACGGCCTCCTTGGGTTCGGTGTTGTGCTTCATCTTGAACTCGTTCTCCTCCACCTGCTCGGGGTGCGCTTCACGAATGATCCAGATCATCAGACCAATAATGAAGAACGCCGAGGGCGGCAGCAGAAGCAGGCCATTGGGCACGTACCAGCCCCCGTCCTGAACGGGCTGCAGAATGGTGAAACCGAATATGCTGCCAGAGCCGAACAGCTCGCGCACGAAGCCGACGAACATCAGTACCAGACCATAGCCCAGGCCATTGCCGACACCGTCGATGAAGGACATCTTCGGGTTGTTCTGCATGGCGAAGCCTTCGGCACGGCCCATGATGATGCAGTTGGTGATGATCAGGCCGACGAAGACAGACAGCTGCTTGGACATTTCATAGGCAAACGCCTTGAGTACCTGATCCACCACGATGACCAACGATGCGATGATGGTCATCTGCACGATGATACGGATCGAGGAGGGTATGTGATGTCGAATCAGCGATACGAACAGGTTGGAGAAGGCACAGACGAAGATGACAGCCAGGGTCATGACCAGCGAAACACTCATGCTGGTGGTGACCGCCAGCGCCGAGCAGATGCCAAGCACCTGCAGGGCGATGGGGTTGTTCTTCGTCAGCGGCGCCGTAAGTACGCTCTTGGGAGTTGCATCCGCCATGATCAGGCTCCTTCCGCTTCGAGTTCGACGTCGGCTTCCTGAGCCTCTTCCTGGTCGATTCCTGCACGGAATTTCGCCAGGTACTCACCAAAACCTTCCGGGCTCAGCCAGAACTGCAGCATGTTGGTGACGCCATTGGCCGTCAGCGTGGCGCCGGAGAGACCATCAACCTGATGCTCTCCGGTTCCTGCACCGCGGGCTACGCGAATGGCAGGCTGGACACTCTGTTCGTCAGCGTAGATCTCCTTGCCCTGCCACTGAGCCTGCCAGCGCGGGTTGTTGACCTCGGCACCCAGCCCCGGGGTCTCGCTGTGCTCGTAGTAGGTGATGCCGACGATAGTGTTGCCGTCGCCCTCAATGGACATGTAGCCGCGCATCAGCCCCCACAGGCCCTGGCCACGAATCGGTACGATGATCTGCTCGGGATCATCGGGGTCGCCGACCAGGTAGACGGTGGCGTAGTTCTCGACCCGGGACAGGCCGGCAATGTCGCGATCCCCGGAGAGAGTACGACCGGTGGCCGGATCACGGGCCGCCTGGAAGTGGTCGAAGGTCTCCGGATCAAACTGATCGGTATATTCACCGGTACGCATGTCCACCACGCGGGGCGTGATTTCGGCGAAGGCAGCCTCCACGTCAATGCCGCGTTCATAGAGGTTGGCAACGCGCAGGATATTAGTCTTGCGGTCGAGTTCCTCATTGAGCTGCTGCATGGGACGCAGCGCCACGGCAGCGGTGGAGACGATGACCGAACACACGATGCAGAGTGCGAACGCCACCGTCAGGATCTTCTTGATGGAGTTATTGCTCTGTGCCATCAGGCAGTCTCCTCGGCCGGTACACCGGTACGCTGCAAGCGGCGCTTGATGTTGGCCTGAACAAAGAAGTGATCGATCAACGGCGCGAACAGGTTGGCAAACAGGATCGCCAACATGATGCCCTCGGGGAAGGCCGGGTTGACCACACGGATCAGTACGGTCATTACCCCGATCAGCGCACCGAAGATCAGCCTTCCCTGGTTGGTCATGGAGGCGGATACCGGATCAGTGGCCATGAAGACCATGCCGAAGGCGAAGCCGCCGACCACCAGGTGCCAATACCAGGGCATGGCGAACATCGGGTTGGTGTCGGAGCCGATCAGATTGAACAACGCACTGGTCGCCACCATGCCGAGGAAGACCCCGAGCATGATTCGCCACGAAGCGATCTTGGTCCACAGCAGGATGGCGGCACCGATGAAGATGGCCAGCGTGGATGTCTCACCGATCGATCCCGGGATGAAGCCCAGGAAGGCGTCCCACCAGGTGAACTCAGTGGTCAGTGCAGCCATGCCCTCCTGGAAGGCCAGGGAGAGGGCCGTTGCACCCGTGTAACCATCGGCCGCCACCCACACCGCATCGCCGGAGATTTGAGCCGGGTACGCGAAGTAGAGGAAAGCACGGCCGGTCAGTGCCGGGTTGAGGAAGTTCTTTCCGGTGCCACCGAAAATTTCCTTGCCGATCACGATACCGAAGGTGATGCCCAGGGCGACCTGCCACAGCGGGATATCAACCGGCAGGATCAATGCGTAGAGCACCGAGGAGACGAAGAAGCCTTCGTTGACCTCGTGGCCACGCTTGACGGCGAAGAGCACTTCCCAGAACCCGCCAACCACGAAGGTCACGAGATAGATCGGCAGGAAGTAGGTCGCACCCAGCACGATATTCGACCAGAAGCTGCCCGGGTCGTGGCCGGCGGTCAGCGTCATCATGATCGCCTCGCGCCAGCCCGCCATGGAGGCGTAGCCTTCGGCAATCGCCATGTTGGACTGCCAGCCGGCATTCCACATGCCGAAGAACATGGCCGGGAAGGTACAGGCCCAGACCGTGATCATGATGCGCTTGAGATCGATACCGTCACGCACGTGGGCCGTGGTCTTGGCCACGCTCGGGGGCGCATAGAAGATGGTGTCGACCGCTTCGTACAGCGGATACATCTTCTCGTACTTGCCACCCTTGTGGAAATGCGGTTCGAGATTGTCGAGTGTCTGTCGGATACCCATCATCAGGCCTCTTTCTCGATCATGGTGAGGTTGTCACGCAGGATGGGACCGTATTCATACTTGCCTGGGCACGCATAGGTGCACAGCGCCAGGTCCTCTTCATCCAGCTCCAGGCACCCGAGCTGCATGGCCACCTCGATGTCGCCGACGATCAGGGAACGCAACAGCTGGGTCGGCAGGATATCCAGCGGCATGAGCCCCTCGTAGACCCCAACCGGCACCATGGCACGCTCGGAGCCGTTGGTCGACGTCGTGGGGGCGTAGTTGCGCAACCCCGTGAACTTCGACAGATAGATACCCATGACCGAGTGGCGATTGAACCCTGGAGACAGCCACCCCATGAACTGGCGCTTGTTGCCCTCTTCCAGCATGGTGAACTGGTTGTGGAAGCGACCCAGGTAACGCAGCGACCCTTCACAGGCAAAGCCGGAAAAGACCGAGCCGGAGATCACGCGCGTCTCATCGGGTTCGATCACTTCACCGGTCAGCAGTTCCTCGGTGCTGGCCCCGATACGGGTCCGCAGCAGTCGTGGGTTCTCGGCCCGGGGACCGCCTACCGCGACGACACGGCTCATGTCGAGCCTGCCCTCAGCGAACAGCTTGCCGAAGGCGATCACATCCTGATAGCCGATGTGCCATACCCGCTTGTGCAGGGCGACCGGCGACAGGAAGTGGATATGCGTGCCGACAAGCCCCGCGGGATGGGGGCCGGAGAAGGTCTCGACCTGAACGCCAGCGACGTTGCCCCCGGGGATTTGCGCATCCGGGGCGGTGCAGAGATAGACCTTGCCCTCGGTCAAGCGCGCAAGCACCTTGAGGCCATCCTCGAAGGCTTCAGGCTGCTCGTTGATGATCCCGGCAGGATCCGGACAGAGCGGGTGGGTATCGATTGCGGTGACGAAGATATCGGCCGGAATGCCGTCGAGGGCCGGGCTGCGCGAATAGGGGCGTGTCCGCAACGCGGTCCACATCCCCGACTCGACCAGCTGGTCGACCACGGCCTGGCGATCCAGGCTCTCGAGCTTATCGCGACCATGGGCAGTGAATGACACCGCCTCTTCGGTCTCGTCGACCTTGATGACCACCGAGAGCAGCCTGCGCTTCTCTCCGCGATTGATGGCGATGACTTCGCCGGCAGCCGGTGCCGTGAAGCGCACACCCTCGTTTTTCTTGTCGGTGAAGAGCAGTTGGCCCAGCTTCACCTTGTCCCCTTCCCGGACCTCCATGGTCGGCTTCATGCCAACATAGTCGGTACCCAGGAGTGCCACGTGGCGCACCGGCCGCGCATCTTCGATACGCGGCTCGGGCGCCCCCATGATGGGGAGATCCAGGCCTTTCTTGACTTCGATCATAGTCTCGCCCAGTTGATGGATCGGATATACGAAGGAAAGGGGTTCGAATGGATTCGAATTCTTATTAGCGTCAGTACGTTACCAGTCAGGCCCGAAGGAGCTTCGGACCACCCCGAAAAATCCACGGTATTATAAAGACAAGCGTGCTCAAAGGCCACACGACCTATGGTCGCAAACCGCCAAAGAACACACGCAGGGCGGAACGAACCCAGGGTAAAGAAGACGTTGAAAGTGCCTCATACCGAGCCGCCGCGCGGCCTGGAAAGCCTGCACCGGCACATGAAGGGGTGCCGGCGCAGATGAGGCAAAGATGACCTGCGTCATGGCATTCCCGACCGCAGGGGTCGGGAAAGGGGGACGACTCGACTCCGGCGCTCAGCCCCGGGCGCGAGGCAACTTGAGAAAATGCACGTTGGAAATGTGCTGCAGGATGCGCACCACCTGGCAGCTGTAGCCGAACTCATTGTCGTACCACACGTAAAGCACCGCGTGACGGCCGTTGGCGATGGTGGCCTTGGCATCCACGATCCCGGCATGACGGTTGCCGACGAAATCGGATGACACTACCTCCGGTGAATCCACGTAGTCGATCTGCTTCTGGTAGGCAGAGTCGATGGACATGCGACGCAGGTAGTCGTTGAGCGCGTCGGCGTCGGTTTCCTTCTCCAGGGTCAGGTTGAGGATCGCCATGGAGACATTGGGCGTAGGAACACGGATGGCGTTGCCGGTCAACTTGCCGCCGAGCTCGGGAAGCGCCTTGGCCACGGCCTTGGCGGCGCCGGTTTCGGTCAACACCATGTTGAGCGGCGCACTGCGCCCGCGCCGGTCGCCCTTGTGATAGTTGTCGATCAGGTTCTGGTCGTTGGTGTAGGCATGCACCGTCTCGACATGGCCGTGTTCGATGCCATATTCGTCGTTGAGCACCTTGAGCACCGGCACGATGGCATTGGTGGTGCAGGACGCTGCCGACAGAATCGTATCCTCGGCGTTGATGTCACCATCGTTGATGCCGAAGACGATGTTCTTGATATCGCCCTTGCCCGGCGCGGTGAGCAGCGCCTTGGCTACTCCTTTGCACTGGAGGTGCTGGCCCAGGCCATCCTCATCGCGCCAGATACCCGTATTGTCCACCACCACGGCGTTGCTGATGCCGTAGACGGTGTAGTCGACATCGGCCGGAGAGTCGGCGTAGATCACCTGGATGACATTGCCATTGGCGGTGATGGTGCGGGCCTCGACGTCGACGCTGATGGTGCCGTCAAAGGGACCATGGACGGAGTCGCGACGCAGCAGGCTTGCCCGCTTCTCGAGATCCTTGGCGATATCGCCACGGCCGCGCACGACGATGGCGCGCAGACGCAGCAGGTTGCCGCCGCCGGCTTTCTCGACCAGCACGCGCGCAAGGATCCGGCCGATGCGACCAAAGCCGTAGAGCACGACATCCTTCGACTCACCGTTGTTGCCATTGGCATCGCGCCGATCGACGATCTCGCTGAGCTCCTCACGCAGGAAGGCCTTGGCATCACCCCCGCCGCGCTGCTTGAAGGCCACGCCCAGCTTGCCCACGTCCACATGGGCGGGTCCCAGGTTGAGTTCGGTCATGGCCTGGACCAACGGGAACGTATCCTGAACGGAAAGCTCCGTCCCCTCGACCTTCCTGACGAAGCGGTGGTCCTTCAGGATGCGAATCACCGAGCGGTTGAACAGCGACCGTCCATAGAGGGTGGTGACCACATTGTTGTGACGGTATAGGCTGCCGATCAGCGGAATCATCTGCTCGGCGAGGGCCTGGTTGTCGTGCCAATCCTGAAAAACGGTGTCGAGGGGTTGCTGACTCACGTGAAGCCTCTCTGATGATCTGGAATTCATACGCATTATCACGTCAGCCATCGGGCGGAGCAATCGCAGGATGGTCGCAGGCGCTGTAGGGGGATTACAGAAATGGCGGGTTGACTACAAGGCAATCCTCGGGCTGGTATGATCCCCTGTGTCGATTTCAAGGCCCGCGCGGTCTCGATACTCGCACCCAGCCCGTTCCATCGGCCCGACCAGAGAGCCTAACGATAGTGCCTGACGACACCATGTCCCATTTCTCACTGCTCGATCCGCCACGCCCCAGGGGTCTCCGAGACACCCTCTTCTGGCACACCCCTCCCGGCAGCGGCACCGCCCTGGCCCTGGCTCACCTTGCCGAGGACGCCCCCCTGCTGGTGGTAACCGCCGATACCGCCGGCGCCCAGCGCCTCGAGAACGACCTGCGCTTCTTCTCCACCACGCCGGTGCTGCCCTTTCCCGACTGGGAAACCCTGCCCTACGACAGCTTTTCACCCCATCAGGACATCGTCTCGGCAAGGCTGCGCACCCTGCGCCGGCTGCAGGACGGCACGCACGGCATCGTCCTGGTGGCAATCAACACCCTGATGCAGCGCCTGCCGCCGGTCGAGTACATCGCCGGCCGAGTACTGACGCTGGAAGTGGGCATGCGCCTCGACCGGGAGGGCTTTCGCGAAAGCCTGTCCCGGGCCGGTTACCGGGCGGTCGAGACCGTATACGAACCCGGCGAGTACGCCCTGCGCGGCGCCCTGATCGACCTCTTTCCCATGGGCAGCGAGTCTCCGCTGCGCATCGACCTGTTCGATGACGAGATCGATACGCTGAGACACTTCGACCCGGACACCCAGCGCAGCCGGGAAAAGGTCGATGGCGTGGAACTCCTGCCGGCGCACGAATACTCGCTGGCACGCTCAGCCATTGCCTGTTTCCGCGAAGGCTTCGAGACCCTGTTCGACGTGGATCCACGCCAGTGCCCGCTCTATGTGGATGCACTCAAGGGCATACCCTCCCCCGGGCTGGAGCAGTACCTGCCGCTGTTTTTCGAGAATACCGCAACCCTGTTCGAACACTTGGCGGAGGGAACCCGTGTGGCGCTGCTGCCGGGAGTATTTGATGCTGCAGAACATCACTGGGCGGCCATAGAGAGCCGCTACGAGAATCTCGGGGTGGACCCCACACGCCCCCTGCTACCACCTCATCGCGCCTTCGTGCCGGTTGCTGAGGCGTTTGCGGCCATCAAGCAGCACCCCCGGGTCGAGATTACCGACGACCCTGACCACCGCCACGCCCTGCTGCCCGCGGCTAAGGCGCCTCCATCGGTACCCATCAACGCAAGGGCGAAGCAGCCGCTAGCCGCCCTTGAGGCGTTCCTGGCCCAGAACCCCGACACCAGGACGCTGTTCGTCGCCGAATCCCGGGGCCGTCGCGAAGCCCTGGAAGAGACGCTGGCCCCGCTGCACCTCCAGCTTCCGCATGCGGCCGATTTTCATAGCTTTCTTGACGGTGATAGCCGCCTGGCGATCACCGAAGGCGAGATCGACGCCGGCCTGTGGCTGGAGCGCCCCGACCTTGCCGTGATCAGCGAGACCGAGCTCCTCGGTGACGTGGTGCGCCAGAGCCGCCGCCGGGAAAAGGCGACCGATGCCAACGAGCTGGCCGTTCGTCACCTCTCCGAGCTGCGCCCCGGCGCCCCCGTCGTCCACCAGACCCACGGTGTCGGACGCTACCGCGGCCTGGAGACCCTGGAAGCCGGCGGCCAGGCAGCCGAGTTCGTCGCGCTGGAATACGCCGAAGGCGCCAGGCTGTATGTGCCCGTGGACAGCCTGCATCTGATCTCCCGCTACGCCGGCGCCGACGACGAATTGGCTCCGCTGCATCGGCTCGGCTCCGACCACTGGGACAAGGCACGCCGCCGTGCCGCCGAGAAGATACGCGACACGGCAGCCGAGCTGCTCGATGTCTATGCCCGCCGCGAGGCGCGCGAAGGGTTTGCCTGCACCCCACCGGACGACGAGTACAGCCGCTTCGCCGCGAGTTTCCCCTTCGAGGAGACCCCGGACCAGCGTGCCGCCATCGCCGCGGTCATCGGCGACATGACGGCCCCTCGCCCCATGGATCGGGTGGTCTGCGGCGACGTCGGCTTCGGCAAGACGGAGGTCGCCATGCGCGCCGCCTTCCTCGCCGTACAGTCTGGCCGCCAGGTGGTGGTGCTGGTGCCCACCACCCTGCTCGCCCGCCAGCACTACGAGAACTTCCGTGACCGCTTCGCCGACACCGCCGTGCAGATCGAGCTGATCTCGCGCTTCACCGCCGGCAAGGGCCAGGCCGAGTCGCTCCAGCGAATCGAGTCCGGCAAGGCCGATATCGTCATCGGCACTCACAAGCTGCTGTCTAAGTCGATGAAACTGCCCAACATGGGACTTATTATCATCGACGAGGAGCACCGCTTCGGCGTTTCACAGAAGGAGCGGCTCAAGAACCTGCGTGCAGAAGTGGACATCCTGACGCTGACCGCCACGCCCATCCCCCGCACCCTGAACATGGCCATGAGCGGGATCCGCGATCTCTCCATCATCGCCACCCCTCCCGCTCGCCGTCTGTCGGTGAAGACTTTTGTCCAGCAGCGCGACGAGTCAGTGATCAAGGAGGCGATCCTGCGCGAGATACTGCGTGGCGGCCAGGTCTACTTCCTGCACAACGAGGTCAAGACCATCGAGATCGCCGCCGAGAAGGTGCGCGAACTGGTGCCCGAAGCGCGGGTGGCAGTGGCCCATGGACAATTGCCGGAACGCGCACTCGAGCGAGTGATGTCCGACTTCTACCACAAACGCTTCAACGTGCTGATCTGTTCCACCATTATCGAGACCGGCATCGACGTGCCCAGTGCCAATACCATCGTCATCGAGCGCGCCGACCGTTTCGGCCTGGCCCAGCTCCATCAGTTGCGCGGCCGGGTCGGGCGCAGCCACCACCAGGCCTATGCCTACCTGCTCGCTCCCCCACCGCGCACCATGACCCGTGATGCGGCCAAGCGCCTGGAGGCAATCGCCGGCGCCGAGGACCTTGGGGCCGGCTTCACCCTGGCCAGCCACGACATGGAAATCCGCGGCGCCGGTGAACTACTCGGCGAAGAGCAGAGCGGCCAAATGGAGGCGATCGGCTATGGACTCTACATGCAGATGCTCGACCGAGCCGTGGCCGCCATTCGTGCCGGAAAGACGCCCAACATCGACGCCCCGCTGGACGAGGGCGTGGAAGTGAGCCTCAACCTTCCGGCACTCATCCCGAGTGATTATCTGCCCGACGTCCAGCAGCGCCTGGTGATGTACAAGCGCATTGCCAGTGCCGAGACCGAGGCCGAGCTGAAGGAGCTGCAGGTGGAGATGATCGACCGCTTCGGCCTGCTTCCGGCTCCGGTGAAAACCCTGCTGCGTCAGACCAGGCTGCGCCAGCGGGCCGAACGCCTGGGTATCGTGCGGCTCGAGGCCGGGGCCGCGAAGGGACGCCTGATCTTCGGCACTCAGACCCGGGTCGATCCCTTGATCCTGGTACAGCTTATCCAGAAATCCCCGGAGTGCTATCGTCTCGACGGGGCCGATACGCTGCGCTTCACGCTGGAAATGGAAACGGAGGAGGCTCGCTTCCACGCCATCGAGCAACTGCTGGCGGTACTCAACCGCAAGACGGATGCCGCCTGAAACCACCCCCGCACAGGTTTGTTTCATAGGAGGGACTCCCCGAGACGGCCCAGAGCGCTATAATGTCGATACGTGCTCTCAACATCGCAACCCAAGACACGAAACGGCATCACTGGCGCTCCGCCAGGATGCCTGAACCGTCGCTCCGCAGGGTACCGGGTGCTTACTGCCTCGGCTGTAGACGACTCTCCAACGAGATCATGACGTTGATGAAAAACCCGACACTGGCCAAACGAACATTGCGCGCTGCCGCACTCTTCGGCCTTGTTGCCCTGCTCTCGGCTACGGCCTACGCCAATGAGCCCGATGAGGAAAGAACACTGCCCCGCGGCCACTTCCTGCTGCCTGAAGAGGGCAACATGATCGGCACGGCCTACACCGTTACCGTCGAAGAGGGTGAAACCCTGATCGACATTGGACGTCGACACAATGTGGGCTATGACGAGATCCGCATGGCTAATCCGGATGTCAGCATCTGGGCGCCCTTTGCCGGTACCGAGGTCGTTATCCCGGCCAGATACATCCTGCCCGACGCTCCGCGTGAAGGAATCGTCATCAACCTCTCCGAACTGCGGCTCTACTACTACTCCAGTGACGATGTGGTCGAAACCTACCCCATCAGTGTGGGCCGCGACGGCTTTGCCACACCGGTTGGCGTGACGAGGACCACCGTCAAGGTCAAGGACCCTCACTGGTCCCCACCTCGCTCCATGCGAGAGGAAGCTGCCGCAAGAGGCGACCCGCCGCCTGCAGTCGTGCCGCCAGGACCCGACAACCCCCTGGGAAGGCACGCCATCCTGCTGGGGCTGCCCAGCTACCTGATCCATGGCACCAACATGCCCGATGGGGTCGGCATGCGAGCCAGCCGCGGCTGTATCCGCATGTTCCCGGAAGATATCGAATCACTGTATGAGCGAGTGCCCAGCGGGACGAAGGTCAATATCATCGACCAGCCCTTCAAGGCAGCCTGGTCTCCCGACGGCATTCTTTATGCCCAGTCCTTCCCGCAGCTCGAGGAGAACCTGGGTGACTTTGAGCCGATTCTCAACGCCATTGAAGTGGTCGCCAGGACCTTCGGTGAAGAGAAACCGCCGGTGGACTATGCCCAGCTTCGCCGCATCGTCGAGAGTCCGAATGGCCAGATGGTCTCGCTGCTGAAGGTCGCCGATGAACAGCCGGGCGAACCGCGCCCTCGCCTGGATGGCATTGAAGAAGGCCTGTTCAGCGAACTGGAGCTGACCCAGCGGGAAGGGCTGATTTACGAGCTGGAGATCGTCCAGCGGTAACGCACCCCATCGCCTCAGTATCACAACGAGAAAACCCCGCCGAAGCGGGGTTTTCTCTTACTGCAGAACCGCCACCACCCTGACGGGCGATGCCGGCACTCCAACAGAATTACTTCTGCATGGAGCGCTGGAACATACGGTTCATTTCTTCGCGGTTCTGCTCGGACATCTGCAGAGCCGCCTGGGCGTCACGCTGAGCCTGGTTGGCAGTGTTCTGAGCCTGGGTTGCGATGCTGCGAGCTTCGGCAGCGTCAGCCTGGGCTGATTCAGCAGTCTGGCGAACTTCATCCAGAGCAGCGTTGGTAGCACAACCGGCCAGAATAGCCATGGATGCTGCAGCGGCGGTGAGCTTCAGGGTGGTCTTCAGAGTCATGGTGTTCTCCTTGAGTCTTCCTTGGTACTGCACGGGTTAGTACAGCGGCGTTAATGAAGCCTGAGATCAGGCGATCCTGCAAATGCAGGATTTCTTGCAGCGACTGCTGCCAAGCACAGGAGTCAAACGCTGTTTTATAATACCTTACGGCGCTTGTCCATAGCTCGAAACGTCCCTTACGCATATTGAGCCTAGCGGATCACGACGCGAGTGCCAATCTCGATTAGCTCGGAAAGCCTTTCGATCTGCTCGTTCGTCACCGCCACACACCCCTGAGTCCAGTGGTAGCTGGCATGCACATCAGGGTCTGCCCCACCGAGGCCATGGATACCGATAAACCCACCCAGCACGGTCTGCTGCGGTGGATAGCCGTGGCGCCGATAGTACGCGAAATAATCTTCGTAATCTCGTTCGGTGTAAAGCCCTGATTCGAGTGCCATGCGTGCGTGGGCCGGCGTCGGGTAGTCAAGGCCGATGAAGATGTGCCAATCGCTCTCGTTATTGAAGCGATTGACGCGAAATTCTCCCATTGGCGTCACATTGCCGCCTTGCAACCGTTCGGGCTTGGCTCCGGCTCTGCCCAGCGACACCGGGGCAAAACGTTCGACCAGGGTATTACCGCGAAAGACAGAAAGTACGGCCCGCTCGTCTTCAACCAGCACCCAGAGCTCATCATCATGGCGAGGAACCTGGGCGCGTGCGAGCAGGGTTTCGATCAAATTGGCTCGGGCGCTGCTAGGCAACAGAAGAGCGAGTGGCGCTGACAGGGCAAGCAGGCCGAAATGGCGTCGAGAGACAGAGGTCATCGGCTCCTCACAGGAGAAGAAGAAAGCAGAAATCGGGCCTTGTGGCGATGTTATAGCCTATCCGTTGTACAGCTGTCAGTCGAAATAGTACTGCAAAAAATTGTAGCTGGCGCGGCCAGCACCATTTCCGTGGCCCACAGAAGGGCCGTCAATTAGCCCCCCGCAGCGCGCCTGGGAAACAAGTACGCATTTATTTTGTGGACAATCATCTTGAGCTATTCGCTTGCCATCAATGGGGGAGGATAGCGCCCATACGCAGCACTTCACGCAGCGTAGTCACGCCGGCCTCAGCCTTGGCCAGCCCATCGGAAAGCATCAAAACCTCCCCTCTTTCGAGCAGCGCACGGCGCAGTATTGCCTCGTCAGCATGGCGCAAAATTCGTGCATGATCCTCAGGGGTCAGCTGCCACACTTCAAATACGCCGGTGCGCCCTCGGTAGCCAATATCGTTACAGTGCGCGCAACCGGTCGCCAACCAGACCCGCTCGGGTACGGGCAGCCCAATGGCATCCAGCCAATCGATATCACCAGGCGCCGGCTCCCCCGGCATACGACAGTGCTCGCACAGTCGGCGGACCAGTCTCTGGGCTATCACCAGACCCAGGTTTGCGCTGATCTCCGCATCGGTAAGCTCGAGATGGCGCAACGAAGATATGACGCCCACTGCATCACGACTGTGCAGGGTCCCCATGAGCGACCGGCCACTGCTGGCGACATTCAAGCACGCCTGCGCAGAGGCCGGACTGCGCACCTCGCCGATCAGCACATAGTCTGGATCAAGGCGCAGTACCGAGCGCGTGCCTGACACGAAGTCCAACCCGCTGTGGCTATCCACCTGGATCTGGTTGATGCCGGGAATTTCATACTCCACCGGATCCTCCAGAGTCACCACATGGCTGTCGGTAAGGCGAAGCTGGTTGAGCAGCGTGTAGAGTGTGGTTGTCTTGCCCGCACCGGTGGGACCGGCTACCAGCAGCATGCCGCCCGTGGCATCCATCCAGCGGCGTATGCCCTGGGAGGCATGCTCGCCGATGCCCAGTTCGAGCGTATCGTGAAAGGAGCGCGGCGACGCGAGGAAGCGAATGGCAAGCTTTTCGCCAGCCACGCAGTTTACCGCTGTTACCCGCAGAAACACCTCTTCGTCAACGGAACGGGGCCAACTGAAGCTGCCCTCGGCGCTCACCAGCGTGGGAACGGGATTGAGCCCGGAGAGTACCTTGAACTGATTTACCAGACGCAGGCCAATGGCAGCATCCACTTGCACGGCATCGATGACACGACCGTCGATTCGCAATCTGATGCGATACGCCGACTGAATGGGATCAAGATGTACGTCGGTCGCTCGGGCGGCAATCGCATCATCGAGCAACGCATGTGCCTCCAATGCCTCATCCCCTGGCCCCGGTGAGCTTTCCAACAGAGGGGCCAGGGAGGGCAACAGTCGCGGATGGCGATCGGTGGTGGGGTTCATGAGCTTCTCCTGCGTGCTTGGGAGCGCGAAGTCAGGATTGACGTCACCGTGGCGTCCTGCCCAGTCAGCCTAGCCCCTGACAGCGCTTCTGCACGCCCTGGCGCCGCTCATGTCGACGAGCGCTAGCACCAGCCCTGCTCAGTTGGGCAGCCCCTGGCTCCTCAAGTAATCATCATAGCTTCCAGTGAAATCGACGATCCCGGTGTCGCTCATATCGAGGATGCGGGTGGCCAGGGAGGAGACGAACTCGCGATCATGGCTGACGAAGATGAGCGTACCGGGGTAGTGCTCCAGCGCCAGGTTGAGCGCCTCGATTGACTCCATGTCCAGGTGGTTGGTAGGTTCATCCATCAGCAGTACGTTGGGTCGGGTCAGCGTGAGCTTGCCGAAGAGCATTCGCCCCTGCTCTCCGCCCGAGATGACCTTCACCGACTTTTCGATATCATCGCTGGAAAAGAGCATTCGACCCAGGGCACCGCGGATCACCTGTTCCCCCCCATCGCTCCACTGAGCCATCCATTCGAATAGCGTCGCATCGTTGGAAAAATCGAGGGTGTGGTCCTGGGCAAAAATGCCCAGCTCCGCGCTGTCGGTCCAGCGTACCATGCCGCTTTGGGGATGGAGATCACCGGCCAGGGTCCGCAGAAGTGTTGTCTTGCCAATCCCGTTTGGACCGATGATGGCGATACGCTCGCCGGCCTCGACGGTCATGGAGAGCCCTTCGAACAGCATCGGCTCACCGGCGTACCCCTGGCTCAGGGCCTCGACGTTGACCGCGTTGCGATGGATCTTCTTGCCCTGCTCGAAGCGGATGAAGGGGCTGACGCGACTGGAGGGCTTGATGTCCTCGAGCTTGATCTTCTCGATCTGCCGCGCCCGGGAAGTCGCCTGCTTGGCCTTGGAGGCGTTGGCCGAGAAGCGGCTGACGAAGGTCTGCAGTTCGGCGATCTGCGCCTTCTTCTTGGCATTGTCGGCGTACTGGCGCTCGCGGGCCGCCGTGGCAACGGTCATGTAGTCGTCGTAGTTGCCGGGGAACAGCCTGATCTCGCCGTAGTCCAGGTCCGCCATATGCGTGCAGACACTGTTCAGGAAGTGGCGATCGTGGGAAATGATGATCATGGTGCTGCTGCGGGCCGTGAGGATGCCTTCCAGCCAGCGGATCGTATTGATATCCAGATGGTTGGTGGGCTCGTCGAGCAGCAGCACATCGGGATCGGAGAAAAGCGCCTGGGCCAGCAGCACGCGTAGCTTCCAGCCCGGCGCCACTTCGCTCATGGGGCCGGCATGCTGCTCGATGGGAATTCCGAGCCCCATCAGCAGCTCGCCGGCACGGGACTCGGCGGTATAGCCGTCGAGCTCGGCGAAACGCACCTCCAGGTCGGCCACGGCCATGCCATCCTCTTCGCTCATCTCAGGCAGCGAATAGATGCGCTCTCGCTCTGCAGCCACTTCCCAGAGTTCGCGATTGCCCATGATGACGGTATCGATGACCCGCTCGTCCTCGAAGGCGAACTGATCCTGCCGCAGCTTACCGAGGCGGAGGCCCGACTCGACCATCACCTGACCTGAGGAGGGTTCCAGGTCACCCCCCAGGATTTTCATGAAGGTCGACTTGCCGCAGCCGTTGGCTCCGATCAAACCGTAGCGGTGACCGTTGCCAAACTTGATGGAAACGTTCTCGAACAGGGGCTTGGCCCCGAACTGCATGGTGATATTGGCGGTGGAGATCACGTAGAAGGCCCAATCGTAGGGAAACGCTGAACAAATCACCGAGCGAGATGAAGCGCAAGGCGCACGGAGCACAGGAACCGGAGCATATGGGGTATATGTGAGGATCCGACGGTCCGACGCTTCGGCACCGCGCAACGCAGCGATTCGCTCGTGTAGGTATTTGGGTAGTGTTTCCGTAGTGCAAAAGAGCGCGATTGTACCGCTTATGGCCGCCGATCACATGGCAATTGCCCCCTCCGACCCTAACTATCGCCCCGCCAGAGCGGAATCCAGCGGAACGATAGCAAGGAGAGAGCTGGGGGCTGGGGCAATATCAGTCCTGCCGCTCCACGGTAAAGATGCTCTGCAGCTTGTGCTTCTTGCCGTAGATATGGACGGTGGTCTCATCGAAGGGGAAGCGGTCCCGGTATTCACTATGGTTGTTGAAACGCGGCTTGTGGGCATTGATCATGGCCGCCGCAAGTCGCTCGCGATTGGCGTGACCGGCCAGCCCGACGGCATACCAGACCTCCTCGCCCGGCTGCAGGAAGGCCTCCCACTGGTCGTGATCCTCATGGTGTTCGAGGCCGTAGCGGGCACTCCGGTGCTCGCCCACATAGAGTAGTTCCTGCACGTCCATTTCGCTGGTTTCGGGATCTTTGGCAGCCCGAAACACGCAGTAGATACCGGATTCATCCGGGGCATCATGCAGTTGATCTCGAGTCCAGTAGCCCAGCATCTTGGGAGATAATAGCTGTTCTGACATGGGGTCTTCCTCCTGGTTGCTCAGTAATCCTCGAGTCGCTGCATGTCGCGGACAATTCGCCGAACTTCAGCTTCATGCCCGGCAGCAAGGGCTTCGAAGAACGCTCTTTCGTCGCTCCCCCCGGCCAGCTCACTGCGGTGTGCATAGAGATCCTGCAGCATTCTGTGCGCGGTCAGTGCCGTCGCCAATACGCTTTGCACACTCTCACTGTCGACCCCATCTGGCAGACGTTCAAGTACAGGCGCATGGGGAAAATCGTTGGGCTCGTCGAACCAGGCCTCAAGCACGGCTGTATGATCGCTGCCGTCATCCAGGTAGCCGGCCAGATCGGACTGCTGCTTGCGCTCTCGCTCCGCCAGATAGTCCAAGGCCATGCGCACACGGTCGTCAACGCCGCTGGCTGCCAACCTCGTGTAGTTTGAGGCTAGATTGGCATGGTAGTCAGCCGCCCAATGCACCAGCTCCTTCACTTGGTGAAAGCGCATACGAATTCCCCCGTTAGCATCAACGGCAGCCGCCATCGGCCTGCCTTGATTTCATCTTAGCCAATGCACGACAGGGGCGGCTTGATGCATATCAACGAGAAGCGATATGCACTAGCGAAGCAGTGAGGAGTCGATGGCAATGAAGTCGCTGGCCGCCCGTATCAGCGAGTCAGCCGTCAAGCGTTCCACCCCGACCACGTCCACGGGGATGTCGCAGCGCTGCCGGATTCGCTCGACCAGCAGGTCGAAGTCGCCGTCGCCGGAGACGAGTACCACCCGATCCACGACGGGAGCGGCCTCCATGGCATCCAGTGCGATTCCCACGTCCCAGTCGCCCTTGGCCGAGCCGTCGCTGCGCTGGATGTAGGGCTTGAGCATCACGCAGAAGCCGATGCCACGCAGGATGTTCTGGAACTGGCGCTGCCTGGGATCGCCTCGCTCCACGGCGTAGGCGTTGGCCACGACCACGTCACGGCCGGCAGCAAAGCGGGCCCAGAAGGCGTAATAGTCGAAATGTCGGCCGAAGGCCTGACGGGTGGTGTAGTAGACGTTCTGCACATCGACAAAGATCGCGACACGCTCGGCTCGACTCACCACTCCTGGCTGGTCTCGCGCAGAGCCGCCACTTCGCGCTTGGCCTCCTTCAGGCAGGCGCGCAGCTCATCGCCCAGCGCCGCCGCGCTGCCCACGGCGATCAGGCCGGGGGCCGCTGTCGCGCCTCGACGGCGTGCCACTCCGCCGCTTTCATGCAACGCCTCGAGCCGGCTGAGCAGCCAGGCCAGCCAGCTCTCCGGGCGGGCCGCAAGTTCACGCAGCCGGTGAAGCTCTGCCACCGGCTCGCCCTGGGGATCGAGCAGCTCACGCCAGTCATGACGGGGCAGGCGGGCGTGTTCGGTGACTTCCCGCAGCAGCGACTCCAGCGCCAGCTCCGTCAGGGCCAGCGCCCCCTCCTCGGCCGCCATGCGACGCGCTTCGGCATGCTCGTCGCTGCCCGGCGGCGTATCAAGCAGCAGCTCGGCCTGATAGAGCAGCTGATTGGTGCGGGCTCGCGGGGTCATTTCCGCTTGTCCTCCACCTGCCACCTGCCGTTGTCGAAGTAGGCCTTCCAGCCGGTGGCCTTGCCCTCCTCCTCGGTCATCACGAACTGCTCCTTGGTCTTGCGCGAGAAGCGGATCTGGCTCGGCCGACCATCGGGATCCTCGACGGGAGCATCGAGCAGGTAGTGGTATTTCTCGGGCAGCGCCTCGGCATGCGCCTTGAGTTCACGCACCAGCGGCGGACGCGTTTCCCGATTCTTGGGAAACTTGCTGGCAGCCAGGAACAGCCCGCTGGCACCGTCACGCAGGACATAGTGGTCCTCCACCTTCTGACAGGCCAGCTCAGGCATGGGGATCGGATCCATCTTGGGCGGTGCCACTTCGCCGCTCTTGAGCAACTTGCGGGTGTTCTTGCACTCGCTGTTGGTACAGCCAAAGTACTTGCCGAAGCGGCCGGACTTGAGCTGCATCTCGCTGCCGCACTTGTCGCACTCAATGGTGGGGCCGTCATAGCCCTTGATGCGGAACCGACCCTGCTCGACTTCGTAGCCGTCACAGTCGGGACTGTTGCCGCAGATATGCAGCTTGCGCTGCTCGTCGATCAGGTAGCTGTCCATGGCCGTACCGCACTTGTGGCAGCGGTGCTTGGCACGCAGCGCCTCGGTCTCGGCTTCCTCGTCGGCATCGGCGGCTACCGCCTCCTCGCCGGGCAGCAGGTCGATGGTGGTCTTGCAGCGCTCCTTGGGCGGTAGGTTGTAGCCAGAGCAGCCCAGGAAGACCCCGGTGGAGGCCGTACGGATCTGCATCTTGCGCCCACAGGTGGGGCAATCGATATCCGTGGGGACCGGCTGATTCGGCCGCATCCCGTCCTCGCTCTGGGCCGCTTCCAGCTCTTCACGGAATTCCGCATAGAAGGCATCGAGCAGCTCCTGCCAGTTGCGCTCACCTTCGGCCACCTCGTCGAGGCCATCTTCCATGCGCGCCGTGAACGAGAAATCCATCAGGTCCGGGAAGGACTCCTTGAGCCGCTCGGTGACGATATCGCCAAGCTTTTCGGCATAGAAACGACGGTTCTCGAGCTTGACGTAACCGCGGTCCTGGATCGTGGAGATAATCGACGCGTAGGTGGAAGGCCGACCGATACCGCGCTTCTCGAGCTCCTTGACCAGGCTCGCCTCGGTATAGCGGGCCGCCGGCTTGGTGAAGTGCTGCCTTGGGTCCAGCGCCGCGAGGCTCATGGGCGTCCCGGTTGGCAGATCGGGCAGGGCCTGGTCTTCGTTCTTCCCCGCCGGCTTCATGACACGGGTATAGCCGTCGAACTTGAGCACACGGCCCTTGGCACGCAGCTCGTATCCTGCGGTTTCCACTGTCAGGGTACTGGACAGATACTCCGCCGGCGTCATCTGGCAGGCCACGAACTGACGCCAGATCAATTCATAGAGGCGCTCGGCATCACGCTCCATGCCGGCCAGTTCACCCGCCTTGCGCTGCACCTCCGAGGGACGGATGGCCTCGTGCGCCTCCTGGGCCCCCTCCTTGCTGGAGTAGCGATTGGGTGCTTCAGGCAAGTACCGTCTGCCGAATTCCGCATTGATGTACTCACGCACGTTCTCAACCGCATCTTTCGACAGGTTGGTGGAATCGGTACGCATATAGGTAATGTAGCCTGCCTCGTAGAGGCGCTGGGCCAGTGTCATGGTCTTCTTCACCGAGAATCCGAGGCGGCCGCTGGCGGCCTGCTGCAGGGTCGAGGTGATGAAGGGAGCATTCGGCTTCGAGCGGGTAGGCTTGTCCTCACGGGCGGTAATGGCGAGGCTCGCCTTACGCAGCGCCGCAATGCGTTCCATGGTTTCGGCTTCCGAGGTGGGCCGAAACGCCTTGCCATCCTGGCGAACCAGTTCAAAGCGCACGGGCTCACCGTCGCTCGACACCAGATCGGCGTGTACATCCCAGAATTCCTCGGGCACGAAGGCACGTATTTCACGCTCGCGCTCGACGATCAGGCGCACGGCCACCGATTGGACTCGGCCTGCGGAAAGGCCACGGGCGATCTTTGCCCATAGCAGTGGCGACAGCATGAAGCCCACCACGCGGTCCAGGAAACGACGTGCCTGCTGTGCCTCGACACGAGGTATGTTGAGGCTGCCCGGCTCGGTGAAGGCCTCCTGAATGGCGTTCTTGGTGATCTCATTGAAGACCACGCGCTTGTAGCGTGAGTCCTCGCCGCCGATAGTCTCTTTCAGGTGCCAGGCAATGGCCTCTCCCTCGCGATCAAGGTCGGTCGCGAGATAGACGGCATCGGCTTTTTCAGCAAGCTTCTGCAATTCTGCCACGACCTTTTCCTTGCCGGGCAGAATCTCGTAATGCGCCTTCCAGCCATGTTCCGGATCGATACCCATCCGGCGGATCAGTTGATCCTTGGCCCGGTGCTGCTTGTACTCGGCCTTCTCCTCGGGCGACATCTTGCGGGTAGCCGCAGCCTGGCGTGCGCGCTCCTTGGGATCTGAGGCCGTCTTGCCCGAGCCGCTGGTCGGCAGGTCGCGGATATGACCCACGCTCGACTTCACGATGAACTCGCTGCCGAGATACTTGTTGATCGTCTTGGCCTTGGCCGGCGACTCGACGATGACCAATGACTTGCCCATAGTGCTCCACTTTCTGCGCGGCGAGGACCCGATGGTCCTCCCTGACGGTTCCGGCCCGCCTGTCCGAGCGGACGATCCTCGCGGGGGTGAAAAATGCGCTTACCCTACCCCAGCAACCCGCTTTGCGCCAGTCGCGGCCCGAATGGTAGCACGGCGCAAGTACTCTGAACGTAGCAGCAAGGCAGGCCTGCTGTCGTCTACGGCAGCACCGGCCTGCCAACGCCATGGCCATAATGCGTGTGCCCCCGCCGATGGAATCGGCAGAGGCACGACACTGCAACAAGCCATCAGCGCTTGCGAGGTTTACGAGTCGCTTTCGGCTTTGGTTTCTTCTCGGCCTGCTTTGGCTCGGCCTGCTTGGACTCGGCCTGCTTTGGCTCGGCCTGCTTTGGCTCGGCCTGCTTGGACTCGGCCTTGGCCTGCTTGGACTCGGCCTTGGCCTGCTTGGACTCGGCCTTGGCCTGCTTGGACTCGGCCTTGGTCTGCTTGGGCTCCGACTTGGAGGGCGAAGTGCTGCCAAGCAGCTTCTCAACCTCGCCACGGGCAACTAGCTCAGCCCTGGCGCCACTCTCCACGTCTGCATGCAGCTTGGCCATTGCCTGGCGCTGATCGGTCGGCTCGACCCGCTCCTGGGCCTTGGCGAAGAGCTGCCGGATATGTTCGTAGCGCTTGCTTGCTTGCTCGCTGAGCCCACCGCTGGCGGCCAGCACATGGTCGATATGCTCAAGATGACCACGAATCGCCTCGACCTTCTCCCCGGACAGTAGCTCCGGAATCGCCGCAAGGGCTGCTTCCCGATCCAGCTTGAGGATGAAGAACTGGTCACGCACCAACTGCTTGAAGTCGGCCAGATTACGGCCCGGCTCGAGCTCGGCACGCGAGGCACGCAGTCGCTTGAAGTTCCGCTCATCGGTGGTGGGCGCGCCGCCCAGCACATGCATCACAGAGCGCATCACCGCTTCGTGGCTACCACCCTCGGCAACGTGATGGCGCAGCTCCTCATGACGACGCTCGATGAAACGGAGATGCTCGGGCTCGCTTCCCGGGCGACGCCGGTGTGAATGGGCGTCTCCGCCCAGTCCCACCATGGCCTGCAGCAGCGGCTGGCCATAGATCTGCAGGAATAGCTGCTCGGTGGTGTTGTCGCGTAGCTCACGCCAGGCGTCGAGCCCCCGGGTGAGCTGATCAGAAGCGATTCCTTCGAAAGTACGAAAGATATTGTCTTCACCCACCGGATGACGGTCCTGGCGCACCCAGTCGGCGAATACCGGCAGCGGGACGGAAAGCGGATTGCGGTCAGATAGCAATTTGTAGCCCAGACGAATGGGGTGCATGCGACGGATAAGCCGCGATGCTTCAGGCGTCATCACGCCCCGCACCCAAGGCTGGACAAAGAGTCGGTAAAGTCCCAGGTTAATCTCGGATATCCGCGCCACGGTGGCGAAGCGCGTGTCGTCTTCTTCCCGGTGCTGGATGACCTCCTGATTCAGGTCGTCGATAGTGCGGGGTTTGAACTCGAGCAGATAGTCCCGCTCGATCAGCTCCGCATCGCTCCGATCGGCCGCACTCGTCACCGTGGTCTCATAGAGCCCCGGGGGCAACACGTCGATGTAATCGATGTTGGCCGTGAATTCGGTGTGCTCCTTGCGGGAGACGCTGCCCGAGACGAAGATGCCCAGGTGGCCGGTGGTGTCATGCACGCAGTAGACGATGGTCTGGTTGCTTGCGATGATATCGTCCACGTCTTCATAGAGATCCCGCACCCAGCCCAGTGCCTGGGGCGGCGGCGTGATGTCATCCCCTTGCGAGCAGAAGACCACCACCGGGGAACGCACGTTGCGCAGGTCGATGCGCCGACCGTCGGAAGTGACCAGCTGCGAGGTGGAGAGACGGTTGCCGATGAAGAGGTTATCGACGATGTACTGAATCTCCTCTCCACCGAGCACCACGTGGCCGCCCCACCAACGCTCAAAGTTCAGGTACCGGTCAGCCTCGGTGTCGACATTGGCAAAGAGCTGGTACTGCTTGCCCCACCAGGTGTTCGCCGGATTGAGTCTTTCGAAGTTCTGCACCAGCATGGCGCCGTCGAACTGGCCGCTACCGATGTCGCTGGCCAGCGTGGCCATCCAACTGCCACCGGACATGCCGCCGGTATACCGCATCGGTGCCTTGCCACGCTCACCGGCCCAGTAGGAGAGCGGGGCACCGGCAATCAGAATCGGCCCGAACAGGTCGGGTTCGAGCGATGCGGCCATCATGATCTGCCACCCGGCCTGGCAGTTACCCACGACCATTGGCTTCTCTTCAGCCTCAGGGTGGAGCTCTATGACACGTCGCAGGAACGCGATTTCTGCCTCTACCACGTCCTCCACCGTCTGCCCCTCTTCGGGATAGGGCAAGAAGCCGATGAAATAGCAGGGGTGACCGGCACGCAGGGCCACGCCGATCTCACTGTCAGGCTTGAAACCACCAATCCCCGGGCCGTGTCCCGCACGGGGATCCACTACCACGAAGGGGCGGGATTGAAGGTCCAGCTCAACATCGCGCGGGGGCAGAATTCTCATCAACTCATAGTTGACCGGTCGCGGCAGCGTGCGGCCATCCATTACAACCTCGGCATCGAAACCCAGAACATTGGGGTTGGATTTCTCGATATGCTCAAGGTACTGGTTGCCGCGCTCGCGCATCACATCCATGTACAACACGCTGCGTTCGGCGGCATCACGCCAGTAACCGAACGCGGCACGGCCGAAACCGAAGGGATCGAAAAAGCTAATCGCCGCTTCAGGCGGTGTCGGCATCAGTGAGGTCATGTGCGACTCCAGGGTTCGCTGGCACCGATTGTGTCGGGCACCAGGAGGAGAAATTGATTGCTGCAATGCAACAAGCATAGTACGTCGAGGGTCCTGATGACGAGTCATTTTGTCGACTTTCTGTATCGAGAATCCATAAAATTCTGTTTTGACAGCCTTTTCCACGACACTCTATACGCCACCCCACTCCGCCAAGGCGCGCCGCTCCCTGCGGTTTGCCTCGGCGGCATCACGACCCCAGACCAGCAGCCGCGCATCAGGGGCCCCGGCGCCCTCCCCCCGGGGCCGATCGAGCCTGACACCCGGCCCACCGCTCAGGAAACCACCGGGAAACGACAAAAGATGCAAGCGTGCCTGGCCGGGACGTCCCGGCCCATGCCCCATCTGCCCTACCCTCGGACGCCTCAGCCGACCGCCCCCCATCAGACGTAGCTGTTCAACGGCAAGGTCGAGCCCGGTAAGCACTTCTGCCAGGCCCTCATAGCCGGTCAAGCCGGCACGCATGCCGGTAAAACCCAGGCGATTGCCGACCAGCGTAAAGCTCAACGTCGCCAGGCCAACCAACCCTATCGACCGGGCTCCCCTGACGGCAAGCTGGCCCAGGTAAGCGCGCTGTTCGGGCGTCAGCCTGTCACTGGGCGCCACCGCATGCCTCGGTCCGAGAATCTCATGCTCGACAAGAGCGAGCGACTGCCCTCGGGCATCGACCAGTACCGGCAGGTGGAGCGGAGGGGATGACGCCTCCAAGGGACTTAGCGGCACCCCCGCCTCTCGCATCAACTGTCGACTCGCCGCCCGGTCATGCATTGCTGCCTGGAGACTGGCGTGGGGGCCAACAAATCCCAGACCGGCCTGCCGGCTAGTTCGCGCCAAGCAACATTGTTCGCCGCTTCCTGCCTCGCCGGGATGCAGGAGATCACAGCCTAAGCGCAAGGCATGCGCCACCAGTTCGGCGCCGGCCTTGCCATCGCTACCGTGCCAGGTCAGTCCCAGCTCGGTGCATGCCTGGCCGGACCGTAGCGCCTCGAGGCCACTACCCGCCACCATGACCGTTTTCCAGGCGCTACGCTGGCTTGCACCAGTGTCGCTAGGCTTCATGACGCTGTTCCCCGTGATCGTGAACGCCCCCAACCGGGCATGACCGCTGCCCGCAGCGGTGATAGCATGAAAACGATGTTCAATGGGTGCCTGGCGCCCCTCCAGCGGATCGATCAATGACCACGCCAAGTCTGCTGAACCGCCTGACCTTCCGCCAACTCCAGGTCTTTCAGGCCGTCTATCGCCAGCACTCCTACTCCCGGGCGGCCGAGTCGCTGGGATTGACCCAACCGGCGGTCAGCGCCCAGATACGGCAGCTGGAACAGGCCCTGGGTCAGCCACTGTTCAAGTATTCCGGAAAGACACTGCATGTACTGCCTGCAGCCGATGCACTGTACGCTTCGTCCCAGGCCATTTTTGGCCAGGTGTCACGACTGCAGATGGCACTCTCGGATATGACCGGCACGATATCCGGGGAGCTCAACCTGGCGGCCGTGTCCACCGCACAATATGTTGTGCCGCATCTGATCGCACGTTTTCGCGCCCATTACCCCAATGTTCAGGTTCGCCTCCAGGTATGCAACCGGAGCCAGGCACTCCAGCGTCTGGCCGAGCGCCGCGACGACCTGGTGATCATGGCCATGGTGCCCGAAGACGATGATAGCCTGGAGTTTATGCCGATACTGGAGAACGAACTGATTCCGATAGTATGGCCCGGACATCCACTGCTGGCGGCCCACGATCCCACCCTGGAGGATCTGGCCCAGCACTATCTGCTGATGCGCGAATCGGGTTCCGGGGTTCGTACCGCCTTCGAGCAGCAGGCGGCCGACCAGGACGTAGCCCTCCCTCACACCATGGAGCTGGGCACCAACGAGGCCATCAAGCAGGGCGTGATGGCACATTTGGGCGTGGCGGTCTTGCCGCGGCTGGCCGTGAGGCTGGAGCTGAGAGCCGGTCTGCTGGCCGAACTTGAACTGCCCGGCTTTCCCCTGCGCCGCTCCTGGTGCACGGTCTACCCCCGTGACCGCTTCCCCACCCCGGTGACTGAGCTATTTCTGCGCTTCGTCCGCGAGCGTCTCGGCGAGTTCGAGGCTCACTTCAAGGCGCCTCCGAGGCCGATTCCGGACCACGGCGTGGTGTGCCTGCCAATTCCGCCCCACTGAGCGGAGACACGCGTCCCTCCGCTGTCCCCTCCCGAGGCAAATATGGTAGATTAGCGGCCTGCGACCAACGTATCAATCTGCGGGCCATACTGTGCTCGTGCCATTGGCGTCGTCCCTTCCGGGCGCGTGCGGCACATACCCAAATGGCCCCGGCAGCCGCCGAGTGGAGGGGCTCACACCCTTATGAGCGACAGCACCTCAAAACGCGTTCCCAGCGGTGAGAAATTCCGCAACGAACATGGCATGGCCGTGATCAAGGATGGCATCAAGCAGCAGCGCAAACAGGCCGAAGAGCAGCCCGAGCCGGGCAGGAAGCCGCAGTGGCTGCGCGCCCAGATCCCCGGCGGCGAGCGCTTCGAGGCGGTCAAGAAGAATGTCAGCACACACCGCCTGAGTACCGTCTGTGCCGAGTCGCACTGCCCCAACATGGGAGAGTGCTGGAGCAACGGCACGGCTACCATCATGCTGATGGGATCAGTGTGTACGCGTGCCTGCCGCTTCTGCGCCGTGGATACCGGCAACCCCAAGGGCTGGCTGGACAGCGAAGAGCCTGCCAACACCGCCAAGTCGGTCGAGCTGATGGGGCTACGCTACGTAGTGCTGACCTCGGTGGATCGCGACGACCTGCCCGATGGCGGTGCGACACACTACGCCGATTGCATCCGCGCCATCAAGGCGAACACACCCAAGGTGGTGGTGGAAGCCCTCACCCCCGATTTCGACGGCGACCTGCCGGCCATCGAGCGCGTCGTCGACTCCGGCCTGGAGGTCTTTGCCCAGAACGTCGAGACGGTGGAGCGCCTCACGCACCGGGTCCGCGATCCACGGGCCGGCTACCGCAAGACGCTCGACGTTCTGGCACATGCCAAGCGATACAAGCCGGAGGTACTGACCAAGACAAGTCTCATGCTGGGCCTGGGCGAGACCGAGGAGGAGATCCTGGCCACCCTGGACGACCTGCGCGCCATCGGCGTGGATATCGTCACCCTCGGCCAGTACCTGCGCCCCACGCGCAACCACCTGCCGGTCGAACGCTGGGTCACTCCCCATGAATTCGAGCGCTATCGCCAGTTGGGCCTGGAAAAGGGCTTTCTGGAAGTGGCCTCGGGGCCGCTGGTTCGATCCAGCTATCGGGCTGATCAGGTTTTCGAGAAGAACAATCTCGGTCTCGCGGCGCCCGCCGAGGTGCCGGGCCAGGAAGCGAACCCCAACCGCATCGACGCCGTCAACGTGGGTTAACCAGCTCCCCGTCCAGCTCGAGCGCCAGGGCATGTGCCAGGCGCTCTCCCACTGCCTCAACGCCGGGGCAGTCGACGATCAGGTCGGCAAGACGCACCATGGCCATGCCCGCGTAGCCACAGGGGTTGATGCGGTCGAAGGGGGAAAGATCCCCATCGACGTTGAGTGCCACCCCATGAAAGCTCGCCCCGCGACGAATGCGCAGCCCCAGCGAGGCGATCTTGGCCTGCCCCACGTAGACACCGGGGGCATCGGGCCGCGCTCGCGCCTCCACATCGAACTCCGCCAGCACGGCGATCACGGCATTCTCCAGGGCTGAAACCAGATCTCGCACGCCTAGCCGGGCACGTCGTACATCCAGCAGCGGGTAGAGCACCACCTGCCCGGGGCCATGATAGGTCACCTGTCCACCGCGATCGGTCTGAACCACGGGGATATCGCCCGGCATCAGCAGATGCTCGGGCTTGCCAGCCTGGCCCTGGGTAAATACCGGATCGTGTTCCACCAGCCACAGCTGGTCGGGTGTACGTTCGTCACGGGTATCAGTCAGCGTGCGCATGGCCTGCCAGACCGGCTCATAGGCACAGCGGCCCAAGCGGTGAAGCTCAAGTTCACCCATCAAACCACCATGTGGACACGCCCGGTGGCCTTGAGCTCGGCAAACAGCGCCTTGAGCTGGGCCTCACCGGTGGCGCGCATGGTCAGCCGTACCGACTGGAAGCGTGCATTGCGGCTCTCCACCACTTCCAGTGTCGTCGCATCGAACTCGCTGTCATGGCGTGACACCACCTGACAGACCATGGCAGCAAAGTCCTCGGCGGCATCCCCCACCACCTTGATCGGGTAATCACAAGGGAAAGCGATCGTCGGCGGCGCACCGGGTGGCTCTGCCTTTGTCTTTGACGCCCGACGCAGGTCGCGCAGCTTCCTGTCGCTCATGTCCTTCCTACCCTTCAGCGCATTTGCGAATGTGTTACTCGTCTATTCTACAGTGCCCAAGATCGACACCATCCAGGATGCCGACTAGCCGAACCAGCCACCGATCAGATTGCTGAAGAAGCGCCTGACCTGGTCAAACAGCTGCTTGAAAATATTGCCCTCTTCGATCGACTCGAGGGCAACCAGGGCCTGCTCGCCGACAATATCATCACCTAGGCGTACTTCCAGCGTTCCGACACGATCGCCCTGGTTGACGGGGGCACTGATGTCCTGATTAATGTCGAGACGGGCGCTGAGCTCTTGATTTCGGGCTCGGGGAACGGTCATGAAGACGTTCTCATCGACACCAACGCGCAATTCGTTTCTCTCCCCCCCCCAGATACGCGGAGTATTCAGCACGGCACCCTGCTCGTAGAGGTTCAGCGTCTCGTAGTAGCGGAAGCCATAGCTGAGCAATTTCTGCGTTTCCTGGGCCCGGGATTCTTCGGAGCTGGTGCCCATCACCACCGAAATCAGACGCATGTCGTCACGCATTGCCGAAGCCACCAAGCCATAGCCCGCCTCGGTCGTCCAGCCAGTCTTCAAGCCATCGACGGTGGGATCGCGCCACAGCAGGCGGTTACGATTGGGCTGACGAATATCACTGTAGGTGAAGTACTTTTCGGCATAGACCGCGTAGTGCTCGGGATAGTCGTTGATGATGTATTGCGAAAGCAGCGCCATGTCGCGAGCAGAGGAGTACTGCTCCGGATGCGGCAGGCCGGTGGAATTGGTGAAATTGGTATTGTGCAGCCCCAGGCGCGTGGCGTGCTGGTTCATAAGGTCGGCAAAAGGCGCCTCTCCGCCGGCCAAGTGCTCAGCCACGGCGACGCTGGCGTCGTTACCGGAGGCGATGATGATGCCGTAGAGCAGGTCGCGAATCGATACTTCGGTATCGACCTCGATAAACATCTTCGAACCACCGGTGCGCCAGGCATTCTCACTGACACGTACCATATCGTCCATGCTGATATTACCGCGATCCAGCTCCCGCTCCACCAGATAGGCCGTCATCAGCTTGGTGAGACTCGCCGGGGGCAGGCGCTCGTCGGCATTATGCTCGACCAGCACCCGGCCGCTGTTGGCATCCATGAGAAACCATGACTTGGCCGCAATCTGCGGGGGAGCGGGGATCATGGTTTGAGGCGTCGGCACCGCCTGGGCCAGCGCCTGCGCCGTCATCAGAACCAGGCTCAGCAGCATCGCCGGCAACAATAGCGGGCGGAGTTTACGGAACAGCACTCTCATTGGTTTGGATCTCATCGGAAACATCGGAAAGTGAGAAGCAAGGCGCCGATCAGTCGGCGCCATTGACGATAAACGCCTGGTCGAAACCGGCGCGCCTGAGTTCGGCGCGGGCCGGTTCGACCTGGGTAGCACTGGACAAAGGTCCAACTTGTACCCGATACATGCCGGCCGAGTCGGCCACCCGTACCGGATGCGACAGCTCGCCATCGAGCCTCGCCTTCAGCGCCTGAGCATTGTCCACCGAACCCAGGGCCGCAATCTGCAGATAGATGGCGGCCTGGTCAACGGCGGGCTCCGTCGTGCCTTGACTCGACGCAGCAACCGCCTGAGCCGAACCGCTGTCTGGTGCGGAGACGGCCTGCTGGGCCGGCTCCGCCTGGATCGTCCGAGCCTCGGCGGCTGGCGAGGATTGGACCGCCGACGAAGCTGTCCGGTTCTCGCCGTTGCGACCATTTTCTGCCAGCCATCGCTCGGGGTCGATCGCCTCCACCTTCACCCGGCCAGTGCCGCGATCCAGAATATCCAGGCGCGCAGCAGCGGCATAGGAAAGGTCGATCTCACGGTCATTGTGGAAGGGCCCCCGGTCGTTGACCCGCACGATCACTGAACGGCCGTTCTCGAGACTTGTCACCCTGGCATAGGTCGGAAGCGGAAGCGAACGGTGAGCGGCGGTCATCTTGTACATGTCGTAGATTTCGCCGTTCGAGGTGGCATAGCCATGGAATTTCTCGCCGTACCAGGAAGCGGTTCCCTGCCGGGCGTAGCCGCTGGCATCTGGTAGTACCCGGTAGGTCTTGCCCCACACCTCATAGGTCGAACGGTTGCCGCCTCGGGACAGTGGCTCGACACGGGGCACCGCATCCGGGATCTTGCTGACGTCCGGTGGGTTTTCGGGATAGGCATCGCCACTCATGGCATAGCGCCCGCCGCCGGTGGGTGCCGACGAAGGTACGCTACGCGAAGCCTCACGCTCGCCGGAGGGCGGTGAACCACCGCCACCGGCACAGCCGGCCAGCAGCGTGGCCAGTGCCAGGCCGAGATACCAGGGCTTCATTCCCCACCCCCGCCGTTGCTCGTCGGCTCGAGCGGGTGGGCCTCCAGCTCACGCGCGGCTTCGATCGCCTCGGCAAGCTCGGTCACCGCCATGGCGTAGAGGTGACTGTGATTGTACCGGGTGATGACGTAGAAATTCTCATGACCCACCCGGTAACGCCAGGCCTCTTCGGACACCTCCAGGGAGAGCGGCACCACCAGGGCATCGTCATCGAGGCCGGCCTCGACCCGGATACCCGCCTCGGCAAGCTCGGCGACGCTGGCATAGGGCCTGGCCGTGCGGTTGAAATCCACCGTCGCCGGCGGCGTGTCCGGCCCTTGGGCCTCATGATAGATCGGGCTGCCCGGCTGCCAGCCATGTACTGCAAAATAGTTGGCGACGCTGCCGATGGCGTCCACCGGGTTGGTCCACAGGTCCCGCACGCCGTCATCGTCAAAGTCCACGGCATAGGCGCGGTAGCTGGTCGGAATGAATTGCGGGTAGCCCATGGCGCCGGCGTAGGAACCCTTCAGGCTGCCCGGGTCCACGTCCTGCTCCCGGGTGATTTCGAGAAAGGCCGTCAGTTCGCCATGGAAGAAACTGCCCCGGACGGGATGATGGAAGGCCAGGGTCGACAGCGAGTCGATGACCCGATGGCGACCGGTAAAGCGTCCGTAGCTGGTCTCGACGCCGATGATGGCGGCAATCATTTCCGCCGGCACGCCATATTCGGCCTCGGCGCGGGCGAACGCATCATGATGTGCCTTGATGAAAGCCACGCCCCGCTCGATCCGCTCCGGCTGCAGGAAGATTTCCCGGTACTCGTCCCAGCGCAACCGACGCTCCGCGGCGCCTTCCATGGCGTCCAGCACACCTTGCTGGAACTCGGCACTGCGCAGGGCCGCCTCCAGCCACTCTCGCTCGATACCCCGATCGACGAGAGTATCGACAAGCTGCCTCGCTCCATCGTGTTCCGCTGGGTCGAAGTCTGCGGCACTCGACCCTGGCGCCAGCATCAACAAGGCCAATGCGGTAACGGCGGTACCGCTGGCCCTTTTCCATTTACCCACTGGCATCATTCGCTCGCCACTCCTGCTGGGGCTTGTCGTCCAAGTATGACCATCGCTCACCGTCGCTAACGCGGCAACAGGCGACGGTGGCCATGAATGGACATGAGAATACCGAAACCTGCCAGCAAGGTCACGCTGGAGGTGCCACCGTAACTGACCAGCGGCAGGGGGACGCCGACCACAGGCAGGATCCCGCTGACCATGCCGACATTGACGAAGACATAGATGAAGAACGTCAGGATAATACTGCCAGCGAGAAGCCGGCCAAAGGTGTCGTGTGCCCCTGCCGCCAGCCAGAGACCGCGGGTGACAATCATCAGGTAGAGGACCAGCACGACAAGCATGCCAACGAGCCCGAATTCCTCGCCCAAGACGGCGACGATGAAGTCCGTATGCCGCTCGGGCAGAAACTCCAGCTGGGACTGAGTGCCCTGCAGCCAGCCCTTGCCCCATACGCCGCCACTGCCGATGGCCGTGGTCGACTGAATGATGTTCCAGCCGGACCCCAGCGGATCGCTTTCAGGGTTGAGAAAGGTGAGAACCCGCTGCCGCTGATAGTTGTGCAGGTTCATCCACAGCAGCGGCAAGGCGGAGGCGGCCAATACCAGTAGGAAGGCGATGAAGCGCCAGGAGAGGCCGGCCAGAAGCACCACGAATACCGCAGCACTGGTGACCAGCAGGGACGTGCCCAGATCAGGCTGTCGCGCAATCAGCAATACCGGGACACCGATCAGCACGCCACAGACGAGCAGGTCATACCAGCGGGGAGGCAGCTCACGCCGGCTCAGCCACGCTGCCACCATCAGCGGCATGGCCAGCTTCATCAGCTCCGATGGCTGGAAACGCACCACGCCGGGAATGGTCAACCAGCGCTGCGCGCCCATGCCCATGTCACCCACCAGCTCGACCGCCACCAGCATGAGCAGGCTGGCACCGTAGACCAGCGGAGCCCAGCGCAACAAGGTGGTTGGCGTCATCTGCGCCAACACTAGCATGACAACCACCGCCACCAGGAAACGAGACCCCTGGGCGATGACGGCATCCATGTTTTGCCCGCTGGCGCTATAAAGCACGCCCAGGCCGGCCACCATCAGTATCAGCAGCATGAGCAACAGCCAGGGGTCGAGATGAGCACGCTCCCAGATGCTCTTGCGACGCGCGATTCCGCTCTCGGGTGGACGCACCGGTCGGCGGCGCAGGCTTCTGGTCAGATACGTCAACGCCATTGATCAGTTACCTGCAATCGTGCCGGTCTCATTCTCCATTGTCTCCCGCAGTTGCTCGACATCCACTTCCTCTTCATCCAGCAGCCAGGCATCGGTCATGGCCCTGGCCAGGTGCGCCGCATGGGTACTGCCCCCACCGGCATTCTCCACGATCACCGCCACGGCAATCTGCGGATCCTCCAACGGTGCAAATGCCATGAACAGCGCATGGTCCCGCAGGCGCTCTGCCAGCTCCTCGGCGTTATAGCGCTGATCCTGCCCCAGCGAAAAGACCTGGGCGGTGCCTGACTTGCCTCCCATGCGGTACTCGAGCCCAACCCCGGTACGACGGGCCGTTCCTTCGTGGCCAGTGAGTACTTTTTCCATCCCGGAGAATATCCTGTCCCACCAGTAATCATTGTCGATTGGTAGAGCGGGCGGGGTGTCCGGCAGCGCGATCTCCACGGACTCGCCCCCGATACGGCTGGCCAGGCGAGGCTTTACCCACTCGCCTCGATTGGCCAGGACGGCCGTGGCGGTGGCCAGCTGCAGCGGTGTGACCTGCCAGTAACCCTGGCCAATGCCGACCGATAGCGTTTCACCCGGGTACCACGGCTGGCCGAAACGGCCACGCTTCCAATCCCGCGAGGGCATAAGGGCGGCGCTTTCGCCGAATACATCATGCCCTACCCGCTGCCCGAAGCCGAAGGCACTCATCTGGTCATGCACCCGATCAATACCGAGTTCATGGGCGAGCGAATAGTAGTAGGTGTTATTGGAAACGGCGATGGAGCGCTCCATGTCGACACGGCCATGCCCCCAGCGCAGCCAGTTGCGATAGCGACGACTGTCGTTGGGCAATTGGTAGAAGCCGGGATCGTTGATGGTACGATCCGGCGTGATCACCCCTTCGGCCAGGCCCGCCATGGCCAGAAACGGCTTGATGGTCGAACCCGGTGGATACTGCCCACGTATGGCCCGATTGAACAGCGGCAGGTCGAGGTCTTCCTGCAACGCCCGGTAGGAGGCGAAGTCGATACCGGTAACGAATTGATTGCTGTCAAAACCCGGGGCCGAAACCATGGCCAGGATCTCCCCGGTGGCGGGGGCAATGGCCACGATGGAGCCGCGCCGGCCGTCGAGCAGCTCATAGGCCAGGGACTGAAGCTGCATGTCGATGGTGAGGGTCAGATCCTTCCCGGGCACCGGATCCGTACGCCCCAGCTCGCGCAAAACCCTCCCGCGCGCGTTGGTCTCGACCTTGCGTAACCCTGCCTGACCGTGGAGCACATCCTCGTAGAAGCGCTCGACCCCGGTCTTGCCGATGAAATGCGTCCCGGCATAGCGGCCCAGGTCCAGCGACTTCATCTCCTCAGCGTTGATGCGACCAACATAGCCCAGGGCGTGCGCCGTGATATTGGCATCGGGGTAGTAACGCAGCAATTGGGCCTCGACCTCGACGCCCGGCAGACGATGTCGGTTGACCGCAACACGCGCGATCTGGGCTTCGTCCAAATCACTCATCAGCAGAGCCGGCTGGAAAGGACGCTGACGTTGCCGTGAGCGCAGCCGAAAGGCATCGGATTCCTCTGGGGACAATTCCAGCAAGGCTTCCAAGAGGTCGAGCGTGCCGTCCAGGTCCTCGACCCGCTCACGGATCAGAGTCAGGTTGTAGGTGGGCCGGTTCTCGGCCAGCAGCACGCCATTGCGATCCTGAATCAGGCCACGGGTCGGGGGCAGAGGCTCAACTCGCACACGATTCTTTTCAGAGCGGGTACTGTAAACCTCATGCTGCACTACCTGGAGGTAGACCAAGCGACCCATCAGCAGACCGGTCAATGCCACGATCAGCAAACCGGCAAGCAGCGAACGGATTCGAAAGATACGCAGCTCCTGCTGCGGATTCTTGAGGGTGTCACGGCGATCGCGCATGCCGGCTATGACCTCGAATGACTATTTCGGGGAACCACCGTTCAACGGTGATAGGGATGCCCCACCATCAGGGTCCAGGCACGATAGAATTGCTCGGCCAGGATCACCCTGACCAGCGGGTGCGGCAGGGTGAGCGGCGATAGCGACCATCGCCGATCGGCACTGGCGGAGAGCTCCGGCAAGAGGCCATCGGGGCCTCCCACCATCAGCACCACATCACGACCTTCACGTCGCCACGCCTCGCCTTCACGGGCCAGCCTCTCGGTACTCCAGGTCTGGCCCTGGACTTCCAGCGCCACAGTGAACTCATCCCCTTTCAGACGCTCGCGAATACGCTGCGCCTCCAATGTGACTGCACGCGTCACATCGGCATTCTTGCCTCGCTGCCCCGGGGCAATTTCCTCAATCTCCAGGGCAAAATCCCGGGGCAGGCGTTTGCGGTACTCCTCCACGCCCGTATTGACCCAGGAAGGCATGCGCGTGCCCACCGCCAGCAGGCGGATTCTCATGCGCTACCATGCTCCTCTCTGGGCTCCATATCACTTGGCAGGTCGGCCCAGAGACGCTCAAGGTCATACAGTTGGCGGGTTTCGGGAAGCATCACATGCACCACCAGGTCACCGAGGTCCACCAGCACCCAGTCGGAGCCGGCCTGCCCTTCCACACCCAGAGGCGGGTGGCCACCGGCCTTAGACTGCTCGACAATGTGGTTGGCCAGCGCTGCCACATGCCGGGTGGAAGTCCCGCTAGCCACAATCATCAGGTCGGTCACGCTGGTGAGTCGCGATACGTCCAGCATGGCCACGTCCTTGGCCTTGAGGTCATCCAGTGCATCTACCACCAATGTCTTGAGCGAATCGTTGTGCATAGCCCCTCGTCAACGGGAAGTCTTGGTCGGTGCCCATTGTAGCGTCTTGCGCGGCCCCTGGCAGCGTTCAATGCTACCGATATAGTGCTCTTTCGTGAATTCGCGCCTCTACGGCCTCGGGGAGCAAATAGCGGATACTGCTGCCTGCGGCAAGCCGGCGACGCACTTCGGTGGCCGAGATCGCCATTCGCGTCGGCAGTGCCAGGCGCAAAAGGCTTCCCGAAGGGTGCTGAAACAGTGCCTCACAGCTATCGACCTCCCGCCGGGCGATCAGTTCTGCCAGGGCATCGGGCAATGGTGCCTCATGATCCGGGCGATCGATCACCACCAGATGGGCCAGCTCGAAGAGGCGATCCGGCGTTCGCCACTCCGCCAGCCGGAGGAAGGCGTCATGCCCCAGCGCCATTACCAGCCGCGCCTGGGCGCCGTACTCCTCCCGCAGGCTGGCCAGGGTATCGGCGCTGTAGGAAGGTCCGTGGCGTTCGAGCTCACGGGCATCGGCCATCAGGCCCGGTGTCCGGCCGATGCCCAGCCTCAGCAGAGCGAGACGCTCTTCAGGCGGCACCGTGGGCTTGTCACGCAGCGGCGGCATGCTGGCGGGCACCATATGCACCCGGTCGAGACTCAGGCATTCGCGCAATTCGACGGCGCTGCGCAGGTGGCCCAGGTGTACCGGGTCGAAGGTCCCGCCCAGCATGCCGATACGCTGCGGCATGGCCACACCCCCCTGGCCAGCCGAGGCTCCCGGGTCCCGTCGGTTCACCCTCTGACCTGGCCGTCGCCCAGCACCACGTACTTGCGTGTGGTAAGACCTTCAAGGCCCACCGGGCCACGGGCATGCAGCTTGTCGGTGGAGACCCCGATTTCTGCACCTAGGCCATACTCGAAGCCGTCGGCGAAGCGGGTCGAGGCATTGACCATCACCGAACTGGAATCGACTTCGGTCATGAAGCGACGAGCCAGGCCATAGTGCTCGGTGACGATGGCATCGGTATGGTGCGAGCCGTAGCGTTCGATATGCGCTATCGCCGCCTCCATGCCGTCGACCACGCGAATCGCCAGCACCGGCGCCAGGTACTCGGCTTCCCAGTCCTCCTCGCTGGCGGGGGTGGCACTGTTAAGCACACGGCACGTCCGCTCGCAGCCACGCAACTCGACCCCATGCTCTGCATAGGCGTCGGCCAGCCGGGGCAGGAGCGAGTCGGCCAGCGGCGCATCGATCAGCAGGGTCTCCATGGTGTTGCAGGTGCCGTAGCGCTGGGTCTTGGCATTGATCGCGATGGCCATGGCCTTTTCCGGATCGGCGGTGGCATCAATGTAAACGTGGCAGACACCATCCAGGTGCTTGATCACCGGCACACGCGCCTCTCGGGTGATGCGCTCGATCAGCGACTTTCCGCCGCGGGGAATGATCACATCCACGTACTCCGGCATGGCGATCAGGCGGCCCACGGCGGCGCGATCCGTCGTGGCCACAACCTGTACCGCGGCGTCGGGCAGCCCGGCCTCAAGCAGGCCCGCACTGATACAGGCGGAGATGGCAGCGTTTGACTCGCGAGCCTCCGAACCACCGCGAAGTATGCAGGCATTGCCGGACTTGAGGCACAGGCTGGCAGCCTCGAGAGTCACATTGGGGCGCGACTCGTAGATGATGCCGATCACACCCAGTGGCACCCGCATCTGGCCGACCTGGATACCACTGGGGCGCATCCGCATGCCATCGATCTCCCCCACCGGGTCGGGCAGGGCCGCGACCTGCCGGAGGCCTTCCACCATGGCGTCCAGTCGTCCATCATCAAGTGCGAGTCGATCGAGCAGGGCAGCATCGAGCCCACTGTCGCGACCACGGGCCAGGTCCCTTTCATTGGCGGCGAGTATCTCACCGCGGCGATGCTGAAGTTGATCGGCCATGGCCTGCAGGGCGCCGTTCTTGTCGGCGGTGACGGCCCGGCGCATTTGCGTGGCAGCGGCACGTGCAGCCTGACCCAGGCGCACCATGTAGCTATCGACATCGCCAATGGCCTGGTCGGCGGCGGTTTCGGTTCGAGAGACGTAAGCGGACATGCGGTATCAATATCTCCTGGACTACAGCCTCAGAGGGGGCTGTGGACGTTATACTGGCGCAACTTCGTGTCGATCACCATAGATAGTAAGGCACCATGCAAAGCAAGTACAAAGTCGGACTGATGCGCCTGAACCTCTTGGTCGCGGCACTGCTTCTGGCCCTTCTGGCCTACCGGACGGAGCTTTTTGCCAGCGCCTTGCTGCTGTGGCTGGCTGTGGCCTGGCTGACGGTGACTGCGTCCCTGCTCGAATTCAGCCACCGGCGGCCCGCCACGGTACCCTGGCAGCTGCTGCCAGGCCTCTTGCTCGCCGGCCTGCTATGGACGGACCCCGAGCGTCATGCCCTATGGATCTGGGGATGGCCGGCCCTGCTGATGCTGCCTCAGCCGAGATGGATGCTGGGCCTCACCTTCATCCTGGCAGGTCTTACCTGGTGGTCTCTCATCGGCGTACTCGGCTTCGAACAGTCCCTCTTCTCGGGCCTGCTTCTATTGACGCTGATGCTGCTCGGGCTGGCACGCAACCTTCAGCTCCAGCCGCAGCGACTCGCCTCACGCCAGCGCGTTCGCCTGGCACCCGGGCTTCCGCTCTGGACCGCGCACCAGCTGGCTACCGACCTGCGTCGCGAACGGGCGCGCTGCCGACGTGAAGGGGTGCATGGGGAATTACTGCTGCTCGGCACATCGCGCCATCAGCTTTGGCCGCTTGCCCAGGACCTGTGCCGGCAGACCCACGACTTCGAGACCTGCTATCGACTCAATCAGCGAACGCTGGCTGCCCTGCTGCTGAGCCGGGACCAGGAACAGGCCCGGTCACGTCGCAAGGCGCTACTCGACGGCTTGCGCGCCCCGGTGAAGGCACGCTTCACCACCCTCGAAGTCGCGGGCTCCCTCGACGAACAGCTGGCGAGGTTCGAGCAACAGCAAAACGCCCTTGCGATCGATCCGGAGCCCAGCCATGGACCATGAGAGCAAGTGGTCGTCGACCCGCACAGTCATTGCCTATGCCGCTGGCGCCCTGCTGCTGGGGGGCTACGCTCTGTGGCATTATCTCATGGGCGACTATGACCGCATCCTGATCCCTGCCATCCTGGCCCTGCTCATCATGGTCGCCATGCTGCTACGCCTTGCACTGACCAGCAACGCGCGCCTTTCGGCCTACCTGGTGCTGATAGCCGGTTATCTGATGCTGGCGCTGGAGCTGCCCCAACTGGATAACGCCGCCCCCTTCTGGGCCGGCCTGGCGCCGCTACTGACGCTGCTGCTGGTGCCTCTGCCCCCGGCCATACTGCTGAACATCCTGCTGGCACCGGTGTGGCTGGTTCTCGTCAACGATGGGCAGCTCAACAGCGAACTGGCCCTCGGTTACCTCGCCCTGATGGTCGTTGCGGCTCTGGCGCCCTGGGAGCAGAGCCGACAGGAGGCCCTGCTCAAGGCCACCGACCCCAGGGACCCTCAATGCAACGCCCTGGCCAAGGAGACCCTCGACGAACTCCTCGCCAGCGAGTATCAGCGCACCGAACTGCTTCACCAGCCGCTTGCCGTCCTGATCATACATCTGCCTCAGCTGGAGATGGCCAGCGAACAGTTCGGCAGCCGGGCACGTCAAGCGCTGCTGGATACTCTATGCCGAGAGACCAATCGCTGTTCCCGGCGTCATGACTTTCTGGGACGCCACAGCGCGGCTACATTCTGGCTGGTACTGCCCGATACCGGCGAAAGCGGCGCCCAGATGGTCCAACAGCGAATCGAGGAGGCCATCGACCGGACGGTGCTCGTGGACACCGGCCCACTGCGTGCGCCGACCCTGCTCTGTCAGCGCTTCGCTGGGGAGTCATGGACGCGCTTCGAGCAGCGCCTGCAGATCCTGACACGTCGCCTTACAGAGCATTGACATATGCCGACCGCTATCAAGGAGCCGATGCTTGAGCCTGACCGAGACCCTATACCTGTTCGCCCCCTCGCCGGGAATGCTGCTGTTCATTATTGGCCTCATTGCCCTGCTCGAATCCCTGGCACTGGTGGGCCTGCTGTTGCCCGGCGTGGTTCTGATCACCGCGGCCGCATCACTGGCCGGACACCAGGACATGGGCATCGCCGCTATCCTGCTGGCAGCATTCATTGGCGCGGTGATCGGAGACGGACTGAGCTTCATCCTGGGCTACACACAACGGGAACGTGTCACGCGGCTCTGGCCTTTCTCGCAGCATCCGGAGTGGCTGGCCAGAGGCGCCCGGTTCTTCCAGCGCTATGGCAGTCTCTCGGTGTTCTTCGGGCGCTTCGTCGGTCCGGTGCGCCCGGTGATACCGCTCATTGCCGGCATGCTGCAGATGTCCCCGCGCGCCTTCGTCTGGGCCAACCTGGCCTCGGCGGCTCTTTGGGCACCGGCCTATGTTCTCCCTGGCTACCTGCTCGGCCAGACCTGGCAACAGCTGCTCGGCCTGCCTCCCGGCCTGGGCGGCCTGCTGATCGCCCTGACACTCCTGGTGGTAGCGCTGGGATTCATCTTTTCCTGGCTGCGTCATCAGTTCAGCCGCAGCGGTCGGCTCTATCGCCTGCTGGCAAGCATCGCTCGGCGCCACCCGGTGATGCGACGCCTGTGGCTGACGCACAGCTGGCGTAGCCGCGGCGAGATACCGCTGGCAAGCTGGCTACTGCTGATTTTCTCGCTGGGCGGGCTCTCGGGATTGACCATCGCCGTGATACGACAGCGCGGCCCCTTCGATCTCGATCTCAAGGTACATGCCCTGTTCGACAGCCTGGCGGTGCCTGCATTGCCCGCTTTCGGCCAGCTGCTGGCGCGTGTCGGCGACATGTATGGCATTCTGGCACTGGTCATTCCCTGGGGTCTCTGGCTGCTGGCGAGGCGGCACCTGGCAGCTCTCCTTCATCTTGCCGCCGGGCTGGGCGCCATCGCCCTGCTCAATACACTGGGCAAAGCGATAATCGGCCGGCCGCGACCGGATACGCCGGACTACCTCACCGGTTCACTGGCTTACCCGAGCGCCCATGCCTCCTCCGCCGTGGTGCTCTATGGCCTGGCCGCCGCCTTCCTTGCACAGGGACTGCCGCGTCAGAAACGCTTCTGGGCCTACTGGATTGCCATTGCACTGGCACTACCGATGGCCTTCTCGCGCCTGGTCATTGGCGTACATTGGCTAAGCGACCTGATCGGCGGCGCCCTGCTGGGGTTGGTAGTCTGCGCGCTCGTCCGCCTCTCGTGGCAAAACCAGCCCCGCCCGGCGCTGACGCCATGCCCCTGGCTGGCGCTGACCGCGGCGTCTTTGGTCCTGGTGGGGGCGAGGGTGGCCTGGCTGCCACCGGTATAGACGCTGCCCGGTTACACCTCAGCCCAGCGCCAACCAAAGGCCGACGCCGACCATCAGCGTCCCGGCGATACGATTGAGCAGCCTCACATTGCCGCTCTCGCCAAGCGCACGACGCAAACCTCGCCCTCCGGCGGCATACAGTAATAGACAGATGAATTCGATCACCAGTATGAGCGTGATCAGAACGGCCAACTGGCCTGCCAGGCTGCGCGACGCATCCAGGAAGGGCGGCAGAAGTGCCACGAAGAAGGCCCAGCCCTTGGGATTGGCTACCGCCGTGATGAAGCCCTGCAGCGCCAACTGGCCGCGTGAGGCCGGGGGCAGGTCGACGTTTTCGAGGGGAATCGCCATGCGCCCCCGGGAGCGCCACATCATCACGCCCAGATAGCCCAGATAGACGCCCCCCACCCACTTGAACAGGGCAAAGAGCTCCGGCTGGCGCAGCATCAGCGCGGCGACACCGGCACCAGCGGCGGCGGCCACCAGTCCCACGCCCACCAGCTCGCCAGCCATCATCCACAGCGTGCGCTTCACTCCCTGGGTCATCCCCAGCACCATGGAAAGCGTCATGCACATGCCGGGCGTCAGCGAAACGAAAAGAAAGGTCGGGATGAAGACCGACAGGATCGACAATTTGATCAAGCGTTCTCTCCATCGCTCTCTTCACCTTGCGGCTCCCCCCAGCGGGGCATCAGCCGGTGGTCGATGCCGAGCTGATTAAGGACTCGGGCAACAATGAAATCGATCAGGTCGTCGATGCCCTGTGGCCGATGGTAGAACCCCGGCGCGGCGGGCAGGATCACAGCACCGAGCCGCGACAGCGCCAGCATGTGCTCGAGATGGATCGCCGACAGCGGAGTCTCGCGGGGTACCAGGATCAGATTGCGACGCTCCTTGAGCGCCACGTCGGCGGCCCGCTCGATCAGGTTGTTGCTCGCGCCGGTGGCCACGGCCGACAGCGTTCCGGTGGAGCAGGGGCAGATCACCATGGCAGACGACGCCCCGGAGCCGGAGGCCACCGGGGCCATCCAGTCCTCGCGCCCGAAGCAGCGAATCTGGCCCGGCGCCGCGGCGCTGCGCTCGCTCAGCGCCTGAGCCAGACGTTCGGGCCTCGCCGGCAGCTCCCGGTCGGTTTCGGTGGCGATCACCAGATGCGCCGCCTTGGAAACCATCACCCAAACCTCATGCTCAGCCGCCACCAGCGCCTCGATCAGGCGCAGCCCGTACTGAGCCCCCGAAGCGCCGGTAATGGCAACGGTGACCGGCGCCTTGAAGCCCTTATCCGACTTCGCTTCAGCCATGTGCCACCTCCAGGGCCACCAGCAGCTTTTCATGAATGCCGCCGAATCCGCCGTTGGACATCACCACGATACGGTCCAGCGGCCTGGCCTCGGCCACCAGTGCCGCGACCAGCGCATCGATATCCGAGATCAGTCGGGCCGGCTCGGGAATGGCCGCCAATATCGGTTCCAGCGACCAGTCGAGGCCGGCAGGCTGATACCAGAAGCTCTGGTCGGCAGCGGCGACGCTCGCCGCCAGCCGGTCGCTCAAGGTGCCCAGGCGCATGGTATTGGAGCGCGGCTCGATCACCGCCAGCAGCCGTCCCCGTGTCGTGGCGGCGCGCAGCCCTTCGAGGGTTGTCGCGATCGCCGTGGGGTGGTGGGCGAAATCATCGATGACCTGGATGCCGGCCACCTCGCCACGCACCTCCTGGCGCCGCCGCGGCGTCTCGAAGCGTGCCAGCGCCGCACAGCCCCGGGCCAGGTCGACGCCGCACACATGGCCCGCCGCAAGGGCCGCCAGGGCATTGCGTGCGTTATGGGTACCCGTCAAAGGCCAGTCGACCACCGCATCCTCATCGACTTCCGCCTGCTGGTGAATCACCCGAAAGCGACTCGCATCGTCGCGCTCCAGCGCGAACCGCCAGGGGTTCGAGGGCGCGGCACCCAGTCGTTCGACGGGTGTCCAGCATCCCTGCGCAAGAACACGGTCGAGGGCCGGCTCATCATCGGCCACCAGCAGCCTGCCGCGACCGGGGACGGTTCTCACCAGGTGATGGAACTGTCGTTCGATGGCGGCGAGGTCGGCAAAAATATCCGCATGGTCGAATTCCAGATTGCCGAGAATGGCGATCTCCGGGCGGTAATGCACGAACTTGGAGCGCTTGTCGAAGAAGGCCGTATCGTACTCGTCGGCCTCGACCACAAAGGGGGCGTCCGCTGCCCCGAGGCGTGCCGAGATGCCGAAGTTGCGTGGCACCCCGCCGATCAGGAAGCCCGGTTCAAGGCCGGCAGATTCCAGCAGCCAGGCCAGCAGGCTCGCCGTGGTGGTCTTGCCATGGGTGCCGGCCACGGCGATGACCCGCCGCCCCGGCAGCACATGCTCAGCCAGCCACTGGGGGCCGGACACGTAGGGCAGCCCCTGGTTCAACACCGCCTCTACCTCGAGGTTGCCGCGAGAGAGTGCATTGCCGACGATCACCAGGTCCGGCCGTGGGACGAGATTGGCCGCATCATACCCCTCACGCAGCGCGATGCCGGCCTCCTCCAGCTGGGTGCTCATGGGTGGATAGACATCGGTATCCGAACCGCTGACCTGGAAACCCAGTTCGCGAGCCAACAGCGCCAGACTGCCCATGAATGTGCCACAGATGCCGAGAATGTGAAGGTGCATCAGAATCCGACCTTATCGACAGGAAAACGGGCGCCAAGGCCCTACACAGAAGAGTCGGCAGACTATCACGGCCCGACGACACGCCTCCAGCGGCGTGCAGCCTCGCCGACTTTCGACTAGAATAATGCGCCTTTTCGTGAAGCATGAAACGGACCATTCCCCCGCACGAGATCAGGAGCACGCAAGCCCCATGGCCCAGCATAACGCCTTCTATGCCCAGTCTGGCGGTGTCACCGCCGTGATCAACGCCAGCGCCTGTGGAGTGATCGAAGCCTGCAAGCGTCACTCCGACCGCATCGGCAAGGTCTATGCCGGACACAACGGCATCATCGGCGCCCTGACCGAGGACCTGATCGACGTCAGCCAGGAGAGCGACGAAACCATCTCTGCTCTGCGTCATACGCCCGGCGGCGCCTTCGGCTCCTGTCGCTACAAGCTCAAGGATATCGAGACGCATCGTACCCAGTACGAACGCCTGATCGAGGTCTTCCGCGCCCACGACATCCGCTACTTCTTCTATAACGGCGGCGGCGACAGTGCGGACACCTGCCTCAAGGTATCCCAGCTCTCCGAAAAGCTCGGCTACCCCTTGACCGCGATTCATGTGCCCAAGACCGTCGACAACGATCTGCCGATCACCGACAACTCGCCGGGTTTCGGCAGCGTGGCCAAGTACATTGCCACCTCCACGCTCGAGGCCTCGCTGGATATCGCCTCCATGTGCGCCACCTCCACCAAGGTCTTCGTCCTCGAGGTCATGGGACGGCACGCCGGCTGGATCGCAGCCGCCGGGGCACTTGCCGGGAACGGAGAAGGCGAGCCGCCCCATCTGGTGATCTTTCCCGAGGTGGCCTTCGATCGCGCCCGGGTCATGGCCCGGGTGGAAGATGCGGTGCAGAAGTACGGCTACTGCGTGATCGTGGTATCCGAGGGCGCACGCTACGAGGATGGCACCTTCCTGGCTGATTCGGGCAATACCGACGCCTTCGGTCATCGCCAGCTGGGCGGGGTGGCACCTACTCTTGCAGGCATGGTCAAGCAGGATCTGGGCTACAAGTACCACTGGGCCGTTGCCGACTACCTGCAGCGAGCCGCACGCCACCTGGCCTCGAGGACGGATGTCGAGCAGGCCTATGCGGTCGGGCAGAAGGCGGTGGAGCTGGCCATCGAAGGCAAGAACTCGATGATGCCGGCCATCAAGCGAGTCAGCGAAACGCCCTACGAGTGGCGCATCGAAGCCGCCCCTTTGGCCGATGTGGCCAACCGCGAGAAGTTCATGCCCGCCGAGTACATCCGCGAAGATGGTTTCGGCATCACCGCGGCGTGCCGCCAGTACCTGTTGCCACTGATTCAGGGTGAGGACTATCCCCCCTACGAGAACGGCCTGCCAAAGGTCGCCCGCCTCAAGCTCGCCAAGGTCGAGCGCAAACTGGCGGAGTTCAAGCTCTGAAGAGCGTTACAGGCGCCTCAGCCGACATCAGGGTGTAGTGGGGCCCGAACGGGCTGGCCAGGCATGACCAGCCCGTGGCTTGTCATGACATCACCTCAGCAGCCAGGACAATACCAGTAACAGCAGCAGGATCCCGGCGATACCCTGCCAGAAATTGGCTGGCTCACGCAGCAGGCGAGAGGATTTCACTGCAGTCCGGCCCTTCCCGTCATGGTGACGCAACGCATAGAGAAACTCCGACATGCGCCGGAAGCGCAGCGGACGCTGCGGATCCAGCGCCCGCCGCAAGGTGTCGTCCAGTTCAAGCGTGATCTCCGGATTGAACAGCCGGGCACTGCGGTAGCTCAGCTGCTCCAGGTCGGTATGGCCGCGCAGCTGATTCGGGGCCAGCTCGTAGGGCAGCTTGTCGGTCAACAGCCAGTAGACGGTGGAAGCCAGGGAGTATTGATCGCTGCGCCGGCCGACACTGTCATCCAGCGCATACTCCGGTGCGCTGTGTTCGCTTAGCCCGAGCTGACGCGCCAGTTCGCGGGAGCGGCGATGCCCCTCCAGGTCACGCATGTGACAGGCACTGAAATCGGTCAGCACGACCTGGCCGTGGGTATCGATCAGGACATTGTCGGGGTGAATGCGCTGATGCAGCAGGTCTCGATGGTGGAGTGCCTGCACCGCCTTGCCCAGCTGAACAGCAATGTCCAGGCGCTGCGCCAGGCTGGCCTGGGGATGGCGCCTGGCCCAGTCAGACAGTGTCACCCCATCTACGTAGACCATGAGGTAGTAGAGGTAGCGTCGCGGACGGGAGGGCTCCATGACACGAGCCACGAAGGGCGACTTGACCCTCTCCACCACCCATTGCTGCAGCAGGAAGTGTTCCAGGTAGGCATTGCGGTTCGAGAGTTCAGGACTCGGGGCCTTCATCACCATCTCGCGCTCGGTGCGTGTGTCACGCACTCGATAGACCCGGGATTGTGCGGTGCGCGACAACACTTCCTGTATCTCCAGGCCATCAATGCGTTCGCCGGGCGACAATTCCGGGGGGATCGGCAGGTCACCGTAGATGCGCCCAGGGTGGTCACGGCCCTCTTCCGGTAACTGGTCGATGCGCACCAGTTGAAAGCAGAACTGATCGGCACCATAGCCCCGGGACTGGGCACGGTCACGCGCCGCGCTGGCGAGTCGTTCGCAGGCGGCATCCAGATCGCTGGCATCCTCGCGAATCAGTTGGACATAATCCGAGGGCATCAGCGTACCCCGCACCGCCTGGGTCGTGAACAGGAAGATATCGCCCTGCTTGAGGGGAAGCTGCAGGTAATCGATATCGATGCTGCCATCCAGGCCCAGCGCCCTGGAGGGATAGCGATACCCGCCCAGGTCGGTAATGTGGTCCCGCGAAAGCTGCTCGAATTCCGCCCCACGCAGGCGAAAGACCAGGGTATCTCCCATATGAAAGAGATGAGCCTCGCGAGCTCGAAACACCATGGCGGAAAGCGAAGCGACGTAGCTACCATCTTCGACGAAGGTGCTCTGGCTGTAGCACCAGCCATTCAATGCGCGCAGCACTCGTGTCGCCGATGTCTTGACGTCCCAGTGATCGGGAGTTGAAAAATAGTCGGCAAGAAAGCCTCGCACGCTGAGGTCACCCGCCTGCTTGGCGATGGCATTGCGCGAGCTGGTATCGCTGATCAGGGCGCAGGCGCCCTTCGCCGTGAGCTGCCCCGCCTCATCGGGTATACGTACTGACATGGAACTGCGGTGGCGACGCCGATCCGGGGCCACGAAAGCCTGACCGACATTCAGTGACAGCTGGGTAGGTACCAAGGCACGCTCCTCACGATTTGCCGCTTGCGCTATATTGCCGAGTGCTGCCGTCGATCGGCCGGCCTGCTACTTGCGCATGCCATCATACACGCTTGTCAGGAGCCAGGCCTGCCCACCAAAGCCCGAGCCAGCTATAAAGCCGATCCATCACCTATGTCGCATTGGTAATCCACAGCTTGGCTCCGTATAATTCGCCGCATTTCGGGCCACTCGCATTTGCGCCAAAGCATTTTCGCCAAACCAAGGAAGCGACGATGAACTTCGACAACATCCCTGCCGGCAAAGACCTCCCCAATGACGTCTATGTGGCGATCGAGATTCCTGCCCACCATGCACCGGTCAAGTACGAGATCGACAAGGAGATGGGTACACTGCTGGTGGATCGCTTCATGGCCACTCCGATGTTCTACCCGGCCAACTACGGTTTCATTCCCCACACCCTGGCCGACGATGGCGACCCCCTCGACGCCCTGGTGGTGACTCCCGTTCCGGTGCAGGCGGGCAGCATCATCCGCGCCAGGCCGGTGGGCATCCTGAACATGACCGATGAAGCCGGAGAGGATGCCAAGCTCGTCTGCGTCCCCCACGCCAAGCTGAGCACACTGTATGACGACGTGCATGAGGTCACCGACCTGCCCGAGCTGCTGCGCCAGCAGATCGCTCACTTCTTCGAGAACTACAAGGATCTCGAGAAGGGCAAATGGGTGAAAGTGGAATCCTGGGAAGGGGCCGATGCCGCCCGCAAGGCCATCGAGAAAGCCGTGGCGGCCTACGAAAAAGCCTGATCACACCCCCTGACACGGATCACCTTGCGGGCCGCCTTTGGGCGGTCCGCGCCGCTTGTGCCCTGCTATGCCCTACCCCCCCAGCTCTTTTCACCCATGGCGCAACGTCGTTGACGAATCCAGCCCTGACTCTACCCAAAGCGACAACCAGGCGGGGGTAGTGCGACAAACAAACGCAGCCGGGCAGCGGTGCTTCGGTTCTAATATGCTATCGACGTGAGTTATTCTGGCAGGAGAAATTTTCATCTCGCCCCATGGCTCGTCACCCGGGAACTCCCAACGTCGAAGCGAGTCTCAAAGGCGCCCGACCAGGCCTGGAAAAGGATGACTGCGTTGCCTATCCGCTACCCCCTTAGATGGCTGGCCCTTCTGCTGCTTGCATGTCTGCCCCTTGTGGCCCAGGCGCAGTGGTTCTCGTCCTCATCGGGGAACCAGGGCGACTTCCTGCCGGTGATGGAAGCCTTCCAGCCCAGCGCCTGGCACGACGGCGAGACGCTCTACATCGGCTTCGAGAACGCCGAAGGGTATTACCTCTACCGTCATCAGTTAGGGGTCGAAAGCCGAAACGACGGCCCCGAGCTGGGTGAGCCGGAAATACCAGCGGGCGAATTCAAGAGCGATGAGTTCCTCGGCGATGTCTACGTCTTCTACGAGAAGGTCGTGTTCGAAGCCCCCATCGAAGGTCACGCCGCCGGCCCGCTGGACATCACTGTCCGTTTCCAGGGCTGTGCCGACGCCGGACTCTGCTACCCCCCGGAGCAGGTTGACCTGCAGGCACCGGAACGCAACATGCCCGCCGCCTTCGTGGGATGGCGTGACGGCGGAGAAGGCACCGGCGACGCGGATCGCTCAACGAGCGTAGCTGGAACGCTGCAGGCGCCGCAGAGCGAGGACGGTCGCTTCAATGCCCTGATCAGCAGCGCCAGCCTACCGATGACGCTCGGCCTGTTCTTCGTTGCCGGCCTGGCGCTTACGTTCACGCCCTGCGTGCTGCCGATGGTGCCGATTCTCTCCTCGATCATCGTCGGCCAGAATCCGACCCGGCCCCGCGCCTTCGTCCTCTCGGCCAGCTATGTCGGCGGGATGTCGCTGACCTACGCCGCGGTCGGCGTACTGATGGGTCTGTTCGGTGCCGGCCTCAATCTCCAGGCCCACCTGCAGTCGCCACCGGTGCTGATCGTCTTTGCCGGCCTTTTCACCCTTTTTGCCCTGGCAATGTTCGGCACCTTCGACATGCGCCTTCCCCCTCGGCTGGCCGGGCGCATCGACGCCTTGCAGAACCGTGCCCAGAAGAGTGGCCCTGTCGGCCTGGCCGGTGCCGGCTCACTCTCGGTGCTGGTAGTTTCTCCCTGCGTCTCGGCCCCCCTGGCCGGCGCCCTGGTATTCATTTCCACCACCGGGGATGCAGTGATGGGCGGCGCCGCCCTGCTCGCACTGGGCCTGGGCATGGGTGTGCCACTGCTGCTGGTCGGCACCTTCGGCGCCACGGCACTACCGCGCACCGGCGCCTGGATGAACGGCGTCAAGATACTCTTCGGCATCCTGCTGCTCGGGGTGGCGATCTGGCTGGTGGAGCGCCTGCTGCCGCCTCCGGTCACCTTGCTGCTGTGGGCCGCCCTGGCCATCGGCAGCGCCCTGGCCCTTGGCGCGCTCTCGCTGAACCTCACTCAGGGCTGGCCACGTGTCCGCCAGGCCGCTGGCCTGCTGCTGCTCACCTGGGGTCTAGCGCTGGTGATCGGCGCCGCACGCGGGGGCCATGACCCGCTTCGTCCCCTGGCCCCACCGCTGGCCCTGACCGGCGACGCCCAGCAAGCCGCCGAGATAACCACCGTCGAAGACCTGGGATCACTGGAGGCCACCCTGCTGCGCAACGCCGAGCAGGATATGCCCACCTTCGTGCATTTCACCGCCGACTGGTGTATTTCCTGCAAGCAGATGGAACGCCAGGTCTACCCCACCCCCCAGGTGGCCGAATCGCTGTCGCAGTTCGCCCGCATCAACGTGGATGTGACCCGCACCGGCGACGCGTCCCGGGAGCTGCTGGACCATTTCGGCCTGTTCGGCCCGCCCAGCCTGATGTTCTTCGACCAGGGTGAAGAGATACGCGAGGCCCGCATCCAGGGTGAGGTACGGGCCAACGAATTTGCCTCCCACCTGGAGAGCCTCCTCGACTGGCTTGGCCAGCGCAGCAGCTGATCCCAGCCTCATCGCCCGCTCCTACCATGAATGACCGAATACCCTCCCAACCGGGATGGCGAACACCGTTCCCTCTCGCTGGACATCGTTCGCGATTTTAGGCACACTCCGCCAACAACACATATCAAGGCCGATAGCGTCGGCAATATTCGACATCTTGCCGGGATCTATCGAAAGTTGGCTTGGGTTAACAGCGTCCCGGCCACCTGTCACCTACTCACCGATCGAGACAGAGTCATGGACATCCGCAAGGTCAAGAAGCTGATCGAACTGCTCGAAGAATCCAACATCAGCGAAATCGAGATTCAGGAAGGCGAAGAGTCCGTCCGCATCAGCCGTCATCCCAATGGCGTTAGCTGGCCGCAGCCTCAAATGGCCCCCCAGTATGGTGCGCCGCAGCCCACTTCAGCCCCGGCCAGCGCTTCGCCGTCACCGGAACCGGCTGCAGAAACGGCATCTTCCTATCAGGGCCACGCCTTGACCTCACCCATGGTCGGCACCTTCTATCGCAGCCCTGCGCCGGGCTCCAAGCCCTTCGTCGAGCTCGGCTCCAGCGTCAAGAAAGGCGAGACGGTGTGTATCGTCGAAGCCATGAAGATGATGAACCAGATCGAGGCCGATCGTGACGGCGTTATCGAGGCGATCCTGGTCGAGGACGGTGAGCCCGTTGAGTTCGACCAGCCGATGCTCGTCATCTCCTGATCTTTCACCCAGAACTGGCGGACTTCATCATGCTGGACAAGGTTCTCATCGCCAACCGCGGCGAGATCGCTCTGCGTATCCTGCGTGCCTGCAAGGAGCTGGGCATCAAGACCGTGGCCGTTCACTCCAAGGCAGACCGTGAACTGATGCACGTGCGACTGGCCGACGAGGCCGTGTGTATCGGGCCGGCTTCCTCGGCACAGTCCTATTTGAACATCCCGGCGTTGATCAGCGCTGCGGAGGTCACCGATTCCAGCGCCATACACCCCGGCTACGGCTTTCTCTCCGAGAACGCCAACTTTGCCGAGCAGGTGGAACGCTCCGGTTTCGTCTTTATCGGGCCCCGGGCCGAGACCATTCGGCTGATGGGCGACAAGGTCAGCGCCATCGAGGCGATGCAGATCGCCGGCGTGCCAACGGTACCCGGCTCGGACGGCCCGCTGGGCGATGACGAAGGCGAGATCATCGCCATCGCTCGACGCATCGGTTACCCGGTGATCATCAAGGCCGCCGCCGGCGGTGGCGGTCGCGGCATGCGCGTGGTACACACCGAGGCCCACCTGCTTTCCGCCGTCAACGTGACACGCACCGAGGCGCACTCCTCCTTCGGGGACGGTACCGTCTACATGGAGAAGTTTCTCGAGAAGCCGCGCCATGTCGAGGTTCAGGTGCTGGCCGACGGCCAGGGCAACGCCATCCACCTCTTTGACCGCGACTGCTCGCTGCAGCGACGCCACCAGAAGGTACTGGAGGAAGCCCCTGCGCCCGGCATCGACCCCGAGGCCCGCGCCCGGGTACTGGAAGCGTGCCGACAGGCCTGCATCGAGATCAACTACCGCGGTGCCGGAACCTTCGAGTTTCTCTACGAGGACGGCGAATTCTTCTTCATCGAGATGAACACCCGTGTCCAGGTGGAGCATCCGGTCACCGAAATGGTGACGGGGGTCGATATCGTACGCGAGCAGCTTCGCATCGCTTCCGGCCTGCCGCTGTCCATCGCTCAGGAAGACGTCAAGATCCATGGGCACGCCTTCGAGTGCCGCATCAACGCCGAGGATGCGCGCACCTTCATGCCCTCCCCGGGCAAGGTGACGCTCTATCACCCCCCCGGCGGCCTCGGCGTGCGCATGGACTCGCATCTCTATACCGGCTATACGGTACCGCCCCACTACGACTCGCTGATCGGCAAGCTGATCACCTGGGGCGACAGCCGGGAGATCGCCCTGACGCGCATGCGCAACGGACTCGATGAACTGCTGGTGGAAGGCATCAAGACCAATATCGATCTGCACAAGGATCTGGTTCGCGACGGCTACTTCCAACAGGGCGGCGTCAACATCCACTACCTGGAGAAGAAGCTCGGCTCCTGAGACCGGCTTTCGATCCCGGCGGGGTGGCCATAGGCCACCCCGCCTGCGTTACGCACGGAGAACACCATGCCCTGGCTGCAGTTGAAGGCCCGTATCGCCCCGGAGCAGGCTGAGCTGCTCGAAGAGCTGCTGATGGCGGAGGGAGCCAGCGCCATCACCCTGCAGGATGCCCACGACGACCCTGTCTTCGAGCCCGAGCGCGGCACCACGCCGCTATGGGACGAGACCGTGTTGACCGGCCTCTACGACGATCTGGAAGGCCTGACGGCCATGCTGGAGCGCCTGGCTGGGGCCTGGGCCCAGGCCATGCCGGGTGAGCCCTGCCCGAAAATCGAACATGAACTGCTGGCCGATCGGGACTGGGAGCGGGAGTGGATGGACGACTTCCAGCCCCTGCGCATGGGGCAGCGGCTGTGGATCGTGCCGAGCTGGCACCAGCCGCCCGACCCCGATGCGGTCAACCTGCATCTCGACCCGGGGCTCGCCTTCGGCACCGGCACCCACCCCACCACCGCCCTTTGTCTGGAGTGGCTGGACGGCCTGGCCCTGACAGGCGAGCTTGATGAACGAGCCGTACTCGACATCGGCTGCGGCTCGGGCATTCTGGCCATCGCCGCGCTCAAGCTTGGCGCAGGACAGGCCATCGGCACCGATATCGATCCCCAGGCGCTACAGGCCAGCCGGGACAATGCCGCCCGCAACGCGATTGCCGATGAAGACCTCCGCCTCTGCTATCCCGAGGAACTGGCAGAGTCCGGCACGGCAACGACCTTTCCCGTGGTGATCGCCAATATTCTCGCCGGGCCGCTGATCGACATGGCAGCGACCGTTGCCGGACACGTGGCTCCGGCCGGCCGGCTGGTGCTCTCGGGCATCCTCGAGAGCCAGGCCGGCGAGGTCCTCGAGGCCTACCGGGAGCAGGGCCTGGTCATGGACGAGCCCGAGATTCGCGAGGGGTGGGTGCGCCTGAGCGGCCGCCGCCCGGCCTGAGCCGGCAAACAACATGAGCCGGCAAACAACACCTTTGGCACCTTCACCATGGGACGACGGGGGCGTATGATATGCAGCCCCCGAGTCACTAGATTGCATCATGCCCGATAGCCGCCCCCTGCCACAGATCGGTCGCCATCGCCTACCCAACCGGGTAGTCCTGGCCCCCATGGCCGGCGTCACAGACCGTCCCTTTCGACAGCTGTGCCGTCGACTCGGGGCCGGCCTCGTGGTGGGCGAGATGGTGACCTCAGACCCGGCACTGTGGCATACCCGCAAGTCTCGCCAGCGCATGGACCACCGCGGCGAGCCAGGCCCCCGCACGGTGCAGATTGCCGGTGGCGATGCGGCGATGCTCGCCGAAGCCGCCCGGCTCAATGCCGAACAGGGGGCCGAGATCATCGACATCAACATGGGCTGTCCGGCGAAGAAGGTATGCAACAAGGCCGCCGGCTCCGCACTCCTGCGCGATGAAGCCCTGGTGGCCGAGATTCTCGAGGCAGTGGTCGCCGCGGTGGACGTTCCGGTGACGCTCAAGATCCGCACTGGCTGGTGCGCCGACAGCAACAACGGGCTCCGCGTGGCCCGGCTCGCCGAATCGGCCGGTATCCAGGCGCTGGCGGTCCATGGCCGTCATCGTCAGCAGCGCTACAGCGGCCAGGCCGAGTACGACACCATCGCCGACATCAAGTCAAGGGTGAATATTCCCGTGTTCGCCAACGGTGATATCGACTCGCCGGAGAAGGCTGCCTTCGTTCTCGACTATACTGGAGCGGATGCGGTGATGGTCGGTCGCGGCGCCCAGGGCAACCCTTGGATATTCCGCGAGATTGACTATTACCTTCGCCATGGACAGGCACTGCCCCCACCCACGGAGCGCGAGCGCGCCGACGTATTGCTAGATCATCTGTCGGCCCTGCACGCCTTTTACGGGGAGACAATGGGGGTGCGCATCGCGCGCAAACACCTCGGCTGGTACCTCGCATCGGATCATCGACTCGGCGAGGGTCGGCAGCGCGAACTACGCGCTGCCTTCAATGTCCTTCAGCATCCAGCCGAGCAATATGACTTCATCGACGACCTCTTTTGCCCTGGGAGCGGCCCAGCCTCCTCCAGGGCAGCGAATGGAATCAGTGCCGCATGAATCGTGAAGCCTTCAACCGGAACCCCAACCTGTCGGAAATCGACATCGGTCCCTGCACCGAAGTGGCCGGCCTCGACACGCCGTCCTCGCCGGCAGCGTCGGTAGAACAGCCACTGCGTGAGGCCGTGGATTGCGCCATGCGACGTTACTTCGATCACCTCGATGGCGGCACTGCGACCGACCTCTATGCCATGGTGATGGCCGAGGTCGAAGCCCCGCTGATGGCTGCCGTATTGGACTATACCCAGGGCAATCAGACTCGCGCCGCCGAAATCCTCGGGCTCAACCGAGGCACGCTGCGAAAGAAGCTCAAGCAGCATGACCTGATCTGAATTGGCTGGCCCTTGGCCGCCCGGTAGTACCTACTACTTCCCCCCACCTTCAACATAGAGTCGCATCATGTCCGATATCCCCGCCTCCCGACCGGTTCGCCGCGCCCTCATCAGTGTTTCCGACAAGAGTGGCATCGTCGACTTCGCTCGGGGCCTGAGTGCACAAGGGGTCGAACTGCTCTCTACCGGCGGCACATTCCGCCTGCTTGCCGAAAGCGGTATCGCCGTGACGGAAGTCTCTGAGCACACCGGCTTTCCCGAGATCATGGATGGCCGGGTCAAGACGCTACACCCCAAGATCCATGGCGGCATCCTCGGCCGCCGCGGCCAGGACGATGCGGTCATGGCCGAACATGACATCGCCCCGATCGATATGGTTGTCGTGAATCTCTACCCCTTCGCCCAGACCGTGGCCAAGTCGGACTGCAGCCTGGATGATGCCATCGAGAACATCGATATCGGTGGCCCCACCATGGTACGTGCCTGTGCCAAGAACCATGCCCACACCACCATCGTGGTGGATGCCGGCGACTACGAGCGCGTGCTGGCCGAAATGAACGCACAGCAGGGCTGCGTATCCGGCGCCACCCGCTTCGACCTGGCCGTCAAGGCCTTCGAGCACACCGCTGGCTACGATGCCGCCATCGCCGACTACCTGGGCAGCCGGGTCCCCGGCAGCGAGGATGGCTTCCCGCGCACCTACAATCTGCAGTTCCACAAGAAGCAGTCCATGCGCTATGGCGAAAACCCGCACCAGAGCGCTGCCTTCTACGTGGAAGCCGATGCCCGCGAAGCCAGCGTAGCAACGGCCACTCAGCTGCAGGGCAAGGCGCTCTCCTTCAACAACGTGGCCGACACCGATTCCGCCTTCGAGTGCGTCAAGGCGTTCACCGAGACCGCCTGCGTGATCGTCAAGCACGCCAACCCCTGCGGCGTGGCGGTGGGCGCCAGCGCCAGCGAAGCCTATGACAAGGCCTTTGCCACCGACCCCACCAGCGCCTTCGGCGGCATCATCGCCTTCAACGTGCCACTGGACGCCGACACCGCCCGCGCCATCATCGACCGCCAGTTCGTCGAGGTAATCATCGCCCCAGGGGTTGAACAGGACGCTCTGGCCATCGTCGCCGAGAAGCAGAACGTGCGCCTGCTCGACGTCGGCGACAGCTGGCCCGGCAAGCGCGAGTACGCTCACGACTTCAAGCGCGTGACGGGGGGACTGCTGGTCCAGGACAGGGACCTGGGCATGGTCGGACGCGACGAGCTGACAGTGGTCAGCGACCGGGTGCCCAGCGAGCAGGAGATGCGCGACCTGGCCTTTGCCTGGAAGGTGGCCAAGTACGTCAAGTCCAATGCGATCGTCTACGCCAAGGCCGGCAAGACCATTGGCGTGGGCGCCGGCCAGATGAGCCGCGTCTACTCGGCCAGGATCGCCGGCATCAAGGCCGCAGACGAAGGGCTGGCGGTACCCGGCTCGGTCATGGCGAGCGATGCCTTCTTCCCGTTCCGGGACGGTATCGATGCCGCCGCTGCGGCCGGTATCACGGCGGTGATCCAGCCCGGCGGCTCGATGCGCGACCAGGAAGTGATCGACGCCGCCAATGAGGCGGGGATTGCCATGGTATTTACCGGCATGCGCCATTTTAAGCACTGAGCCTGCGGCGAGAAGCGGCAGGCTCATAGCGAGCACCGCCAACCCATCGTAATACAAGAAGCCCCCATCGACCTGAACTGCCCCCAAGTTGGACGGGCAGTCAGATTGATGGGGGCTTCGCTTGTTTGGCGGGTCACCGGTGCCTAACGTCGCGGCTATCCCGGCGACAGGACTTCGCGGAGGCGCTGTGAACCCTTCCCTGGGCGCTACTTTTTCCTTCCCTGGAAAAAGACCTCCGCTACGACCTGTCCCCGGCGCCGCTCATGTCAGTGGCCACCCGTACCATCTTGCTGCCTGGCAAAAGGGACGAACGCCGCTGTTGCTTAGCCAAGATCGATGCAGAGGTACTTGGTCTCGAGAAACTCCTCCAGCCCCTGATGGCCGCCCTCGCGACCGAGCCCGGACGCCTTGACCCCGCCGAAGGGTGCGGTGGGGTTGGAGATCAGGCCGGTGTTGATGCCGACCATGCCGTACTCCAGCGCATCGGCCACACGCCATACCCGACCCAGGTCTCGCGAATAGAAATAGGATGCCAGTCCATACTCAGTGTCATTGGCCATCCGCACGGCATCCTCTTCATCATCGAAGGGAAAGACCGCGGCAAGCGGGCCAAAGGTTTCCTCGTGGGCTACCTTCATTTTAGCTGTGGCAAAGCTGATCAGGGTCGGGGTGAAGAAATTACCTCCCAGCGGGTGCGGATTTCCCCCCAACAACAGTTGAGCGCCATGGTCCACCGCGTCATGCACGTGCTCACTTACCTTGTCCACGGCCTTGCTATCGATCAGCGGCCCGATATTGACGCCCGCATCGATGCCATCACCCACCTTGAGCTCGCTGTTCATGGCGACTGCCAGCTTTTCGCAGAAGGCATTGACCACACTGGACTGCACCAGGAAACGGTTGGTGCAGACACAAGTCTGGCCGGCATTGCGGAACTTGGCGGCCATGGCACCTTCCACGGCGGCATCCAGGTCCGCATCCTCGAAGACGATGAAAGGGGCATTGCCGCCCAGTTCCAGCGATATCTTCTGGATGTGCTGTGATGCCTGCGCCATCAGTTGACGCCCCACTTCGGTGGAGCCTGTGAAGGTGATCTTGCGCACGCTGGGAGACTCGGTCATTGCCGCCGCAATTTCGCTTGCCCGTCCGGGCACCACGTTGAACACGCCGCGTGGCACCCCGGCGCGCTCGGCCAGCAGCGCCAGGGCGGTGGCGGAAAACGGGGTCTGGCTGGCCGGCTTGACCACGATGGTACAACCGGCGGCCAACGCCGCACCGGCCTTTCGCGTGATCATGGCCGCGGGGAAATTCCAGGGCGTGATCGCGCCCACCACCCCCACAGCCTGCTTGGTCACCACGATACGCTGGTTGGTCTTGGCGGCGGGAATGGTTTCGCCGTAGATGCGTCGGGCCTCTTCGGCGAACCAGCGCAGGAAACTCGCGGCATAGGCTATCTCGCCGGCGGCCTCCTTGAGCGGCTTGCCCTGCTCATGGGTCATGATCATGGCCAGATCGTCCTGATGCTCCAGCATCAGGTCATGCCACTTCATGAGGATATCGGCCCGCTCCTGGGCGGTAAGTCCTTTCCATCCGGGGAGCGCTGCTTCTGCAGCAGCGATCGCACGCTCGGTCTCGACACGCCCCAGGCGCGGCACGTTACCGAAGGACTCTCCGGTAGCGGGGTTGACGACATCGATCTGTTCGCCGCTGTCGGCGGCGACCCAACTGCCATCGATGTAGGCAAAGGGGCAGTAAAGCTGCGTTTCCTTCAAGGCTTCCATGATCGTCTCTCCCGGCCGATAAGCGGCCAATTGTACAAGTTAAACGCGGCTTGGCAGGGCGTCCTCAGTCCAGCGCCTCAGCGCCCTGTTCCGGCACCATGTGCTGCTCGACCCCTTCCTCAAGCGGGGGCTGAACCATGGCAGTCAGTATGGCAAGTATCAGCACCAGCGCGATGGCGATCCAGCAGAAAGGGCGTCCAATGTAGCGCTCGGGGTTGCGGCGGATCTGACGCAGCCCCATGACGCCAAAGATGGCGGCGGCGATATTCACCGGGGGCATGCTGCCTGCGAGCAACAGCGAGATGATTGCCGTGACGATGGACGCCATGGCCCAGGGGGAATAGTGTCGGCGCGATGAGGATGGGGACATTTTGTCTCTGTGCAACGAGTCTTCACTCCCTGTGAGTCCGGAAATAATCCCTCTACATGCTACGCGTTCAGCCCCCGCGCACCAAATCGAGGATAATGATGCGAAGAAAGGTCGAATCACTCAGGGGGAAAATCAGCGCGGGCGACGGGGTTCTCGGCTTGCCGACAGCGTGACCGACACCGAATCGGCAAAGCGCAGCGCATGAGGCTTGTCGATCTCGACCTGTGCAGTGAGAACGGCCTCATGGGACATGATCAAGTCGAGGACCTCACGGGTCATTCGTTCCAGCAACAGAAACCGGTTCTCCTCGACCAGGGCAATGACCGCCTTGGTAATGGTGCGGTAATTCAACGCCTGCTCAATATGATTGAACGCCACGGCATTGTCCGCACGATAGCGGATCACCGCATTGATCAGCACATCCTGGCGTTTCTGTATCTCGTCGTCCTTGATCCCGATATAGGTGCGCAAACGCAGGTTCTTGATACGGATGGTCGCAAGATCGTGATCAAGGTGTTGATCATCCAGGGCGTACAGCGTCATGGCGTGGACTCCAGTGGAAGAACAGGTCGCAGCAGAAAGTAATGGATCGCCGTCGATCCGAGACGTCAGCGGCTGTTGACCAGGGTGAGAAACTCCTGTCGCGTCGGCTGGTTTTCACGGAAGGCCCCCAGCATCACCGATGAGGTCATACTCGAATTCTGCTTCTCCACGCCTCGCATCATCATGCAGAGATGCCGCGCTTCGACAACGACGGCTACCCCCCTGGCATCGGTTACCTGTTGCACCGCTTCGGCGATCTGTCGCGTCAGGTTTTCCTGGATCTGCATGCGCCGGGCAAACATGTCGACGATACGCGCAAACTTGGATAGCCCCAGCACCTTGCCATTGGGGAGGTAGGCGATATGGCACTTGCCGATGAAAGGCAGCAGGTGGTGTTCACACATCGAATAGAGCTCAATGTCCTTTACCAGCACCATCTCGTCGGTTTCGGACTCGAACACCGCTCCGTTGATGATGTCCTCAAGCGTCTGGGCATAGCCGCGATTGAGAAACTGCATGGCCTTGGCTGCCCGCTTGGGGGTATCACGCAGCCCCTCTCGCTGCGGGTCCTCACCCAGTTCGAGAATGATCTGGCGATAGTGGTTGGCAAGTTCTTCGATCATGGTCGGCCCCACGCTTACCGATGGTTGGGTGATGGCCTGGCCACCACTTAATGCACAAATGATATACAAAATTTCATCTTTGTATAACTAAAGTTTTCTTGAAACGGTGATTCTATCGCAACCGCGTCCCGATCGCAGGCCAAGAGTCACCCGCGGTACTTCCCTGCGACATTCGCCCACTGCGGCCCCTCGGAGGGCTGTGATAGAATCGCCTCATTCGAATGACTGCCCCATGCGCAGCCGTGTCCATCGAGAGCCCGTTATGATCAAGATCCCGATCCTGGCAGCCGCCGGCCTGGCCCTGCTGATTATGCCCTTTGTCGCTTCTGCCGCCACCCTGACGCTGCCCGCCGATGCAAGCGTCGCCGTTCATGTCATCGACGAACTCACTCTCGATGACGAGACACCACGCCAGGATGACATCCTGCTCAGTCCTGCCGGTGGTGACAGCGCTGCATCCCATGCGCTGCCAGAATACTGTGTACTGGTGGGTAATGCCCGGCTGGATGGCGAACGCGTCCGCATCACCGCCCAGGCCCTTACCTGTATCGAGGCAAAAGGCGAAGAGAGTGAAATTTTCAGTGGCGAGATATCGGCTGCCGCCTACGAAATGGACGGTAGCTACGGCGTGGACGCCTGCGACGACGGCCGCTGCGAGCTGACGCCGGAACACGTCTTCCAGCTCAAGCTCGCCAGCGCGCTCGACATCGAGCAACAGGACAACCCCGCGGCACGTATCAATGAACAGCGCCGCCAGGCCGAAGGCGCCGGCATCGCCAATCCGATCCCGGCCGAACGTCCCGACCCGGATCAGTAAGCCCCTGACGACTAAAGCGAACGCGCCCCCGGAGGGGCGCGTCTGCCTTCTCATGCCTCTCCAGGCGATCCTCAGGCCAGCCAGCGCGGCGACTTTTCCAACAGCAGGCGCTGCTGCTCCAGCATGCGGATATGACCGTCCCAGTAGCCGGCATCGGCCAGCCAGGGAAAGGCCGGCGGGAATGCGGGATCCTCCCAGCGTGCCACCAGCCAGGCGCTATGGCGCATCAGCCGAAAGGTTCTCAGCGGCTCAATCAACGCCAGCTCACGGCGATCGAAGTCTCGGTGCTGCTCGTAGCCCTCCATCACTTCCGACAGCTGCATCTGCCACTCGGCGTCGTGCTCCGCCGTGAGCAGCATCCAGAGGTCCTGAATTGCTGGGGCCATCAGGCAGTCATCGAAGTCCACAAGGGTAAAATCCTCGTCTCGTCCGAGCACATTGCCGATATGACAGTCGCCATGCACGCGGATCGCCTTCTCCCCAGCCCAGGCATGCGGCTGAAGGGCCTCGTGAAGGGCAGTGGTCACCCGCTCATAGGCTCGGCGCTGCTGACGCCCCAGCCAGTGGCTGCCAAGCACCCGCTCCCTCGCTTCCAGGACCATGGTATCGAGATCGAGCGTATTGCGGTGTCGAAATGACGACCGCTCGCCAACGGCATGCAGCGCGCCGATGACCTCACCCATGGCGAACAGGTGCGCGGGGTTTTCCAGCTCGGGTGCCTGCCCCGACACCTGGGGAAAGAGCGTGAAACGAAACCCCTGGTCATGATGCAGCGATTGCCCTGCCGCATCCCGCCAGGGCGCTGATACCGCCACCCCGGCCTCTTCCAGCTCGATCAGGAAGTCGTGCTCTTCCTGGATCTGGGCGTCGCTCCAACGCTCGGGGCGGTAGAACTTGACCACCCAGCGACGGCGCTCGTCGTCATGCACCAGAAACACGCGGTTCTCATAGCTGTTCAGCGCGAAGGGTTCGCCGGGCAGCCACAGGCCCAGGGACTCCACCGCCGCCACGATTCGTGACGGTTCAAGTCGGGCAAAGGGGTGCGTCGACGCCATGCTGCCTCCGATGTTCCAGTAAGGGACCACTAACGGAGTAGCATGCTACCAGAGTTGCGAAAATGGCGTACGCGCCACTGCCCAGGCCTCCACCTCTGCGGCCCCGGCGCGGCGGCATGCCTGGGCCAGGGCATCCAGCGTCGCCCCGGTGGTCATGACATCGTCCAGCAGCGCCACTCTCCCGGATAACGAGCCGATGACGTCGAAGCCATCCTTCAGGTTGCGCCGGCGCTCGCTGCGGTCGAGCCCCCGCTGGGAGGGGGTATCCTCCAGGCGCCTGGCCGACCGCAGCGGAACGCCGAGGCGCGGGGCCAGTCGCCGGGCCAGCCACTCGGCCTGGTTGAAACCCCGCTGCCGGGCCCGGTTCGGATGCAGCGGCACGGCGAGCAGTGCATCGGGGCGCGGGATGTCGGCCAGCCGGGTTTCGAGGATCGCCACCAGCACGCTGCCCGCTCGCGGCGAGGCCTGGAACTTGAAGCGCTGCATGAGGGACGCCACCTCGTCCTGGTAGCGCAGCGGCACCCAGGCCCGGCCGAAGCTCGGGGGCTGCTCTAGGCAACGCCCGCAGAGCCGCCCCGCCAGCGAACCGGCGGGCTGCGGTTCGGCGCAGCGCGGGCAGGCCGGGAGGTTCCAGGGCAACGCCTCGAAGCAGGGCTGGCACCAGGGCTGCCCGGCCTTGCCGGGCGCCAGGCAGAAGGCGCAACGCCCGGGCAGCACGCGCCTCAGGCCACCGTCCAGCCCCGACAGCACCAGCCGGGGCCAGTGCGTCCAGCCATACCCGGTGCCAGGCGCCTGCCGCTTCGCCGTCGCCTTGCTCGCCATCTTCTCCATCGCGTTCCCCACCCATTCTCGGCTTAGTCAACACTGGAGCAGCCAAGGGTTGACAGCGATGAGCCCCTACGCAATCCTACTGTCAACCATACTTACTCAACCGGTTGACCAACAGCGAGTCTGATCATGTCCTCAGCGCCTAATCCTCCCAGCCCCTCCGAGCAGACCCTAGCCGGAAATCCCGAGGTCCGCCACGACTGGTCCCTGGCCGAAATCGAGGCGCTGTTTGCCCTGCCCTTCAACGACCTGCTGTTTCGGGCGCAACAGGTACACCGCGCCCATTTCGACCCCAACGCCGTGCAGGTCTCCACCCTGCTGTCGATCAAGACCGGCGCCTGCCCCGAGGACTGCAAGTACTGCCCCCAGTCGGGACATTACAATACCGACCTCGACAAGGAAAAACTGCTGGAAATCGAGAAGGTGGTGGAACAGGCCAGAGCGGCACGCGACGCCGGAGCGAGCCGCTTCTGCATGGGGGCCGCCTGGCGCAGCCCCCGGGAGAAGGACCTCGAGGTGGTAATGGAGATGGTCAGCCGGGTCAAGTCGCTGGGGCTCGAGACCTGCATGACCCTCGGCATGGTGGACAGCGACCAGGCCAAGCGCCTGGCCGGCGCCGGGCTCGACTACTATAACCACAACCTCGATACCTCCCCGGAGTACTATGGCGAGATCATCACCACGCGTACCTACGGCGACCGGCTGGAGACGCTGGCGAGCGTGCGGGAAGCGGGCATGAAGGTCTGTTCCGGGGGGATACTGGGCATGGGCGAGGCGCCCCGTGACCGGGCGGCCCTGCTGCAGCAGTTGGTCCGCCTGGAGCCGCACCCTGAGTCGGTGCCCATCAACATGCTGGTCAAGGTACCCGGCACGCCGCTGGAGGATGTCGAGGACCTCGATCCCATCGTCTTCATCCGCGCCATCGCCGTGGCCCGCATCCTGATGCCGAGGAGCCACGTGCGACTCTCCGCCGGGCGCGAGCAGATGAGCGAGTCCACCCAGGCCCTGGCCTTCCTGGCCGGCGCCAACTCCATCTTCTACGGCGAGCGGCTGCTGACCACCGCCAACCCCCAGGCGGAGCGCGACCGCGCCCTTTTCGACAAGCTCGGCCTGCACCCGGAGCGTCGCGAGACCTGCACGGACGACTCACGCCAGCAGGAAACCCTGGAAGCGGCCATGGCCCTCAAGACGGGCCAGTCCAGGGCCGATGCCCTCGCCTACGACGCCACGCTGGCCTGAGGCGCGCCGTGATCCAGCAGTCCCCCTGGTCCAGGCGGCTCGCTGCCCGAGCACAGGAGCGCAGGCTCCAGGGGCTCTGGCGCCAGCGAGATACGCACGGGCCTGACAGCGGCATGCATGACTTCGCCGGCAACGACTATCTCGGCCTGGCCCGCGACCCTCGCCTGGCCCAGGCCCAGGCCGAAGGCGCCAGGCGCTTCGGTGCCGGTGCCGGCGCCTCGCACCTGGTCAGCGGCCACCTCGATGTCCATGAGGCCCTGGAGCAGCGACTGGCCGAGCTTACCGGCCGGCCACGGGCGCTGCTCTTCTCCACCGGCTACATGGCCAACCTGGGCACCTTGCAGGCGCTCTGCGATGGCAATACCCAGCTCTTCCAGGACCGTCTCAATCACGCCTCGCTGCTCGATGGCGCGCGCCTTGCCGGTGCCCGGTCGCGACGCTTCCACCACCGAGACCTGGATGACCTTGACCGCCTTCTTGCACGGCTGCCGTCCGACACCCTCAAGCTGGTGATCAGCGACGGGGTCTTCAGCATGGATGGCGACGTGGCCGATATCGAGGGCCTGGCCGTCGTCAGCGCCCGACACGATGCCTGGCTGATGATCGATGACGCCCATGGCCTGGGTGTCCTCGGCGACCGCGGGGAAGGGTGTGCAGGACGAGCCCAGGATGCCGCGGGGGTGCCGATCCTGGTCGGCACCCTGGGCAAGGCCCTGGGCACCGCCGGTGCCTTCGTCGCCGGCAGCCATGAACTGATCGACCACCTGATCCAGTTCGCTCGTCCCTATGTCTATACCACCGCCCAGCCCCCTGGAGTGGCCGCCGCCACCCTGAAGGCGCTGGACATTCTCGCTGCCGAACCCGAACGACGCGCCCGGCTGCTGAGCCTGGTACGCTATTTTCGCCATGAGGCCGAGCGGCTCGGGCTGCCCCTTGCCCACTCCGACACGCCGATCCAGCCCCTGCTGCTGGGCGAGAGCCTTCGCACCCTGCGCTGGGCCGCCGCGCTGCGGGAAGCCGGCTTTCTCGTCGGCGCCATTCGACCGCCCACCGTACCGCAAGGCCAGGCGCGCCTGCGTATCACCCTCAGTGCGCGACATACCCACGACACCCTCGATGCCCTGCTGGAAGCCCTGGCCGGCCTTCAACAGACGGAGCGTGCAGCATGACGAAACTGGTACTGCTCTCCGGCTGGGGCATCGATGCCCGGATCTGGCAGCCTCTTGCCCCCTACTGGCCCGATGATGTCGAGGTGACGACACCCGACTGGCCGGGCTATGCCGGTCAGGCGCTCGATGAAATGCTGGCCCCCGATGACCTGGCCGGCCTTGGTCGCCGGATGGCGGCGGCGCTTCCTGCCGATGCAATCTGGGTCGGCTGGTCGCTGGGCGGGTTGCTTGCCTGCGCTCTGCTTGCGCACCTGTCTGCACCACGCACCCTGGTCATGCTGGGAACCGGCCCCCGATTCTGCAACATGGAGGGTGTCACTCCGCAGGAACTGGGCACCTTCCGAAGAGCCTTCGCACGCAGCCCGGAAGCGACCTGGCAGCACTTCCTGCGCTGGCAGCTTCAGGGCGAACCCGACCCACGCACAGCCCGCCGACGGCTGCTGGACCTTATCGGCAGAAAGCCCAGCGCATCCCACTCGACGCTGGCCACGGGACTCACCCAACTGGCCACGCTCGATGTTGCCCCTATACTGGCCGCCCCCCCTTGCAGCGTACTGCGCATGGCAGGTCAGCAGGACCCCCTGCTCTCGCCCGCTTCGCGACACGCCGCCGACGTCACACTCAGCGCAACAGGACACTGTCCGATGCTCACCCGTCCAGACCTGCTGGCAGACCATCTGGTAGATATCGCCCAGAACGCTGGCAATGGCCGGAACGAAACCGCCGGCAGCAGGGAGGAAATGTCATGACGGTGGCCGCTCACGTCGTCATCACCCCTGTCGAAGCCGACACTTGGCGCAGCCGGGTGGCTCACGCATTCTCCCGCGCCGCTTCCCGCTATGCCATCCTGGCCGGAGCGCAGCTATCCATGGGCGAGACGCTCTGGCGCCATCTGCCCTCGCGTGCTGCAGCCATCCTCGACCTCGGCTGCGGCCCAGGGCACTGGAGCGCGCGCCTGGCCTCTCGCTACGGGCAGAATGCCCGGGTAACCGGCCTCGACCTGGCCCCCGGCATGCTCGCAAAGGCTCGCGACGACCATGGCGAGTGCATTCGGTGGCTCCAGGCCGATGCCGGCGCGCTGCCGCTGGACAATGCGACGCAGGACCTCGTCTTCTCCAACCTGGCCATTCAGTGGTGCCCCGACCTGGATGTCGTGCTGTCGGAAATTCAACGCGTACTGCGCCCAGGCGGCCGCGCTCTGATCAACACCCTGGGGCCGGGCACCCTGGGCGAAGTGGCCCATGCCTGGTCCTCCTCCGCCCTGCTCGGCTTCCGCTCCCGCGAGCACCACCTGATCGCTGCGCAACTGGCGGGCTTCGACGGCGTCCGGCTGGAGGAGAAAGTCGAGCGGTTCTTCTATCCGGACCTGGCCGCGGTAACGGCATCCATCAAGGGCGTCGGGGCTCAGACTGCTCGCCCCGACGCCTGCCTCACCCGAGCCGACCTGGCCCGAGCCCAGCGCCGCTACGAGTCCCTGCGCGAGCCCCGGGGCCTGCCGGTGAGCTACACGCGCCTGACGCTGATTCTCGACAGGAAATGAGCACAATGCCTGCCTATTTCGTCACCGGAACCGACACCGACGCCGGCAAGACGCTGGCCACCGCCGGCCTGCTGGCCCTGGCTCGTCGCCAGGGCCTCACCACCCTGGGGCTGAAGCCCGTCGCCTCGGGCTGCCGGCGCACCTCAGCAGGGCTGCGCAACGACGATGCCCTTGCCCTGCAGTCGCGCAGCGAGCCAGCCGTGCCCTATGCCGTCGTCAACCCCTTCGCCTTCGCGCCCGCCATCGCCCCTCACCTGGCGGCAAGGCGGGACGGCCGCGTCGTCACCCTGACGGCCCTGGAAAGCCATGTCGAGCCGCTGCTGGAGGGCCTCCAGGAGCTGATCCTGATCGAAGGTGCCGGTGGGTGGCGGGTTCCGCTGAACGACAGCGAGGACCTCTCGGGACTGGCCCTGCGCCTCGAGCTACCGGTGATCCTCGTCGTCGGCCTGAAGCTTGGCTGCATCAGCCATGCGCGACTGACAGCGGAGGCGATCCAAGCCGATGGCCTGCGCCTCGCCGGCTGGATAGGCAACCTGCTCGACGCCAACTTTGCCACCGATACGACCCTCTATGAAGAGAGCCTGGACACCCTCGAGCGCACCCTCCCCGGGCCCTGTCTCGGCATACTGCCACGCCTGGACGCCGTCGATGAGCAGATACGCCCCGAGTCCGCCGCCACCTGCCTCGTGCTGCCCGATGACGATTGACTTGCCGGCGGGCGTCCGTACAATGTGGACGCCTGCCCAACCCTGCGGATGTGGTGGAATTGGTAGACACGCCAGATTTAGGTTCTGGTGCCTTCGGGCGTGGGAGTTCAAGTCTCCCCATCCGCACCATTTCAATACATTGATTTCCTTCATTTCTTTTTGCTTTGCACTGCGAGGCAAGCATTTCGCGTGCCTGGTAGCCTGGCACCGTACCGCCCTGAACCCGCGCCCCTGCCCTCACTCCCTTCCTGTCCGTCGCCACCCAACGGAGGCTATTTGATGTCCCACGTCTGGCACCCCTATGCCCATCTAAAGACACAGTCGCCGGCGCCAAGGGTAATCGGCGGCGAAGGACCTCGTTTCACTCTGGAGAGCGGGGAACGGCTGCTCGACGCCACCTGCTCCTGGTGGTGCATGATCCATGGCTACGGTCACCCCCGCCTGGTGGCGGCGATACGCGAACAGGCGGGCGAGCTGTGCCATGTCATGCTCGGCGGGCTGAGCCATGAGCCAGCCGATCGGCTGGCCGGGGAGCTCGTTCGCGTCACCCCCGAGGGTCTCAACCATGTCTTCTTCTCGGACAGCGGCTCGGTGGGCATGGAAGTGGCCATGAAGATGGCGGTGCAGTATCACCAGTTGAGAGGCAAGCCCGGCAAGCACCGGCTGCTCTCCCTGATGAAGGCCTATCACGGCGACACGGCGGGCTGCATGGCGGTCTGCGACCCCGAGGAGGGCATGCACTCACTGTTCGCCGGCTACCTGCCCCGGCACCACTTCGCCCCTGCCCCCACGGCACCCTTCGACGCCGACCCGGCCTCGGTCCAGGCCGATCTCGACCGCCTCGAAGCGGTGCTGGAGCGTCATCATCAGGAGATTGCGGCCCTGCTGATGGAGCCGCTGCTGCAGGCGGCGGGTGGCCTCAACATGACCTCCCCCCACTATCTCGTTGGCGCGCAGGCGCTATGCGAGGCGTACGACGTGCTGCTGGTGTTCGACGAGGTGGCGACCGGCTTCGGCCGCACGGGCACACTGTTCGCCGCCGACCACGCCGGTATTACGCCGGACATCATGGTGCTCTCCAAGGGGCTGACCGGCGGCTACCTGGGCCATGCCGCGACGCTGGCCACGGACCGGGTGCATGACGCCTTCATCGGCGACAGCCCCGATCATGCTTTCATGCACGGCCCCACCTTCATGGGCAATCCGCTGGCCTGCCGGGTCGCGCTGGAGAGTCTCGCCATCTTCGAGGAGGAGCGCTACCTGGACCGGATCGCCGTCCTTCATCGGATCCTGCGCGAGGAGCTGGTGCTGGACACCCGCCTGCGCGCGCACCCCCTGGTTGCCGATGTCCGCGCCCTGGGAGCCACCGCCGTGATCGAAGTCCGGGATCCCGCCTCGCTGAAAGGCGTCGCGGAGTACGCCCGCCGCCAGGGCGTCTGGCTGCGACCCTTCGGACGCTGGCTCTATACCATGCCGGCCTATATCACCTCGGAAGAGGACATGCGCCATATCACCGCCGTGATGAAAGCCTGGTTCACCTGATGCACAAGCGCCGCACTCCTCACGGAGCGCGGCGCTTGTGTGATGCCTGGCCTGAAGAGACTGCCGGCTGTCAGGCCATGGCGGGCTGGGCGTAGGAGATCGGCGACAGCTCGCGCTCGTTCTCGAAGGTCACGATCTCATAGCAGTCGGGCTGAGCGAGCAGGGCACGGCAGAGCTGGTTGTTCAGCGCATGGCCCGACTTGATGCCGCGGAACTCACCGATAAGGCTATAGCCCAGCAGGTAGAGATCACCGATGGCATCAAGCACCTTGTGCTTGACGAACTCATCCTCGTAGCGCAGGCCACCCTCGTTGACGATGCGATAGTCGTCGACCACGATAGCGTTGTCGAGGCTTCCGCCCAGCGCCAGATTGTTCGCCCGCAGGTACTCTAGATCACGCATGAAGCCAAAGGTACGTGCCCGGGATACCTCCTTGACGAAGGAGGTGGTGGAGAAATCCACCACGGCAGTCTGCTTCTGGTCTTCGAAGACCGGGTGATCGAACTCGATGGCAAACGACACCTTGAAACCCTGATGGGGCAGGAAGCGCGCTTCCTTGCCCTCCTCCTGCACCAGCACTTCACGCTTGATGCGAATAAACTGCTTTGGCGCTTCCTGCTCGGCGATGCCCGCCGACTGGATCAGGAAAACAAAGGGGCCGGCACTGCCATCCATGATCGGGACTTCGGGAGCGCTAACATCCACGTAGGCATTATCAATGCCCAGACCCGCCAGGGCCGACATCAGATGCTCAACCGTGGCGACCTTGACGCCGTCCCGTGACAACGCGGTACACAGCGTCGTATCGGTAACCAGCGAGGCGCTAGCCGGAACCTGAACCTCCGGGTCGAGGTCGGTGCGCACGAACACGATACCGGTATTCACCGGTGCCGGGCGCAGCGTCAGATAGACCTTCTTGCCGGAATGGAGTCCGACGCCGGTGGCGCGGATGCTGTTTTGCAGGGTGCGTTGTCTGATCATGGGCAGTAGCCAGGCAGTTGTTAGTTATCAAACACCGTTCACTATAACACCGAACAAGTGTTTCAACAAAAAAACATCACCTGACCCTGCCAGATCGCGAAGCAAGCCGATCTCAATCGGCCTGACGGCGCAGGAAGGCCGGGATGTCGAGATAGTCATCCAGTTCCTGGGGCGTGCGGCGCTTCTCGGGCTGCGGCTTCGGGGCCTCCTGAGGCTCTGACTTGACCGCTGCACTTTGCTGACGCATGGCCGGCTGAGCGCGCTGACGATATTCGCTGCCCTCGGAGCGCTTGCTACTCTCGCGACCGGCCATTTTCTGCTGACGCCCTTCCAACCCCGCCGCCACGACGGTGACGCGCAGTTCGTCGGTCATGTCCATATCGATCGAGGTACCCACCACGATGGTAGCATCCTGGGAGGCGAACTCCTGGACTGTAGCGCCCACATCGTTGAATTCACCGATGGAGAGATCCGGGCCGGCCGTGATGTTGACCAGGATGCCGCGAGCGCCATGCAGGTCGATATCCTCGAGCAACGGGCTGCGAATCGCCTTCTCGGCGGCCTCGCGGGCGCGATTCTCGCCGGTGGCACCGCCCGTACCCATCATCGCCATCCCCATCTCGGACATGACGGTGCGCACGTCCGCGAAGTCGACGTTGATGATACCGGGGCTGGTGATCAGCTCGGCAATGCCCTGCACCGCCCCCAGCAGCACATCGTTGGCAGCACTGAAGGCCGTCAGCAGGCTGGCGTTCTTGCCCAGCACCGACAGCAGCTTCTCGTTGGGGATGGTGATCAGGGAGTCGACATGCTCGGAGAGCTCCTTCATGCCCTCCTCGGCAACCCGCATGCGCTTGGGGCCTTCGAACGGGAAGGGGCGCGTCACCACGGCCACGGTGAGAATCCCCAGTTCCTTTGCCACCTGAGCAACCACCGGCGCACCGCCGGTGCCGGTGCCGCCACCCATGCCGGCCGTAATGAAGACCATATCGGCACCACGGATCAAGTCGGCGATGCGCTCCCGATCCTCCATGGCGGCCTGACGGCCGACCTCGGGATTGGCACCCGCGCCCAGGCCCTTGGTGATCTCGCCACCGAGCTGGAGCACGGTTTTCGCCGACACCCGCTTGAGCGCCTGGGCGTCAGTATTGGCGCAGATGAATTCCACACCTTCGATATTGCTTTCGACCATGTGGTTGACGGCATTACCACCACCACCGCCCACGCCGACTACCTTGATGACCGCACTGCTCGAGGGTGCGCTATCTACCAGTTCGAACATAAGCCCCGTCTCCTGGACCGCGCCGCGGCCCTAATCAGAAATTTCCTTTCAACCAGCCCTTGATTCTTGCCAGCGCCGGAATCCCTTCCATTACTCCACGCCGGGAGACGTCATCACGCCCAGGCTGTGCCGCGACCAATTTGCCTTCGCGCCCCCGCCCGTTCCGCACCTCCTGAAGGGCGTAATGTAACAAACCAACGCCCGTCGAATAAATCGGGTTGCGAACCACATCCGCCAGGCCTCGCACGTTCAGGGGGCAGGCAATGCGTACCGGCATATGGAATATCTCCTCGGCCAGCTCTACCACGCCCTCCATCCGCGACGTTCCGCCCGTCAATACCACGCCAGCCGCCACCAGATCCTCAAAGCCACTGCGGCGCAGCTCGTCACGAATCAGTGTGAACAGCTCCTCGTAGCGTGGCTCGACCACCTCTGCCAACGCCTGGCGGGAAAGATCCCTTGCCGGACGGTCGCCGACACTGGGCACCTTGATCATTTCGTCGCTGGAGGCCAGCTGCGTCAAGGCACAGGCGTACTTGACCTTGATTTCCTCAGCGTACTGGGTCGGCGTTCTCAGCGCCATGGCAATGTCGTTGGTAACCTGGTCGCCGGCAATGGGTATCACCGCCGTATGGCGTATGGCGCCCTCGGTGAAGACGGCGATATCGGTGGTGCCACCGCCGATGTCCACCATGCAGACGCCGAGTTCCCGCTCATCCTCGGTAAGCACCGCCATGCTGGAGGCGAGCTGTTCGAGAATGATGGCATCCACCTCCAGCCCACAGCGACGAACGCACTTGTCGATATTCTGAACCGCGTTGAGTGCCGCGGTCACCAAATGGACGCGCGCCTCGAGTCGAACACCGGACATGCCCAGCGGCTCGCGAATACCACCCTGGGTGTCGATGGAAAATTCCTGGGGCAATACGTGCAGGACTCGCTGCCCTTCCGATATTGCCCTTGCCCTTGCCGAATCAATAACGCGGTCGATATCGGTCGACATGACTTCGCGATCTTTTATCGCGACCACGCCATCGGAATTCATCGAGCTGATATGACTGCCGGCGACCCCCACATAGACCGAATGGATATCGCAGCCGGCCATCAATTCGGCCTCTTCCACGGCACGCTGAATTGACTGCACCGTAGATTCGATATTGATCACGACGCCCTTCTTCATGCCCCGAGAGGGATGAGAGCCGATGCCTGCGATCTCGATACCGCCATCATCGGTTGGCTGTCCGACAATCGCCACCACCTTGGATGTTCCGATATCCAGTCCGACTACCATGCTAGATGAATTGGAAGTGACTGCCATGCGCCGGGGTATCTCCTAAAACTTGACCCGCTGAGAATTCCACTATTCTGTTTTAAATGGTCATTGCGCCCATTATAGGAACAACTAGCGTTAAACCACCAGTCCAATACGTAAAACTGCGCTCACGATACGGGTTATTTCTCGCAAAAGGAACACCGGTTTCGTTCGAATCCTGTAGCCAAGCATTCAAAAAAGGCCTCAACCTGCATCATCACTTTCCGCTGCCTCGATATCCGTTTCACCGTGCCATGCCACTGCAACACCATTGGGATAACGCAGGTCGATATAGCGTATATGCTCGGCCTGCTGACCCAACTGCCGCTGCCAGGCGGCTCCCAGACGGGCCAGGCGTGCTTCACGATCGCTGCGACCCAGCATGACCCAGACCCCATCGTCGAGCTGCAGTCGCCAGGCGCCGCGTGGCTCGAGCCTGAGCTGGCTGATGTTAAGTCCCAGCGCGTCGAAGCGCGGAACCAGCCGGTCATGATACGCCAGCACTTCAGCCCCGCTGCCGACGGGACCCGCGAGGTCGGGCAGGCCGGAAGGAGGAACCACCGGCGCAAAGGCGAAGGGCTCGCCCTCCGGGTTGAGCAGGTAGTCGTCGTTCCAGCGGGCCACCGGCACCTGCTCGACCAGCTCGAAGGCCAGCGCATAGGGCCACTCTCGAGCCACACGGACCTCCGCCAGCCAATCCACCGCCCTTGCTCGCCGGCGCAGTGCCGGAAGGTCCGCCGATAGCCAGGTCTCCCCCTGAACCAGGGGCGCCAGCTGCGAGCGCAGGTAATCGGCGTTGACATGGCTGAGGTCGCCACGAATTGAAACCCGCTCGATCGGACGGTCGAGCCAGGTCCAGAGCGCGCGGCCGCCGGCCCCTAGCAGAATCAGCAACAACAGCAATCCGGTCAGCGAGCCGCGCTTGTTCATGTTCGCCCGTTCGTCAGCGTAGCAGCCAGGATCCGACACACCAGGGTATCGAAATCGATGCCAGCGTGGGCCGCCGCCTGCGGCACCAGGCTGTGGTCGGTCATGCCCGGCGAAGTGTTGACCTCGATCAGCCAGAAGCGTCCGTCTGCATCGCGCATGACATCGACCCGCCCCCAGCCTTCCCCGCCTATGGCATCGAAGGCCTGGCGACAGAGCTCACCCAGCTCAGCCTCCTCATGGGCGGCCAGTCCGCAGGGCAGATGATAGAGCGTGTCGTTGGAAATGTACTTGGCGTCATAGTCGTAAAAGCCGCCGGGCACCTCGACGCGAATGGCCGGGAGTACCGTCTCATTCAGCAACGAGACCGTATACTCCTCTCCGGCGATAAAGCGCTCGGCCATTACCCGTGCGTCGTAGCGGGCGGCATCCCGGTAGGCGGCCACCAGGGCCTCTCGGCTGTCAACGATTCCAATACCCAGCGTCGACCCTTCATGGACAGGCTTGACGATCAGCGGCAGGCCCAGCCGTGCGATCACATCGTCCCAGTCGGCGTCCGGCTCGAGCATCAGCGACTCCGGCGTCGGCAGGCCCACCGACTGCCAGACCTGCTTGGTCAACCGCTTGTCCATGCCCAGGGCAGAGGCCAGCACGCCGCTGCCGGTATAGGGAATGCCCAGCAGTTCCAGCGCGCCCTGGAGCGTGCCATCCTCGCCGCCACGACCATGCAAGGCAATGAAGACGCGATCGGGAGCCAGCGCCTCGAGCCCGACCAGCCCGCCATCCGCGGGATCGTAACCGATGACATCGACGCCGCTTCGCTCCAGAGCCCCCAGCACCGCCGCGCCGCTCCTGAGCGACACCTCCCGCTCGGCGGACTCTCCACCGTAGAGCACCGCCACACGCCCAAAATCGCTTACCGAGATCATAGCGACACCTCATCGAGCTTGAGCCCACTCGTTGCCAGGCCCAGGGCGATGCCGCCCACGTCCCCGGCCCCCTGGGTGATCAGGATATCCCCGGGGCGGAGCACCCGCGCCAGCAGCTCGGGCAGCTCCGACTTGTGCTGCACGAAGATCGGGTCGAGGCCCCCTCGCTGACGAAGCGATCCCGCCAGTGTTCGACCATCGGCCCCGGGAATCGGGGCTTCTCCAGCACTGTAGACATCCAGCAGCAGCAGCGTGTCGACACCACTGAGCACCTTGACGAAATCCTCGTACAGATCACGGGTGCGGGTATAACGGTGGGGCTGGTAGACCATTACCAGGCGGCGCTTGGGCCAACCTGCGCGAACCGCACGTATGACCATCTCCACTTCCCGCGGATGGTGCCCATAGTCATCCACCAGCATGACCTCTCCCTCACCGCAGGGCGGGGCAAAGTGGCCATGAACCTGGAAGCGACGCCCCACGCCGGCAAAGCCGGCCAGCCCCCGCAGGATGGCGCCGTCATCGACGCCGGCATCGGTGGCCACCACAATGGCAGCCAGGGCATTGAGCGCATTGTGACGACCCGGCATCGCCAGGCGAACCGCCAACGGGGCCAGTCCATCGGGGCGCAGTGCCGTGAAACGCACCTCGCCACCCTCCTGAGCGAAGTCGACGATACGGTAGTCGGCCTCCTCGCTGAAGCCATAGGTGACAAACTGGCGGTGGACCCGATCAAGCATCCCGCGCACATGCTCATCGTCGATACACAGGATGGCCAGCCCATAGAAGGGCAGGTTGTGCAGGAATTCGATGAACGTGCTCTTCAGACGCTCGAAGTCGCCACCATAGGTACTCATATGGTCAGCATCGATATTGGTGACGATCGACACCATCGGCTGAAGATGAAGAAATGAGGCATCGGATTCGTCTGCCTCGGCCACCAGATAGTCCCCCTCCCCCAGTCGGGCATTGGTTCCGGCGCTGGTCAGCCGTCCGCCGATTACGAAGGTCGGGTCCAGCCCTCCTTCGCCAAGCAGCGTTGCCGTGAGGCTGGTGGTCGTGGTCTTGCCATGGGTCCCGGCAACCGCGATGCCGTGTCGAAAGCGCATCAGCTCGGCCAGCATCTCGGCACGCCGTACCACGGGAAGACGGTGCTCATGGGCCCACAGGATCTCGGGGTTGGACTCGTCCACCGCGGTGGAGACCACCACCACGTCGGCGCTCATCACGTTCTCGGCGGCGTGACCAATGGCGACCTGGATGCCCAGCTCCCGCAGCCTTTCCACCACCGGCGAGGCCTTGAGATCGCTGCCGCTGACCTGGTAGCCCTGGTTGGCAAGCACTTCGGCAATGCCGCACATGCCGGCACCACCAATGCCCACGAAATGGATGCGTCGGATACGGCGCATGCCAAGGCCTCGCCCATGGCGTGGCAGCGTTGCCTGACCGGGAACCGGCCTCAGGGTGCTATCGCTCAAGTGCTGTCTCCATGCAACCGGCCACCAGTCGCTCGACGGCATCGAGATATGCACATGCCCGGGAGCGATGCGCCATGGTGGCCAGGATATCGGGTTGCAGCAGTGTCATCAGGCGCTCGGCGAGAGACACTGCAGTCATGTCGTGTTGCGGCAACAGTTCGGCCGCCCCTGCTGCGACCAGGGCACGAGCATTGGCGGTCTGATGGTCATCGACCGCATGGGGCAGTGGCACGAACAGCGCCGGCTTGGCGGCGGCCGCCAGCTCGGATACGGTCAAAGCCCCGGCACGACATACCACCAGGTCGGCCCAGTCGTAGGCCGCCGCCATGTCATCGATGAAGTCGCTCACCTCGGCCTCCACTCCCTGCCTGGCATACGCCTCCCGGGTGGCCGTCACCTTGTCGCGGCCGGCCTGGTGTCGCACCACGGGCCGCTGGGCCTCCGGCAGTCGGGCCAGGCCCTCGGGTACCCGCTGGTTCAGCGCCAGGGCCCCCAGCGAACCGCCGACCACAAGCAGCCGCAGGGGCCGCCCAGACATCGTATCGGCACCCCGTGGGGCCGCGCCCAGGGCGGCGATGTCCGCACGCACCGGGTTGCCGATTACCTCGGCACGACCGGGGAATGCCGCATCGAAGGCGGCATAAACCCGTTTTGACAACCGTGCCAAGGCTCTATTGGTCAATCCCGCCACGGCATTCTGCTCATGGATGATCAGCGGTCGTCGCATCAGCCAGGCGGCTAAACCGCCAGGGCCGCTGGCAAAACCACCGAGTCCTACCACCAGTTGCGGATCGAGCCGACTCAGGATACGGCCAGCCTGCCATATGGAACGGGTGAGGTTGAAGGGGGCCAGCAGCCAGCCGACCACACCATTGCCGCGCAGCCCGGCCACCGAAATGCGGTTGAGCGGAATATCGGCTGCAGGCACCAGACGGTTCTCGATTCCGCGAGGGCTACCCAGCCAGTGGACCTCCACGCCCTTCTCCTGCAGCCCTTTTGCCAGTGACAGGGCGGGTATGACGTGCCCTCCGGTGCCCCCTGCCATGATCAAAACTCGCCTTGGCTTCGTCATGCTCACTTGCCGACCCCCTCTGCTTCCAGCGCCCGGCGCCTGACCGTTGCCTCACGATGTACCACGGGCTTCGCCCTTCGCTGCGCCAATCGCGTCTCGATATCGGCACGCAGCAGCAGCGCCACCATCATTGCGCTGATCAGCAGGCTCGAGCCGCCGTAGCTCAACAGGGGCAATGTCAAGCCCTTGGTGGGCAGCATGCCGGTGCTGACGGCAATATTGATAAAGGCCTGGGCGCCTACCACCAGCGCTATGCCGTAGCTGAGGTAGGCCGCAAACGCCATGCCGGCGAGTTCGGCACGCCGCCCCACGGCCATGGCGCGGTAGATCAACAGGGCAAAAAGCCCAACCACGCCGAGCGCACCGAACAGCCCCAGTTCCTCGGCCAGCACGGCGAATACGAAATCGGTGTGGGCCTCGGGCAGGTAGAAGAGCTTCTGTACGCTGTTGCCCAGCCCCATACCCAGCCAGTGCCCGCGGCCGTAGGCGATGAGTGCCTGGGTCAACTGGTAACCGCTGGCGAACTGGTCCGCCCAGGGATCGGAAAAACTGGTCAGGCGAGCCAGGCGATAGGGCTCGGCGATGGCGACGTAGAAGCCCAGCACCCCGACGGCGCCGAGGATCAGCACGAAACGGACCCAAGGGGCTCCGGCCATCAGCAGCATACCCATGACGCAGGCGGTCATGACCACTACGGCACCATAGTCAGGCTCGAGAATCAGCAGCACGGCAATGATGCCCATTACCAGCAGCGGCCGCAGGAAGGCGCCCCAGTAACGTCGAACCTGAGGCAGGAATCGCTCCAGGTAGCCGGCCATGTAGGCAATCAGGCACAGCTTGGCGACTTCCGACACCTGCAGGTTGAAGGGTATTCCCGGGATAGAGAGCCAGCGCCGGCTGCCGTTGACCTCGCGGCCGACGAAGAGCACCAGCACCAGCAGTACAATACTGACCAGCAGCAGAAAGGGACCGTTGGCACGCCACCAGGCCAGCGGCGAGCGCAGCGTAAAGCCGGCTGCCACCAGGGCCAGAACCACGAACAGCGCATGGCGCTGACTGAAGTACCACGGGTTTCCGGTCAACCCGGCGGCCACTTCGGTGGAGGCCGACGTCACCATCACCCAGCCAATCAGCATCAGCGCAATGGCGGCAAACGCCAGCCAGCCATCGAAGGGCTGGTCCTGGGTGGAAAGTTGCTGGCGAAGTCTGGCGAACCGGGTCACAGGGGAGCCTCCGCGGCAAGGCGACAGACCCAGCGACGAAAGACTTCTCCGCGCTCCTGATAGTTGGCGAACTGATCGAGACTGGCGCAGGCCGGCGACAGCAGTACGCAGTCTCCCGGCTCGGCGATTGCCTGCGCCCGGGCCATGGCCGCCTCAAGGTCGTCGACCAGGGTGAGACTCACGCTGCCCCGCAGCGCCTTTTCGAGGCGCTCGGCATCCAGGCCGAAGAGCATCGCTTCGCGGCCGTACCGGGCAAGGGGTTCAGCCAGCGGGCCAAAGTCGGCCCCTTTCCCCATGCCTCCTGCCAGCAGGATCAGCTTGCCCTCCAGGGTCGGTCCCAGGCCCGCTATGGCAGCAAGGGCGGCACCGACATTGGTCCCCTTGGAGTCGTTGATCCAGCGCACGCCATCAACCTCGGCGATCACCTCCCCGCGGTGCGGCAGACCGGAAAAGCGGCGCAGCACTCGGCACATGGCCGCCATCGGGAACTCCAGGCGATGCCCCATGGCCAGGGCAGCCAGCGCATTGGCGTGATTGTGCCGGCCTGCCAGGCGCATCTCGCGCACCGGCATGAGCGGCGTCTCGCCGTGCATCAGCCAGTCGCCGCCCTCATGAATGGCGATGCCCCATTCACCGTCCTGGGGCGCCTGGGTGGTAAAGCTGTCCTGTGCCGGCAGACGCTCCAGCGGTCGGGTCATGGGGTCGTCGGCATTGATCACGCCGTGCCGGGCACCCCGGAAGATACCCAGCTTGGCGTCACGATAGCCCGCCATGTCGCCATGCCGGTCAAGATGATCCTCGGAGAGATTGAGAAAGGCAGCGGTCTCGGCCCCCAGGCGCGGCGTGGTTTCCAGTTGGAAGCTGGAAAGCTCCAGTACATAGCAGTCGGCATTCGGCTCGTCATCGAGCAGGTCCAGTGCCGGCGTACCCAGGTTGCCGCCCACCGCCACGCGCCGGCCCGACTCCAGGGCCATCTCGCCGAGCAGTGTGGTGACGGTGGACTTGGCATTGGAGCCGGTGATGGCGGCGATCGGCGCACGACAGGCGCGCACGAAGAGCGCAATCTCGCCGACCACCAGGGGTTCCCCGGTAGCATCGCGCACTCGGCCGGCAAGTTCGGCGAGCCCAGGCGTGCGCGGATCCACCCCCGGGCTGAGCACCACTTCTTCCACCTCACTCAGATCCAGCGATGTCAACGGACCGCAGTGAATCTCCACCCCGGGATGGGCCGCATGAAAATCGTCGACACTCGGAGGGACGGCACGGGTGTCGGCAACCATGTAGGGCACGCCCTGCCGCGACAGGTGTCGGCATATAGCGCGACCGGACACACCGAGTCCGACCACCAGGGTCATGCCCTTCGGCACCTTCAGCATGCTCGCCTCCTGTGCGTTGCGCAGGGTTAGAAATAAAACCTGTCCTGGCGCCTCAGCGAATCTTCAGGGTGGCCAGGCCAATCAACACCAGCACTACGGTGATGATCCAGAAGCGTACGATGACACGAGGCTCCGGCCACCCCTTGAGTTCGTAGTGATGATGAAGCGGTGCCATACGGAATATTCGACGCCCAGTCAGCTTGTACGACGCCACCTGGAGGATCACCGATACCGTTTCCATGACGAAGATGCCACCCATGATGAACAGCACGATTTCCTGGCGCACGATAACTGCCACCACCCCGAGGGCCGCCCCCAGCGCCAGCGCGCCGACGTCTCCCATGAAGACCTGGGCCGGATAGGTGTTGAACCACAGGAAGCCCAGGCCGGCACCCGAAATGGTGGCGCAGAAGACCGCCAACTCGCCGGCCCCGACGATATTGGGAATCTGCAGGTAGTTGGCGAACACCGCGTTGCCGCTGGCGTAGGCAAAAACCGCCAGGCCCATGGCCACCATGACGGTGGGCATGATTGCCAGACCATCCAGGCCATCGGTGAGGTTGACCGCATTGGAGCTGCCGACGATCACCAGATAGGTCAGCACGATGTAGAAGACCCCCAGCGGGATCACGATATCCTTGAACAGCGGTACGATCAGGCTGGTTTCCACCGGATTGCCGGCGGTATAAAAGAGCACCAGTGCGGCAATCAGGCCGATGACCGACTGCCACAGATACTTCCAGCGAGCCGGTAGCCCCCTGGGATTCTTCTCGACTACCTTGCGGTAATCGTCAACCCAGCCAATGGCACCGAAGCCCAGGGTCACCACCAGCACGATCCAGACATAATGCACGGTCAGGTCCGACCACAGCAGCGTACTGACAGCAATTGCCATCAGAATCATGGCGCCGCCCATGGTCGGCGTGCCGGCCTTGGACAGGTGAGACTGGGGGCCATCATCACGCACCGCCTGGCCGATCTGACGCTCGACCAGTCGACGTATCATCCAGGGCCCCAGCCAGAGACAGAGCAGCAGGGCCGTCATGGTCCCCAGGATCATCCGTAGGGTGAGATAACTGAAAACATTGAAGGCGCTCTGGTATTGCGCCAGGAAATTAGCCAGAAAAAGCAGCATGTGTAGCGTTCACCTTGATGCGTCAGCGCGAAGTGCGGCCACGACCCGTTCCATACCGGCACTGCGCGATCCCTTGATCAGTACGCTTGCCCCGGGGGGGAGTTGACTCAGGACGTAGCGCGTCAGCGCGTCGCGGTCGTTGAAATGGCACCCACCCTCTCCGAAGGCGCTGCTGGCTGGCTGTGCCAGCGCTCCGCAGGTGCCGAGCACGTCGATTCCCAGTTCCCGCGCATAGCGGCCGACTTCGGCATGCAGTCGGTCCGACGCCGCCCCCAGCTCACCCATGGCGCCCAGCAGACACCATCGCGGCCCCGGCAATTCGGCCAGCAGCGACAGGGCTGCCTTCACCGCGCCTGGATTGGCATTATAAGTATCGTCGAGCAGCCGGCATCCGTTGATGCCGGGTTCCGCGCTCAGGCGCCCCGGCATGGGCATGACGGCCTCCAGCCTGGCCAGCAGCGGCTCGGGGTCGTGCCCCAGCGCGATGGCACCTGCCAAGGCCGCCAGTACATTGGCCACGCCATGACGCCCCAGCAGGGCGAGCTGGACCCGTCCGCATCGACGCCCATCCACGACAAGCGTGAAAGCATAGCGCCCCATGGCGTCACAGGCCAGCTCGACGGCATGCACCCGCGCCAATTGACTGAAGCCGAAGTCCAGTATCGTCCGTGGAGCGGCAAGCCGAGACCAGAGCGGGTAGTAGCGATCATCACGGTTGAGTACCGCGATGCCGTCGTCGCCCAGACCGGCGAGAATCTCCGCCTTGGCCTGGGCGATCTGCCCCATGCCGCCGAACTCGCCCACATGGGCGCCGGTGACGTTGGTGATGATCGCCACCTGGGGCTGAGCGAGCATCGTGGTCCAGGCGATTTCGCCCAGATGATTCGCACCGAGCTCCACCACCGCTTGGCGATGCGAGGCACGCAGCGCAAGCAGCGTGAGCGGCGCACCGATATCGTTGTTGAGGTTGCCACGGGTAGCCAGGGTCTCGCCGGGGTGGCCCAGCAGCTGAGAGAGAATCTCCTTGACGCTGGTCTTGCCGCTGTTACCGGTCACTGCCACCAGCGGACCACCCCAGGCCCGGCGCCGAGCCCGCCCCAGCAACCCCAGAGCCAGGCGGGTATCCGGCACCACCAGCTGCGGCAGCGGATCGTTCACCGACGCCTCGACCAGCGCCGCCGCCGCCCCGGCTTCCCGCGCCTGGGCGAGGAAGTCATGGGCGTCGAAGCGTTCGCCGCGAAGCGCCACGAACAGGGCACCGGGAACCGGACTGCGCGAATCGGTCACGATGTCATCCAGCCGCCGATCCTCCCCGGGAGGGGCCACTCCGAGCGCTCCGGCCACCTCCGCCAGTGTCGCCAGACCGGGCCTAGGCATCGCTGTCGCTCCCACGCCGCCGCAGCGCCGTCTCGGCCCGCCGCGTATCGCAGAAGTCGTGGCGAATGCCGTCGATCTCCTGATACTTTTCATGGCCCTTGCCGGCTATCAATATCACATCTTCGATGCCGGCCTCGGCCAACGCCCGGTCGATGGCTTCGCCACGCCCGGCGATGGACCAGGCCTGTCGGCGAGTATCGGCCGACAGGCCCTCCAGCACCTGGTCGCGAATGGCAGCAGAGTCCTCGCTGCGGGGGTTGTCGTCGGTTACCACCAGCCGATCCGCATGGCGCTCGGCGGCCTTTGCCATCAGCGGCCGCTTGCCACCGTCCCGATCGCCGCCACAGCCGAACAGGCACCAGAGTTGCCCCTCGCCGGGGAGGTGGTGACGCAGGGCAATCAGAGCATTTTCCAGGGCATCCGGCGTGTGTGCGTAGTCGACGATCACCGTGGGGCAGCCGGGCCGACGCACCGCCTGCATTCGCCCCGGCACCGGCACCAGTCGTGTCGCCGCTTCGAACAGCGCTGGCAGCGACTCGCCCAGACCGTAGAGCGTGGCAATGGCCAGCAGCACGTTGTCCATGTTGAAGCGACCCATCAGCGGCAGCTCCAGGGCCATCTCCCCCTCGGGTGTGGCCACCAGCGCCAGCTGACCATGCCCGGAGGGCTTCCAGTCCAGCACCCGCAGCGTCGCTGCGGCATCGTCGCCCACGGCCAGAACCCGCACTCCCGGCGCCACGCCGGCCAGCATCAGGCGTGCCAGGGGGTCGTCGGCATTGACCACGGCAAGCGACAGCTCGGGGCGCCGGAACAGCCGTGCCTTGGCTGCCGCGTAGGCCGCCATGCTGCCGTGATAGTCGAGATGATCACGACTCAGGTTGGTAAAGACCGCCGCCGCCAGTTGGCTCCCATCCAGCCGTCCTTGCTCCAGGGCATGGGAGGAGACCTCCATGGCGATGCGGTCGATGCCGTCCCGTGCCATGCTCCCCAGCGATGCCTGCAGGTCCAGTGGCCCGGGGGTGGTCAGCTCGGCTTCTGCCAGCGCGGCAGGTCGGCCGTGACCCAGAGTGCCCACGACCCCGGCATCCCGCCCCACCGCAGCACTCAGCTCGGCCAGATAGTGTGTTACCGAGCTCTTGCCGTTGGTACCGGTGACACCAATCAGCTCGAGTCCTTCCGGGACCGCGAAGAGCTCATGGCCCAGCTCGCCCAGGCGCTGCCTCAGAAAGGGCAAGGCCAGCACGCGCTGCTCCTGGGCAGAGTCGGGCAAGGCCTCTTCTGGCTCGGTATGGTAGAGCACCCAGCCGGCGCCGGCGGCCAGAGCGTCGGCAAGGAAGGCGCGTCCATCCACGCTGACGCCCGGCACGGCAACGAAGATATCTCCCTGTGACAGGCGGCGGCTGTCGAGCACCAGCCGAACCGGTTCGCCCGGTACAACGTCGGGGATCGGCAGGCCGGGCCAGCATCGCTTGAGCGCAGCCTGAAAACGGGAACCACTCACCTCCATGGAAATACCTCTGACGGGAAGCATGAAAGTCTCATCGTATGCGCTGGTCAGGCGGCACATCGAGCAGCCTCAGCGCACCGCCGGTGACACGAGAGAATACCGGAGCCGCTACGGCACCGCCAAAGAAGTCGCCGCCACGCGGGTGATCGATCATGACGATGGTGACGATTCGCGGGTCGGAAACCGGTGCAACGCCGGCGAACAGGCTGCGGTAGGCATCCTGCTCGTACCCGCTGGCCGAGGTCTTGCGCACCGTGCCCGTCTTGCCGGCCACCCGATAGCCCGGCACCGCCGCCCGGCGCCCACCGGTGCCCGGCTGCACGGATTCCTCCATGATGCGCAACAGATCATGAGCTATCCCCGGATCGATGGCAGGGGTGCCGGCAGGACTCTCATGCAGCTTGAGAATGGAGGGGGGCATGCGCACCCCACCATTGGCCAGTGCCGTATAGGCGCTGGCCAGCTGTAGGGCGGAGACCGACAGGCCATAGCCATAGGAGAGCGCGGCCCACTGGCTGCGAGACCAGCGCACCGGTGCCGGCATGTGGCCGACGGCCTCGCCGGGAAAGCCCGTATCGGTACTCTGGCCGAAGCCCAGGCGACGATACACTTCGGGGACAAGGGGCTCGTCGAGCTCGAGCACCAATTTCGACATGCCGATATTGGAGGATTTCTCGAGGATACCGGCCAGGTCCAATCGGCCATAGTTACGAATATCGCGAATGGTGAAGCGGTCCAGCATCATCCAGCCAGGCGAGGTATCAACCTCGATGTCCAGATCGAACTGCCCACTCTCCATGATCGCCGCCATGGCCAGCGGCTTCACCACCGAGCCCGGCTCGAAGACATCGACAATGGCCTGGTTGCGCAGCCCACGCGGGTCGAGGCCAGCGCGGTTGTTAGGGTTGTAGGAGGGCTGATTGGCCATGGCCAGCACCTCCCCGGTGCGGGCATCCATCATGACCACGACGCCGCCATCGGCCTCGTGCTCGGCCACCGCGGCCTTGAGTTCACGATAAGCCATGTATTGCAGTCGCTGGTCGATGGAGAGCACCAGCTCGCCCCCGGGCTGTGCCTCGCGCAGGATGGCCAGGTCGCGCACCAGCCGGCCACGGCGGTCCTTGATCACCCGCCGCTGCCCCGGCGTACCGGCCAGAAATGGCTGATAGGCGAGCTCCACACCCTCCTGCCCAAAGTCGTCGACATTGGTAACGCCCAGCAGTTGAGCGGTTACCTCGCCAGCCGGGTAGTAGCGCTTGTACTCATGCTGGGCATAGACCCCGGCCATACGAAGGCCTAATACGCGCTGGGCTGCCTCCGGGGTCAGCTGTCGCCGCAGGTACATGAACTCACGCTCACTGAAGCGCTCGAGACGTGCATCGAGGTCGTCCGGGGACATGTTGAGCGCCTGGGCAAGCATCAGCCGCTGGATACGATCCTCGGGCACCTCCTGAGGGTTGGCCCACAGGGTCACCACCGGCGTCGAGATGGCCAGCGGCTCGCCGTTACGGTCGCTGATCATGCCCCGATGGGCACTCAGGGATTCGGTGCGCAGCGTCCTGGCATCTCCCTGCCCTTGAAGGAAAGAACGATCAATGACATGCAACGTCACGATACGCCCCGCCAGAAGCAGCATGCCCACAAGGATCAGGAAGAGAATCAGATAATAGCGTGCGCCACCCATGGGCGCTGAAGGCGGGCGACGACGCGGCGACACGCCGCCACGGGCATCAGCACTCATGGCCGTATGACCTCGACTTCATTGACGTGTGGCAGGCGCATGTCCAGCCTTTCGGTGGCCAGGCGCTCGATTCTTGCCGGCGACGACCAGGCACTCTCTTCCAGCAATAGCTGCCCCCACTCGGTCTGCAGCTGGTCGCGTTCACGCTCGAGCTGCTGCAGACGACCATACTGCTCCCGCGTCAGGTGGCTGACGTTGATCACTACGGTTGCGGTGATCAGACAGGCCACAACCAGCCCTGTCACCAGTAACAGTCCGGCGCTTGGCATGCCGGTCGAGGCCCAACGGGTCAGGGCCAAGCGTGAGGGTCGCAATCCTTGCTTCATGCCGTTCCTCAAACCAGCTTGCGCGCTGCCCGCATGACCGCACTGCGAGCCCGGGGATTGGAATCGACTTCTTCGCGTGTCGGTCGCCGGGCCTTGCCCAGCGGGGCCAGGCGCCTGGCAAGCTGGTCGTCACGGATCGGGACGCCACGGGGGAGGTCTGTGTCCCCACGCACGTGCTCACGAATGAAGCGCTTGACCCGACGATCCTCAAGCGAGTGAAAGCTGATCACCACCAGGTGGCCACCGGGGGCCAAGGCCTCCAGCGCGGCCTCGAGTGCCAAATCGAGCTGCTCCAGCTCACCATTGATATGGATACGCAGCGCCTGAAAGGCCCGGGTCGCGGGATGCTTGCCCTTCTCCCAGGCCGGGTGAGCGACCTTCAGCACCTCGGCCAGGTCCGCCGTACGGCTGAAGGGACGCTCGGCACGGCGCGTCACCACGGCCCTGGCGAGCCGCTTGGCAAAGCGCTCCTCGCCGTAGATCTTGAAGACCCGGGCGATATCGGCCTCGCCGGCACGAGCCAGCCAGGCCGCCACGCTCTCGCCCCGGGTCGGATCCATGCGCATGTCCAGCGGGCCGTCCCGCAGGAAGCTGAAACCACGTTCGGGATCATCCAGCTGTGGCGAGGAGACGCCAACGTCGAGCAACACCCCGGCCAGCTTGCCATGCAGGCCATGCCGTTCGGCCAGCTCACCCAGTCGCGCAAACTCCCCCTGCTCGATGGTGAAGCGGGCATCATCGATGTCCGCCGCTTCGGCAATGGCGTGGGGGTCACGATCGATGGCCAACAGGCGCCCCTCGGGAGCCAGCCGGGCAAGAATGGCCCGGGAATGGCCGCCCCGGCCGAAAGTGCCGTCCAGGTAGGCGCCGCCGGGATCGTGAACGAGCGCCTCAACGGCGCCGTCCAGCAGTACGCTGGCATGACGAAAGCCGCGGTGGGCCGGTTCAGGTGCGGTTGACGACATGCGCTTCTCTGGATTGTCGATAGCTGAGTATACCGACCGGCCTGGGGAAACACTGCATAAATGTCTGCGCTTCCCTGGGACCGGTAACGGAAGATTGAAATCAGGGGGAGTCGGCCGATAAGCCGGGTTCTGTCGAGGACAGCCATTCATCTAGGGGCCGCGTCACCACGGCCCTCGAGCAACCTACCCGAACCCGACGCGGGCCACGCCATTGGGTTCCTATTTGGTCTTGCTCCGGGTGGGGTTTACCATGCCACGCACTGTTACCAGGCGCGCGGTGCGCTCTTACCGCACCCTTTCACCCTTACCGGCCTCCCGAAGGAGACGTAGGCGGTCTGCTCTCTGCTGCACTTTCCGTCGGCTCGCGCCGCCCAGGCGTTACCTGGCACCCTGCCCTATGGAGCCCGGACTTTCCTCCCCCGGCCGACCGCGAGGGCCGGCACGGCGGCGACTGTCTGGCCGACTCCGAGCGCAAGAATAACAGCGCGCCGGAGCCCCCTCAATGTCTTTCCTCGTCATCGGACGCAGAGCCCAATAAATCAGCGCGCATCCTTGAGCGCCAGGGCCCGGCCATACCAGACCTTCTTCGCCCCCCCCAGCAGGCGTGCCGTCACGGCTGCCGCCTGCTTGACACCAACATCCTCGGCCAGCAGCGCACCCAGCAAGGCATTGGCTTCGACATCGCCAGCCTCGGGGGCGTCGCGCGGCTCGGCACCGGCTATCATGATCACGAACTCACCCCGAGCCTGGTCCGGGTCCTGCTCCATCCGCACCAGGAGCGCCTCCGCACTGCCGTCGAGAAAGGTCTCGAAGGCCTTGGTCAGCTCTCGTGCCAATACCACTCGGCGTCCGCCCAGCACATCGGCGATATCCGCCAGGGTGTCGCGGATACGGTGCGGCGATTCGTAGAAGACCAGCGTTTCCTCGCGGGGGGCAAGCCCTTCAAGACGCAGGCGGCGGGCGCCGCCCTTTGCCGGCAGGAAACCCTGGAAGAGGAACCGATCCGTGGGCAGCCCGGCGGCTGAAAGCGCCGCCACCAGCGCGCAGGCGCCCGGCACCGGCACGATACGGCGACCACGGGCACGCAGCTCCCGCACCAGAACGAATCCGGGGTCACTGATCAAGGGCGTGCCGGCATCAGATACCAGGGCGATATTCTCGCCAGCGACCAACCGCACGTCGAGTTGAGCGACGCGCGCCGCCTCGTTATGCTCATGGAGAGAGAGCATCGGCAACGCAAGCCCCAGGTGGCGCAGCAGCCGTGCGGTGTGGCGTGTATCCTCGGCAGCAATTACCGCCACCTCGCTCAGCACCCTGGCAGCGCGTGGCGAGAGATCTTCCAGATTCCCAATTGGTGTGGCGACCACGTACAATGTTCCCTGATTCACGTCAGTCATGTCGGCTCCTGGCAAGCTACCCGGACAAGGAAGAATCATGCTGAAAATGCCCCGCGGCCTGCTGGCCACTGCGCTTCTGGCCATACTGCTGGTCGGCTGTGCGCCCCCTGGCATCGTCGATCGTGTTCCCGACGACGACCCCACCTACCTGCTCGAGCAGGCACGTCAGCAGGAACCCGAGCAGGCAGCAATAAGTCGCCTGGAAGCGGCCGATATCCTAGCACGCCAGGGTCAGCGCACCCAGGCGCTCGAAGTCGCTACCGATATCGATGATCAGCGGCTACCCGTCGAGTATCGCCTTCAATGGGCCATGCTGCTCTCCGAGCTCGGCGAGTCCGAGGGTGAGCCCTGGGCCGTCATCCAGGCCGCACAGCTGCTCGATGAAATCGAGGTGCCGCGAGACGCCGGCCTGATACTGCGCGAGCGGCATGGCCGGGCCCTGGCCCAGGTCGATGAGCATCGCGCTGCCGCGCTGATCCTGATCGGCGTACAGGCCGACACAGACCGTGAGGCGCTGAACGACCCCATCTGGGCCTCGCTCTCGCGTCTCGAGGGACCCGAGCTTGCGTCCATGCGCGACGAGACCGATGACCTGGGTCGGGGCTGGCTGGCGCTCGCCAACCTGGTGCGAGAGAGTGGTGGCGATATAGAGCGACTCTTCATGCGCCTCGATGAGTGGCGCGAACGCAATGCCCGGCACCCCGCCGCGCGAAGCGTTCCTGAAGACCTGATAGCCCTGCGCGAGCTGCGCGGCCAGGAAGTCCGGCATATTGCCGTATTCCTGCCTGAGTCGGGCCCGCTGGCCGGCGTGGCCGAAGCGATTCGGGATGGGATCCGCGCCCACCACCAGAGTGCGGCAGAACGCAACGGCGGCGTTCAGCTGTCATTCCTGGATACCAGTCGGAGCAGTATCGATGCCCTCTACGAGGAAGCACGCAACCGTGGCGCCCAGGTCGTCATCGGCCCGCTGGACAAGGACCTGGTAACGGAACTCGAGAACCGAGACCAGTTGCCGTTGCCGACCCTGGGTCTCAATTATGGCCATGGCGAGTCCAACCGGGCCCAGGGCTTCTTCCAGTACGGCCTGTCGGCCGAGGACGAAGCTCGCCAGGTGGCGAGACGGGGCCGTGACGATGGCCATCGTCGCAGCGCCATGCTGGTTCCGGACAACGAATGGGGACGGCGGGTCGGTCGCGCCTTCGAGGAGGAGTGGCGCCGCCTGGACGGCACCATCACAAATGCGGTGGCCTACGACCCCCGCGGCTCCGCCACCGAGAGTACTCGCCGCGTCCTCTCCGGAGGCCGGCCGGACATGCTATTCCTGCTGGCACTGCCAAGCTATGCACGTCAGGTCCCCCCGACCCTGGACTACTATAACGCCTCCACCCTGCCGATCTATGCCACCTCGCATCTCTTCGAGGGACGCCCACAGCCGTTGCTCGACCATGATCTGGATGACGTGAACTTCATCGACATCCCCTGGCAGATTCCCGATGCCGCCGTCGGCGGGGTGGAAGCCCTTCCTTACCTCAGCAGCTATCAGCAATTGCACGCAGACGCTGACCCCTCCGTCTTCCGCCTGATGGCCATGGGCGTGGACGCCTATGAGCTTGCACGCCGTCTGCCGCAGTTCCAGCTGATGCCGGAGAGTGAGCTCAACGGCGCCACGGGAAGACTGACCCGCGCCGCCGACGGACGCATTGAGCGGCACCTCCCCTGGGCACGGTTCCAGCGCGGCGTGCCGCAGCCGATCCTGGCCATCGACCTGCTCGGCACCGACCTGATGGAAAACGGGCTTCCTGACAGCGAGCCGTCCGCCAATGGCCAGCGGAACTGATGCAAGAGCACGAGGCGCTCATATCGAGCGCCTCGCTGCCGACTGGCTCGCTGGGCGCGGCCTGGCCCTGATCGCCAGCAACCACCAGGTGAAAGGCGGGGAGCTCGACCTGATCATGCGCGATGGTGAGACACTCGTCTTCGTCGAGGTCCGCCACCGTGCCGATACCCGACATGGTCATCCGCTGGAAACCATCACCGTCACCAAACAGCGCCGCCTGATACGCGCAGCGCGTTTTTATCTTGCACGCAACCGGCTATCATGTCCGTGCCGCTTTGACGCGCTGGCCGTGACTGGCACCCCTCCCGCTCTCGACTTCGAATGGGTGCAAGGCGCCTTCGAAGCGTTCTGACCGGCTTGCTCCAGCCCCCAGGACCAGGACCTCATAGAATGGATTTTCAGCAACGCATACTCGGCCACTTCAATGCCAGCATCGACACCAAGACCTATGCCAGCGAGGTATTGCCGCCTTTCATCGAGGTAGCCAGCCAGATGATGGTCCAGTGCCTGGTCAATGAGGGCAAGATTCTTGCCTGCGGCAATGGCGGCAGCGCCGGCGACAGTCAGCACTTCTCCTCGGAACTCCTCAACCGCTTCGAGCGGGAGCGCCCCAGCCTGCCGGCTCTGGCCCTGACTACCGACACCTCTACACTGACGTCCATTGCCAACGACTACAGCTACAACGAGGTATTCTCCAAGCAGATTCGCGCCCTGGGCCAGCCCGGCGACATCCTCCTCGCCATTTCCACCAGCGGCAACTCTGGCAACGTCATACAGGCAATACAGGCGGCCCATGACCGCGACATGACGGTCGTCGCCCTGACCGGCCGCGACGGCGGCGACATGGCATCCCTTCTCGGCCAGGACGACTGCGAGATTCGTGTCCCGGCCACCTCGACAGCACGCATCCAGGAGGTTCACCTGTTGGTGATCCACTGCCTGTGCGACCTCATCGATGAACAACTCTTCGGCAGCAGCGAGTAAACGACATGGCCCTTACGAGACTGATCCCCCTCTTCCTGACCGCCTTCCTGCTGACATTGGCGGGCTGCACCACGGTTACCGGTGTCGCCAACCCCGGCACCATCGACGAGAACTATGGCAAGCGCACCCTTGGCGCCCAGGTCGAGGACGAGAGCATCGAGACCAAGATCGCCCATAACCTGCGGCGCAACGATGCCCGCCTGGGCGATGCCCGCATCAATGTCGACAGCTACAATGCCATCGTACTGCTCACCGGCCAGGTGCCCAGCGAGGAGCTCAAGCAGAAGGCCACCGAGATCGCCCGCGACGTACGCAACGTGCGCGACGTCCACAACGAACTCTCCGTTGCCGCCAACCTACCGGCAAGCCAGCGCATGTCGGATACCTGGATCAATACCCGCATTCGCACCAGCCTGGCCACCGACGAGACCATCGACACCAGCCGACTGCGCTTCGTTACCGAGAACGCCAGCGTCTATGTCATGGGCATCGTCACCCGAGCCGAGGCAGACCGCATCGTCAACGCCATTTCACGTATCGGCGGCGTGCAGCGCATCGTCAAGGTGTTTGATTACATGGACTGACCGTCGCGACGTGTACACGAAAACGGCAGGCCCATGGGCCTGCCGTTTTCGTGTTGGCATGCTTCAACCGCCTGAATACCTTCACCTTCAAGCCAGGCGGCTTGATTCAGAGTGATAGTCGCAGGCGTATCACTACCATCTACTTGATAACCCGGAGCGACGGGCGCCCCTTGGACTTGGACTTGGCCTCTTCCTGGCCTTCCGAGTCATGGCTTTCGCTGTCGACGGCAGTCAGCTCAGGCCGCTCCTTGCCCTCTCCTTCGCCATTTTCTTCGAGTGCCTGCGGGATCACCGGCTCATGACCGAATACCATGCCCACCCCATTCTCACGCGCGTAGATGGCGATCAGCGCCGGCATGGGCACGACCACTTGCATGGGCTGCCCGCCGAAGCGGGCACTGAAGGTGATCGCATCATTCTCGATGTGCAGGTCGCGCACGGCGGTTGGGCCAACATTAAGGACAATCTGGCCGTTCTGCACGAACTGCCGCGGCACAATGACACCGGCCTGCTCGGCATCCACGACCACGTAGGGAGTGTGTTCATTGTCCAGAAGCCATTCGTAGAGACCTCTGGCAAGATAGGGACGGCTCGATAGCATCTCTGCTGCCCTCCTCCGTTTGAAGACGCCGGGCTAGCCCGGCGGCATAGTCAGTTGCGCATTTCTCGCTCGGTCTCACTCAGCGAAGCGACGAAAGCATCGCGCTCGAACAACCTCTCCATGTAAGTCACCAGCGGCTGCACCTGCTTCTCCGGCAGCTCGATGCCAAGCACCGGCAGGCGCCAGAGGATCGGAGCGATACAGCAGTCGACCAGCGAGAATTCCTCGCTCATGAAGAACGGTACGTCTTCGAAGATCGGCGAGATGCCTACCAGGCTTTCGCGCAGCTCCTTGCGGGCCTTCTCGACTTCCTTCTTAGGCCCTTGCTCGATCTGCTCGACCAGCGGACACCACTCACGCTCGATACGATGCATCCAAAGTCGGCTCTGAGCTCGTGCAACCGGGTAGACCGGGAGCAGCGGAGGGTGCGGAAAACGCTCATCCAGGTACTCCATCATGACCTTGGACTCGTACAGCACCAGGTCGCGATCGAGTAGCGTGGGCACACTGTTGTAGGGGTTGAGATCGGCGAGTTCTTCAGGACGCTGTTCGCCACCGACTTCGACAATATCCACCGCCACGCCCTTCTCGGCGAGTACGATGCGCACGCGATGACTGAAGTGATCATCGCTTCCGGAATAGAAGATCATCGACGACCGCTTGGCCACTACACCCATGAAACAATCCTCGCATCAATTCGAACCGGGATGATAACACGCACACGCATCGTCGTGCGTGCGCGTTGCAACACAAGACGCAGGGGGCGTATGGCACACCGCCATACGCCCCCTGCCTCATAGACTGACCCGCACGGGATCAGTGAATGTCGCGCCAGTACTCGCGCTTGAGCAGATAGGCCAGCACACCGAAGATGAAGATGAAGAGCAGCACCTTCGGGCCGAGGACCTGAGCCTGCAGCTTGGAAGGCTCACCCACATAGGCCAGGAAGTTGGTCAGGTCATAGACCGCTTCCTCGAACTCGTCCGGCTCCATGGAGCCCGGCCGGGTGACCTGCAGCACATCGCAGGACTGATACTTCCCGGTCAACGGGTCGAGTTCAGCGCCCTCGACAGGACGATCTGTTTCGGCACAGACCTTCTCCTGCACCCCTTGCAGGGGCTCGAGCACGTTGGGCATGGCCACCATGTCGAAGACCTCATTGTTCACCCCGTTAGGGCGACTCGGGTCCTTGTAGAAGGTCAGCAGATAGGAGTAGATCCAATCTGCACCACGCAGCCGACCATGGAGTGTCAGGTCCGGCGCTGGCGCTCCGAACCAGTTGGCTGCGTCTTCGCGTGTCATGGCGATATGCATCTGGTCATTGTAGGCCAGGTCGGAAGAGAAAATCAGATGCTCTTCCACCAGGTCCTGGGGCATGCCGAAATCCTCGGCGGCCCGGGCGAAACGCTGGTGCTCCAGGCTATGGCAGCCCATGCAGTAGTTGACGTAGAGCTGCATGCCCCGCTGCAACGACGCCTCGTCATTGAGATCCGGCGTCATCGAATAGGGAGTGTCAGGCATCGGCGCTGCCACTACCGCGAAGGGCACCAGCGCGAAGAGCAGTGCGAACAGTTGCTTTTTCATTAGCCAGTCACCCTTTCCGGTACGGGTTTGGTCTTCTCCAGTCGCGTATAGAACGGCATCAGCAGGAAGAAGGCGAAGTACAGCACCGTGCATAGCTGGGCCACCGCCGTACGCAGCGGTGTCGCCGGCAGCGCACCGAGGATACCCAGGATCACGAAGCTGATGGCAAAGAGCGCCAGCATCGACTTGGACATCCAACCCTTGTAACGCATCGAGTTCACCGGACTGCGGTCCAGCCAGGGCAGCACGAAGAGCACCGCGATGGCACCACCCATGAAGACCACACCCAGGAACTCGGCCTGCAGGCCCAGGAAGCCGATGTCGAAGGTGATCGCGCGCAGGATCGCGTAGAAGGGCGTGAAATACCACACCGGGGCAATATGATCCGGCGTCACCATCGGGTTGGCAGGCTCGAAGTTGGGCCGCTCGATGAAGTAACCACCCCCTTCGGGGAAGTAGAAGATCACCGTCGCAAAGACGAACAGGAACACCGAGACCCCGAAGATGTCCTTGACGGTGTAATAGGGGTGAAACGGTATGCCGTCCAGCGGCTTGCCTGTCTCATCCGTCTTGGCCTTGATGTCGATGCCGTCCGGGTTGTTGGAACCTACCTCATGCAGGGCGATGATATGCAGCACCACCAGCGCCAGGATCACGATGGGAAGCGCCACGACGTGCAGGGCGAAGAAACGGTTCAGGGTGATGCCGGAGATCAGGAAGTCGCCGCGAATCCACTGCGCCAGATCCGGTCCGATGAACGGGATGGTGGCAAACAGAGAGATGATCACCTGGGCACCCCAGTAGGACATCTGGCCCCAGGGCAGCAGGTAGCCCATGAAGGCCTCGGCCATCAGCAGCAGGTAGATGGCCATGCCGAAGATCCACACCAGCTCACGCGGCGCCTTGTAGGAGCCGTAGAGCAGAGCCCGGAACATGTGCAGGTAGATGACCACGAAGAAGGCGGAGGCGCCGGTGGAGTGCATGTAGCGGATCAGCCAGCCGTATTCCACGTCCCGCATGATGTACTCGACCGATGCAAACGCACCCTCGCCGGTGGGGTTGTAGCTCATGGTGAGCCACACCCCGGTGAGGATCTGGTTGACAAGTACCAGTAGCGCCAGCGAGCCGAAGAAGTACCAGAAGTTGAAGTTTCTCGGCGCGTAGTACTTGGACAGGTGGTCCTGCCACATCTGCGTGGCGGGGAAGCGATCATCCACCCAGCGCATGATACCGCTTTCCGCCTTGACACGATTTGGATTACCCATCACACAGCCTCCTCGTCTTCACCGACGATGATGATGTCATCGGTCTCAAAACGGTACGGCGGAACCTCCAGGTTGGACGGTGCCGGCACATTGCGGAATACGCGTCCCGAGAGATCGAAGTAGGAGCCGTGACAAGGACAGAAATAGCCGCCCGGCCAGGCGGTCATATCGACGTCGTCCGGTTCGGGGCGATAGAGCGGTGAGCAGCCAAGATGGGTACAGATCCCGATCAGCACCGAGATGTCCGGCCGGATCGAGCGCAGCGGACCGGTGATGTAGTCCGGCTGCTGGGGGGCTTGGGAATCGGGGTCGACCAGACGAGCGGGATCGAAATTCTCGGTACGCTCGATCATGTCGTCGGTACGCTTGACGATCCAAACGGGACGCCCGCGCCACTCAACGGTCATGCGCTGCCCCGGCTCCAGCTTGGAAATATCCGCCTGAATCGGCGCCCCCGCCGCTCGTGCCCTGGCACTCGGCTGCCAGGAAGCCACAAAGGGAACCGCCACCCCCACTGCACCCACCGCACCCACTACGGTGGTGGCACCCAGGAGGAGACGGCGCCGCCCTTTGTTCACGCCGTTATCTGCCATGTTATGGTTTCTCCCATCAGCTTACCCGTCGATCCAGCACGGAAGTGGTATCCCGCGACCACGGATATAAAAATCCGTCGTATCTTAAGGAATCCTGCCGCTTGGCACAAGCCAAAGCACGCCTGACCAAGGTGGTATTTTCTATGCAAAATTCTGTTTTCACAAAAGAAAAAACCCAGGCAATTGCCTGGGTTTTTCTGTCTTGCAAGGCCGTAATCAGCGCTTGGAGAACTGCGGGCGACGACGCGCCTTGCGCAAACCGACCTTCTTCCGCTCGACCTGACGGGCGTCACGAGTGACATAGCCGGCCGCACGCAGTGCCGGACGGAAGTCCTCGTTGTACTCCATCAGGGCACGGGTGATGCCGTGGCGAATGGCGCCGGCCTGGGAGGAACCACCACCACCCTTGACGGTGACAAAGACGTCGAACTGACCCACGGTATCGGTCAGCTCAAGCGGCTGGCGAACCACCATGCGCCCGGTGACACGCCCGAAATATTGGTCCAGCTCATGGCTGTTGACGGTGATCTTGCCGGTTCCCGGCTTGAGAAAGACACGGGCAGTGGATGTCTTGCGGCGCCCGGTACCGTAATAGTGCTGTGTCATGGCGATGACCCCCTCAGATGTTCAGTTCTTGCGGCTGCTGGGCGGCGTGCGGATGCTCGGCGCCGGCGTAGACCTTGAGCTTGGAGTACATCGCACGTCCCAGGGGGCCCTTCGGCAACATACCCTTGACAGCGGACTCGATAACACGCTCGGGAGCATGAGCGATCATCTTCTCGAAGCTCATGGAGCGCAGGCCACCCGGGTAGCCGGTGTGGCGATAGTAGGTCTTGGCATTCGCCTTGTTGCCGGTGACATGCACCTTCTCGGCGTTGATCACGACGATGTAGTCGCCGGTATCGACGTGAGGAGTGAATTCCGGCTTGTGCTTGCCGCGCAGGCGGCGAGCAATTTCGGTGGCCAGACGACCGAGCGTCTTGTCCGCAGCATCGACGACATACCAGTCGCGCTGGACGGACTGCGGCTTAGCAGTGAACGTCTTCATGGATGAAATCACCACAATATATTGATGTATTGGATCCTGCCGCCGGGGCTGCCGACATGGGATCTTCCCTATTCTTCTTGGTTGTCGCCACCAGCAGCGACGACAACGATCAAGCGAGGCGGCATTCTACACGACTCCATGGCATATGATAAGAGGCATATCACGGCTTATGCGGCAGCGCCAGGTACTCGTGTGACTGCATCTCCTGAAGTCGTGACAAGGTTCGCTGAAACTCGAATTCGAGCCGGCCATCGGCGTAAAGCGCCTCGGCAGACGTCTCGGCGGAGAGCAGCAGCTTGACACCGCGGTCGTAGAACTCGTCAACCATGTTGATAAAGCGCCGCGCCTGGTCGTCGGTTGCCGCACCCATGCGGGTCACGTTGGAAACCAGCACGGTATGGTACTCCCGCGCCAGCTCAATATAGTCGTTCTGGCTGCGCGGCCCGTCGCACAGTTCGCGAAACTCGAACCACACGACATCATCATGCAGCCGGCGCGCATGAAGCACGCGATGATTGACCTCTATGGACACATCGGTCTCGCCGTCGTGCCCGGCTATCTCACGGAAGCTGCGAGCTAGCTCGGCGTCGGCCGCGTCGTCAAGTGGCGCATGGAAGATCTCGGCACGTTCCAGCGCACGCAGTCGATAGTCGATGCCTGAATCGACATTGACCACCTGGCAGTGTCGCTTGATCAGGTCGATGGCGGGCAGGAATCGGGTTCGCTGAAGCCCGTCCTTGTATAGCTCGTCGGGAACGATATTCGACGTCGCCACGAGTACGACGCCACGCTCGAACAGCGATTCCAGAAGGTTGGCCAGGATCATCGCATCGGTGATGTCCTTGACGAAGAATTCATCAAAACAGATGACACGTGCCTCGGCGGCAAACTTGCCGGCGATCAGGCTCAAGGGATTCTTCTCGCCCTTGTAGTGCTCGAGTTCGTTATGCACACGCTGCATGAAGCGGTGGAAATGGGTACGCATCTTGTCGGGAAACGGCAGCGACTCGTGGAAGGTGTCGACCAGATAGGTCTTGCCGCGCCCCACCCCACCCCAGAGATAGAGCCCCTGAACCGATGGCAACGACGGTCCCTGAGCAGACTTGTCGCGCTTGCCGAACAGGCCTGCCACCCGCGACTTCAGGCCACGGCTCGTAGTAACCGCCCTCGGCTCGGCCCGCGGCATCGCCACCAGCTCATCGAAAAGACGCTGCAGGTGCAGGACAGCCTGCTCCTGGGCCGGATCGTACTGAAATCCCTTACGCTCGATGTCGGCACGATATCGCGCCAGTGGCGTAATACCGGGAGTCGAACGAGAGTCCACGGGGGTCGCAGTCGCACACATGGCTATTCCTTGCTGACTTGGCTCATAAATTGGCAGGCTGTGCATTATACGCTCCCAGCAACCTTTGCGCAGAACAACGCCGTGCTGACGCGGCGTTGACCGGCCGACCGCCCACACCCCTATAATGGGTCGCCAGACGACCGAGTGCGGCGCCATGGCAAGACCACGCGCTCAGCGTGCATCAGCATCAGGGGGAGAACCACGTGGAATATGGCAACATCAACTGGCTGGTCGCCATCGTCGGCCTGCTGGCCGGTCTGGGCCTCGGCGGCCTGGGCTACCATCTGTTCGGCGCCTCTGCGAGTCGCCTGCAGCATCAGCGACAGCAGCTGGCGGAGCGCGAGAGGGAGCTGAGCGAACTCAAGGAGGGTCTGGGAGAGCACTTTACCCAGGTCGGCATGATGGTCGCCAATATACAGCGCGAGATCCGCACTCTCGAACACCGGGTGACCGAAGACGCCAGCACACTCAACTGTGAGACGCCTGCCACCCGCCGTCTCGATGTGGCGACGCAAAAGACGCTCGCCCCGCAGGCCGACGAAATTCCCACACCCCGCGACTATGCCGACGGTACCGGCGGCACCCTATCGGAAGACTTCGGTCTCAAGTCCGACACCGAGACCAGAGACGCCCCGCAGCCTCCACGCTACTGACCAGGGGACGTAAGGATGCCGCCAGCCCGGCGTCACGCCGGGTTGTCGATATCGACGAAGCGGTGCTCGATGGCGAACTCCCGGACCAGCCACTCGCCCAGCGCCTGAACGCCATAGCGCTCGGTGGCGTGATGCCCGGCGGCTAGATAGTGAATACCGAGCTCGCGGGCCAGGTGAGTGGTACGCTCGGAGATCTCACCCGAGATGAAGGCGTCGGCGCCGGCCTCCCAGGCCCGGGTAATCATGTCCTGCGCCCCCCCCGTACACCAGGCCACACGCTTCACCGCTCCCACGTCAGGCGCCTCGACCAGCAGCGGCGCACGCCCCAGGCAAGCGGCCACATGGCTCGCCAACTCGGCAGCCCCACGCGCTTCCGGAAGACGACCTAGCCAGATAAGCCCTTCACCGATGTCGCCGTCGGCACAACCCTCCACCTGGAAGCCAAGCCGGCGAGCCAGCTCAGCATTGTTTCCCAGCTCGGCATGCGCATCCAGGGGCAGATGGTAGGCAAGCAAATTGATATCATTGAGCAACAGCGTGCGCAGGCGACGCTGCTTCATGCCGGTGATGGGAACCGGCTCGTTCTTCCAGAAATAGCCGTGATGGACCAGCACCAGGTCGGCCCCCCAGGTCACCGCTTCATCGAGCAGGGCCTGGCAGGCGGTCACACCGGTCATGACGCGGGCGATGGGTACACGTCCGGCCACCTGCAGCCCATTGACCGTGTAATCCTGGAACCGCTGCACATCGAGCAGTGCATCACAGCTCCTTACCAGGTCGTCGCGGGAAATCATTAGGCCCTCCGGACAGCAGTTCACTTGAATGTTAGGATAGTGCCATTGTAACGACTGCGCGGGGCGGCATCGACTGCTCCCCTCCAATCAGGAAAGTACTGCATGCGTCGTCCGCTCTTAGCCTATGCCCTTCCCGTCCTCATCGGCGTGCTGCTGGCTATCGTACTGCTTAACACCTTTCCGCAGCTCCTGGGGCCACCTCAGTCCTCTCCACCCGAGCCCCCCCCTGCTGTTGAAGCGCCCAGCGAGCTGAATCAGCCGGCATCCCGCGCCACGCCCGAGGTGCGGCAAGCCGAACCCCTGAGCCGTATGCAGGGGCCGGTCAGCTATTCGGAGGCGGTGGAGAAGGCCGCCCCGGCGGTGGTCAATATCTACTCGTCACGAGTCGTCGCTCTCGAAGAGCACCCGATGATGTCCGACCCCTTCTTCCGCCAGTTCTTCGGCGACGACGTACCCAGTCAGCAACGCTTTCTCTCCAGCCTGGGTTCCGGTGTCATCGTCAGCGAAGACGGCTATGTACTGACCAACCATCACGTGATCGATGGCGCCGACGAGATCCAGGTGGCCCTGCGGGACGGTCGTGAAACCCTGGCCCAGGTCATCGGCACCGATCCGGAAAGCGACCTGGCCGTGCTGCGCATCGACCTTGAAGACCTCCCCGTCATCACCCTGTACGACACCGAGGACGTGGCGGTGGGCGACATTGCCATGGCCATCGGTAACCCCTTCGGCGTCGGCCAGACCGTCACCATGGGCATCATCAGCGCCACGGGGCGCACCCACCTGGGCCTGAGTGCCTACGAAGATTTCATTCAGACCGATGCCGCCATCAATCCCGGCAACTCCGGGGGGGCACTGATCAATGCCGAAGGCGCCCTGGTGGGTATCAATACGGCCATTTTTTCACGCTCCGGCGGCTCTCAGGGAGTGGGTTTCGCCATTCCCACCCGTCTGGCCCATAGCATTCTCGATGACCTGGTGACCCAGGGGCGCGTGATTCGAGGCTGGCTGGGCATAGAGGCCCAGGAAATCACCCCGGAGCTGGCCGCCTCCTTCGGCCTGCAAGCCCCTCGCGGCGTCGTCATTTCCGGAGTGGTAAGGGACGGACCCGCCGCCCGGGCAGGTCTGCGTCCAGGAGACGTCCTGCTGGAAGTCGATGGTCGCCCGATTCTCGATGCACGGGTAGCCATGAGCGACATCGCCGCCATCCAGCCCGGCGCCACCCTACCGCTGACCGTCGTGCGCAGCGGCGACAAACTCAGCATCGAACTGGAAGTCGGTGAACGCCCTCCCCCTCAGTTGAGACAGCCGGAACGCTGAGGCGCAGACACCCGCACGCCACCTGCCAACACGAAAAAAGACCCTGCCCACTTTCGATGGACAGGGTCTTTCGTGTTATCGCCCCGGCAGCGGCCGACAGCGCTACTTCTGGATCCGATACTCGGCTGAACGCGCATGGGCGGTCAACGACTCGCCCCGGGCAAGAATCGACGCTATCCGCCCCAGCTTCGATGCCCCCTCCCGGGAGCAGTTGATGATGGAGGAGCGCTTCTGGAAATCGTAGACACCCAGCGGCGATGAGAAGCGCGCCGTTCCTGAAGTCGGTAACACATGATTGGGGCCGGCACAGTAGTCGCCCAGCGCCTCGGCGGTGTAGCGCCCCATGAAGATGGCGCCCGCATGGCGCACCTCCGGCAGCAGCGCTTCCGGATCGGCCATGGAGAGCTCCAGGTGCTCCGGCGCGATCCGGTTGATCAAGCGGATCGCCTCCTCCCTGTTGCGGCAGTGAATCAGTGCGCCGCGGCGCGACAGTGACTGCCGCACGATCTGCTCCCGCTCCAGGGTCGGCAGCAGCCGCTCGATTGATGCCTCCACGGCATTCAGGTGGCTGGCGTCCCAACTGACCAATAGCGCCTGGGCATCCTCGTCATGCTCCGCCTGGGAGAAGAGATCCATGGCCAACCAGTCGGGGTCGGTTCCCCCGTCGGAGACCACCAGTATCTCGGAGGGACCGGCAATCATGTCGATCCCCACCTGGCCGAATACCGCGCGCTTGGCAGTGGCGACGTAGATGTTGCCGGGGCCCACGATCTTGTCGACCCGGGGCACCGTCTCGGTGCCATAGGCCAGCGCTGCCACCGCCTGGGCGCCGCCTATGGTGAAGACATGGTTCACCCCGGCCAGGTGCGCCGCCGCCAGCACCAGTTCATTGAGCACACCGTCCGGGGTGGGCACTACCATGACGATCTCGCGCACCCCGGCAACATGGGCGGGTATGGCGTTCATCAGCACAGAGGAGGGGTAGGCCGCCTTGCCCCCGGGGACGTAGATACCGGCACGATCCAGAGCCGTGACCTGCTGCCCCAGGACGGTGCCGTCGGCTTCGGTGAAAGCCCAGGACTCCGGCTTCTGCCGGTCATGGTAAGCACGGATACGCTCCGCCGCCTTCGACAGGGCATCACGCTGCTCCTCGGGAAGACCGACGAAGGCCTCCTCTAGGCGCTCCGCACCGAGGGTCAGCTCCGCCATGCTCGACACGGCTAGCCGGTCGAAGCGATTGGAATACTCTATCAGCGCTGAGTCGCCCCGCGCCCTGACACCGGCAAGGATGTCATGGACACGACGCTGTATCTCGGCATCGGATACGCCCTCCCAGGCGAGCAGCGCGTCGAGGCGCGTCTCGAAATCGCCGTCGGCGGTTGAGAGCCGCGCAATCTCGACGGCATCGACAAGGGTTTCGCTCATGATGGCGTTCGCCTCTACAAGAATGAAAGCAGTGGTAATGCGCTCACTTGCCTTACGCCGCGGCGCTCAAGGCGAGATGGCGCTTTCGCTGGCACGCCGCTTGCCCACCGCATCGGTCAGGCGAGCAATCAACGGCTTGAGCTGTGCGTGCTTCATGGTCATGGCCGCCTTGTTGACCACCAGACGAGTACTGATCGGTGCGATCAGTTCCCGCGGCGACATGCCGTTGGCGCGCAGCGTATTACCGGTATCGACGATATCGACGATCTCGTCGGCCAGATTCATCAGCGGTGCCAGCTCCATGGCGCCATAGAGCTTGATCACCTCGGCCTGGATGCCCTGCTCCGCGTAATAGCGCCGCGCCACGTTGACGAACTTGGTGGCCACCCGGCGACGCGCACGGGCCGGCTCGGCGCCATCGATGCCGGCGGTCATCAGCTTGCACCTGGCGATCTCGAGATCCAGCGGCTCGTAGAGACCCTCGGCGCCATGCTCGAGCAGCACATCCTTGCCGGCAACACCCAGGTCGGCGGCCCCGAGCTGGACATAGGTGGGTACGTCGGTGGCGCGGATGATAACGAGCTTGACGTTCGCCAGGTTGGTGTCAAAAAGCAGCTTGCGGCTCTTGCCCAGGTCCTCTGCCGGCGTGATGCCGGCAGCGGCCAGCAGCGGCAGCGTTTCATCGAGAATACGGCCCTTGGAAAGGGCCAGAATCAATTGCTTGCTCATGGTCTCGCCTGTGGTCGGAAAAGCGCATGTCGAACGAATCGCTCAACCGGGAATTCGACGGATCCGCGCACCAAGTAGTTGGAGCTTCTCCTCGATGCATTCATAGCCGCGATCGATATGGTAGATACGATCCACCATGGTCTCCCCTTCCGCCATCATCGCCACGATCACCAGCGAGGCCGAGGCCCGCAGATCGGTGGCCATGACCGGCGCTCCGGAGAGTCGCTCGACACCGGTAATCAGCGCCGTATTGCCCTCAAGCACGATGTTGGCGCCCATGCGATTCAGTTCCTGCACATGCATGAAGCGGTTCTCGAAGATGGTCTCGACCACCCGCGAGTTACCGTCCGCCACCGCATTCAGGGCCACGAACTGGGCCTGCATATCCGTGGGAAAGGCAGGATAGGGCGCCGTACGAATATTCACCGGACGCGGCCGACGCCCCTCCATGTCCAGCTCGATCCAGCCGTCTCCCAGGGTGATCTTGGCACCGGCCTCTTCCAGCTTGGCCAGCACCGCCTCGAGAATGTCGGCACGGGTATTGCGCACCCGCACCTTGCCGCGACTGAGCGCGGCGGCCACCAGGAAGGTGCCGGTCTCGATGCGATCCGGCATGACGTCATGGTAGGCACCGTGGAGCCGCTCGACACCCTCAATCACGATGGTATCGGTACCCTGTCCGCGAATATTGGCCCCCATCTTGATCAGGCACTCTGCCAGATCAACCACCTCGGGCTCGCGGGCAGCGTTCTCCAGTATCGTGGTACCGGTGGCCAGGGTCGCAGCCATCAAGAGATTTTCGGTGCCGGTAACGGTGACGGTGTCGAAGAAGATCGTGGCCCCCTTGAGTCGTCCATCCACCCGGGCTCGGATATAGCCACCCTCGACGCGAATCTCCGCGCCCATGGCTTCCAGTCCACGAATATGCAGATCCACGGGGCGCGAGCCGATGGCACAGCCACCGGGCAGCGACACATCCGCATGACCGAAGTGCGCCAGCAGCGGGCCGAGCACGAGGATGGAGGCGCGCATCTTCTTGACCAGTTCGTAGGGAGCATGGCAATCCTTCACCTGGGCTCCATCAAGCTGGATGGTCATCTTCTCGCCCATCACCGGCTCGACGCCCATGCGCCCCAGCAGCTCCAGCGTGGTCGTGATGTCCTGCAGATGCGGCAGATTGCCGATGGTCACGGGCTCATCGCCGAGCAGCGTGGCACAGAGAATAGGCAGGGCCGCATTCTTGGCGCCGCTGGCCCAGACCTCGCCGTTGACCGGGCCATTGCCGGTAATAATCAACTTGTCCATGGAGGTTCGACCGTCAGGCGCCCTGATTCTGTGAAGCCGCATTCTCCGGCGCGCTAATCCACTGCGCCGGGGTATAGGTCTTGATGCTGACGGCATGAACGGCACCGGAGGCGATCTCTTCCGACAGGGCGCCATAAATCAACTGCTGGCGCTTGACCGGCGACAGGCCGTCGAACACATCGCCCACGGCGATGACCTGGAAATTGCACCCTTCGCCTTGAATATGAAAATCGCAGCCTTCGATACGGGCCTCTAGCAGCGCCTTGACATCACTGGGTTGCATGGAAACCGGAACTCCTGTGATCGATTCGGGGGGGCACACGACCCCAGGGGGTCGGTGCCAGAGACAGATTATGGTGACATGGTAATGAAAAGCGCCCCACTTGGCGATGCCGGGCAGGGCGTAACTCAAGAGAAGGATGTTTCAGCAACAGGCAGCAGGGCATCGAGACCGGCAACCCTTGTCAGCCTGAGCAGGGGCTGGGAGAGCCGTACCGAATCCAGCTGAATGCCGGCAGCACGCGAGCATCGGGTCCACTCCAGCAAGACGCTGAGTGCCGCACTGCTGACCTGCTCCACGCCACTCAGGTCCAGCTCCATCCGGGAGCCGGACGGCTGCTCGGCCAGCCAGCCGCTACCGGCTTCGGCAAGCTGTGCAGCCATGTCGAAATCGACATTGCCAGTCACGGCCAGCCTGGCGGGGCTGGCCTCGAGACGTACACCGCCACGGTCGAGCAGCAGGCTCAATCTCTTCCGCCTTCTTCGAGTTCGTCGGCAGCGAGTTCTGGCGACCAGTTGGCGATCACGGCATCGTAATCCCGATTATGGTCGCGCATGGCCTGGTCGAACTGGTTGCGGAACGTCAGGCCCAGATTGATGCCATTCACAATGACATTGACCACTTTCCACTGCCCGTCAGAGAGGCGCAGCGTATAGCTGACGGGATAGACGGTACCATCGACAGCAACCACCTCCATGGCCACGCTCGCCTGATCCTCGTGACGCGGTGCCCGCTGGCTGTCAAGCACGCGAAGTTCACGATAGTCGAAGGTGACCAGGCCCTTGGTATAGGTGTCGATCAGCGTCTGGCGGAAGGTATTGGCGAAGCGGGAGCGCTGCTGAGGCGTGGCGTTCTGGAAGTAGCGTCCCATCACACTCGCACCGATATAGCGAAAATCGGCAACCTCATCCAGGCTCTCATCGACCAAGGCCTTTAGCTCATTCACATTGGCCGCAAAGTAATCCTCACGCCCTTCTATCTGTCCCATCATCTCGTTGACGCTGTCGCGAATCACCTGCTCCGGGCTGCGCTCCGGCTCGGCCTGTGCCGACAGTGAGAACAGCGCCAGGCACAACCCCACCACCATCAGGCGAAGGAGAGTATGGGAGCGAGACATCAGTGTCTTGGGTTGACCTGTCATGGGGTGACCTCTTAACGAAGCGATGATTGAGTGACACAAGGCCAGGGCCTCTAGTCGCTGACCATATTGGACACGAATTGCTGAATGAGTTCTTCCAGCACCATGGCGGACTGGGTGTCGCGGATGGTATCGCCATCGACAAGGGTGTCCGGATCCCCGCCGACCGTAAGCCCGATGTACTGCTCGCCAAGCAGTCCGGCAGTGAGAATCGCAGCGGTGGTGTCTCGAGAAAGCCTGCCCTCGAGTTCGCCGTCGAGCTCCAACACCACGCGGGCATCGTACCAGTCGGTATCGAGCTCGATGGCTGTCACCCGCCCCACGGTCACACCCGCCATGGTGACTCGGGCGCGTGGCTTGAGGCTGCCGATATTGGCAAAGTTGGCCTCGAGCCGAAAGGTGTCGCCCGGGGCGGTGAAGGCCATGCCACTGACCCGCATCCCCAGGAACAGGAGCCCGAGGATACCCGCCAGCATGAACAGGCCGACCCCCAGCTCCATCGTCTTGCTGCGCTTCATTGCGTCTCTCCGAACGTCAAAACAAGTCTTCCCGTCATCAGGAAAATCCACCAAACATCAACGCGGTGAGCACGAAGTCCAGGCCGAGCACCGCCAGTGACGAGTAGACCACGGTGCGCGTGGTAGCCCGCGAAATGCCTTCCGATGTGGGCACCAGGTCATAACCCTGAAACACCGCGATCCAGGTGACCACCAGGGCGAAGACCACGCTCTTGACCATGCCGTTGCCGACATCACCAATGAAATCAACGCTGCCCTGCATATTGCCCCAGTAGGAGCCTTCAAAGACCCCGAGCCACTCGACCCCCACAAGGTAACCGCCGTAGATGCCGACCACACTGAAGCCAACGGTCAACACCGGCAGCGCCACGAAACCGGCCCACAGCCGGGGGGCCACTATCCGCCTCAGGGGGTCGACGCCGATCATCTCCATGCTGGTGAGCTGCTCGGTGGCCTTCATCAGGCCGATCTCGGCGGTCAACGCCGAGCCGGCCCGGCCGGCAAACAGCAGTGCCGCCACGACCGGTGAGAGTTCACGCAGCAGCGACAGCGCCACCATCTGACCCAGCGCCTGCTCGGCACCAAAGTCAACCAGCAGGGTGTAGCCCTGTAGCGCCAGCACCATGCCGATGAAGAGCCCGGAAACCAGCACGATGGCCAGCGACAGCACGCCGACGAAATGCACCTGCCGCAGCCACAGGTACCAGCCCTCCCGGGACGGCACACCAACGGCTGACTGGGCCAGGAACTGCCCTGCCCGGCCCAGGGCTTCGAGCACTTCGCAACCGCGCCGCCCGAAGCTCACGATTCGCCCGATCATGGGCGCCCCTCCCCATTGAGGATGTCGCTGAAGAAATCCGTCGCCGGATAATGAAAAGGGACCGGACCATCGGGCTCGCCATGGACGAACTGACTGACTCGCGGATCCTCATCCACGTCCAGTGAATCCGGCGTACCCTGGGCCATGACCCGGCCATCGGAAATCACGTAGACATAGTCGGCTATGGACAGCGTCTCCTGAATATCGTGCGACACCACGACGGCAGTCAGGCCCAGCGCATCATTGAGCCGCTTGATCAGCTGGACCAACACCCCCTTGGAAATCGGATCCTGCCCCACGAAGGGCTCATCGTAGAGAATCAGTTCGGGGTCCAGGGCAATGGCACGCGCCAGAGCGACCCGCCGGGCCATCCCCCCGGAAAGCTCCGATGGCATCAGGTCGCGCGCGCCGCGCAGCCCGACTGCCTGCAGCTTCATCAGCGCCACGTCACGGATCATCGCCTCGGGCAGATCGGTATGTACGCGCAGGGGAAAAGCCACGTTCTCGAATACGCTGAGATCGGAGAAGAGTGCACCGCTCTGGAACAGCATGCCCATGCGACGCCGCAATCGAAAAAGCGCCTTTCGGGACAGGGCATGCACATCCTCGCCGTCGATACTGACGCAACCAGCATCGGGGGCGAGCTGCCCGCCAATCAGCTTGAGCAGGGTCGTCTTGCCCGTACCGCTGGGACCCAGGATGGCGGTGATCTTGCCCCGCGGGATTTGCAGTTCCACGCCGCGGAAGATGTCCTTCTCCCCCCGGGCGAAATGCAGACCCTCCACCACCACGAAGGGGGAATCGGTCATTGCGAGACGTCCATCGAAAAAATTATCGAACATCGTATCCTAACCGGGTCGCAGGGCGCCAGCCCAACGCAGGCCGCACTTGCACCCGGGCCCGCCAGCACGTCTAATATACGCCTCCTCGATGCCTCGGCCCCGCCTTATTCATGCTGATCCCCCTGCTCATGGCCACTGTCGGCCTCATCGGTCTGGTCTGGAGCGCCGATCGTTTCGTCGGCGCTGCCGCAGCCACGGCGCGCGGCACCGGCCTGAGTCCCCTGCTGATTGGCATGACCGTGGTGGCGCTGGGGACCTCGGCCCCGGAAATGGTCGTGGCGGTATTCGCAGCACTGGATGGTATCCCCGACCTGGCCACCGGCAACGCACTTGGCTCGAATATCGCCAACATCGGCCTGGTTCTCGGCATCACGGCCTTGGTTCGACCGATCCCCGTCCCCTTCTCTCTGGTGCGGCGCGAGCTGCCGCTGCTTCTTGGCGCCACCGGACTGGCAGGCTATGCCCTGGCCAACGGCATCCTGGGACGCTTCGACGCACTGTTTCTCTCCCTCCTGCTGATCTTCAGCCTGTGGTGGCTGGTTCGTGCCGATACCCCGGACGTCGCCCCGATGGGAGATATACCCGACCTGGCGCTGCCACGGGCGCTTAGCTGGCTGGTCGGCACGCTGCTGCTGCTGGCACTCAGTTCCCGCATACTGGTCTGGGGCGCCAGTGAACTGGCCCAGGGCATGGGCGTCAGTGAGCTGATCATCGGCCTGACCGTCGTGGCCATCGGCACAAGCTTGCCGGAGCTGGCCGCCTGCGTGGCCAGCGCCCTCAAGGGGCACCATGAACTGGCGATCGGCAATGTCATCGGCTCGAACCTGTTCAACCTGCTGGCAGTGCTGCCCATTCCTGCCCTGCTCGCACCTGGGCCGATCGATGCGGCAGCGGCAAGCCGCGACTATCCGATCATGCTGCTGCTGACCCTGGCCATGTCCATGCTGCTTCTGTGGCAGCGCCAAGGCCGCATCGAGCGTCTGCCTGCCAGCCTGCTGCTGGGGTGCTATCTCGCCTATCTGGGCTGGCTGGGGCTTGTCGGCAACGGCGCTCCTTGAGTGAAACGCCACAACGGGCAACAATCATCATCATGACCATAGACGCTGCTTCTCCACATCAAGCCGATCCCGCCGACGTATCGCCATTGCGCGATAGCGCCCGTCGCACGCTTCAAATCGAACACCAGGCCATCGGCGCCCTTGCCGATCGACTGGATAGCCATTTCGATCATGCCTGTGAGCTCATGCTTGCCTGCCAGGGTCGGGTGGTCGTCACCGGCATGGGAAAATCGGGCCATATTGCCGGCAAGATCGCCGCGACCCTGGCCAGCACCGGGACTCCGGCCTTCTTCGTCCACCCCGGCGAGGCCAGCCATGGCGACCTCGGCATGATCACTCCGGGCGATGTGGTGCTGGCCCTTTCCAACTCCGGTGAAACCGGAGAAGTCACGGCGATTCTGCCACTACTCAAGCGTATGGGCACGCCGCTGGTCAGCATGACGGGGAACCCCGAGTCGACGCTGGCCCGCCATGCCGACGCTCACCTGAGTGCCGCCGTCGCCCGTGAGGCCTGTCCCCTGGACCTGGCCCCCACCGCCTCTACCACAGCGGCGCTAGCCCTGGGAGATGCCCTGGCCGTCGCCCTGCTGGAAGCCCGCGGCTTCACCGCTGAGGACTTCGCCCGCTCACACCCGGGAGGCAGCCTGGGAAAGCGGCTCCTGCTACGGGTCGCCGATCTCATGCATCAGGGTACGCGACTGCCGAGCGTCCCGATGGGCAGCCCGCTGCGGGACGCACTATTGGAGATGTCCCGACAGGGGCTCGGCTTCACCTGTGTGGTGGACGTGCAGAATCGACTGATTGGTGTCTATACCGATGGCGACTTGCGCCGCACCCTGGACCAGCATACCGACCTCAGCCAACTGAGTGTCGATGACGTCATGACTCGCCCCGGCAAGCGCATCGCCCCCGACCTGCTGGCCGCCGAGGCGGTGCGCGTCATGGAGGACAATCGGATCACGGCCCTGGCCGTGGTCGACGAAGAAGGACATCCGGTCGGTGCCCTGCACATGCACGACCTGCTGCGCAGCGGCGTGATCTGACGACCCATTTAACCCCTGACCTTTTGAACCCCTGACCTTTTGAACCCCTGACCTTTTGAACCACTGACCTTTTGAACCACAAGGAGAGCCCATGGCTCTGGCAACTCCGATCAACGACCCCCGGCTCCTCGACCGTCTACGCCAGATCCGTCTACTGGCCCTCGATGTCGATGGGGTACTGACCGACGGACGACTCTACTTCCAGGCCGACGGCGTTGAGATCAAGGCATTCCATACCCAGGACGGGCTGGGCATCAAGCTGCTGCGGCGCGCCGGCATCCAGGTTGCCCTGCTGACGGGTCGAGAATCCTCCATGGTCAGTCATCGCGCTGCCGCGCTGGGCATCGACCACGTCTTCCAGAGCTGTGAGGACAAGCTGGCCACCTTGCGCGAACTCTGCCGACGCAAGAACCTCTCTCTGGAGCAGGTCGCCTATTGCGGCGACGATCTTCCCGACCTGGCCGCCATCCAGCGGGCCGGCATTGGGATCACCGTCCCTGGAGCCCCTCCCTACATTCACGCCCTGGCCGACTGGGTCACTTTACGCAGCGGTGGCCACGGGGCCGTTCGCGAGATCTGCGATACCCTGCTCGAAGCCCAGGGACACCGAGACGCCCTGGTCGACACCTATCTTCACGTCCAGCACTGACCCCATGCTGCCCAAGCGCCTGCCCCGCCCCTCGTTTCGACTATGGCTCCTGCTGATCCTGATTGGCCTGGGAGCACTGCTGGCGTGGCTAGCGCCCTGGCAGACTCCCGCTCCCGGCCCGGTGCCCACCGACGAGGCCGGCGAACCTGACTACTACCTCGAAGAAGCCAGGCTGACGCGATTCGACGCCCAGGGCCGTGCCCACCAGCGCCTGGACAGCCCGCGCCTGGTGCATACTCCTCACGATGATGTCACCCGAGCGGTAACCCCGGTGGCCCACTTGATCGATCGAGAGGGTAGGCGCTGGATTGCCAACGGCGACGAAGGGCGACTTGGCCCCGGGGGCAATCCACTGACACTGACCGGCAACGCCCGACTGTTCGCCCCCGAGGAACGCTGGCAGCTCGACACAGAAATATTGCACTTCGACGCCAATGTCGGGCACGCCTGGAGCGACACCCCGGCACTGCTCCAGCAGCCCCCCCAACACATGCGCGGCGACCGCTTCGATGCCTGGATCCATGACAACCGGTCACGTTTGACCGACAATGTTCGCGGCCACCACCCCCCGGAGCGCGCCCAGCAGGGCCAGGCCGAAGCCATCGAACCAGAGGATGTCACGCCATGAAGCAATTCAAGTTCCCAACCGCCCGCATGCTAATCGCCCTGGCGCTGGTTGGCATGGCGTGGGGAAGCGGCCCGGTCCTGGCCCAGCAGCGAGACGCCGACCAACCTATCGAAGTCGAGGCCGACCAGCTCGATCTCGACGACACCGCCGGCACCGCCGTCTATACCGGTGACGTGGACATTCGCCAGGGGACCATGCAACTGACCGGCAACCGGGTCGAGATCCGCCGCAACCAGGCTGGCGAACTGACTCGCGCCATCGCCACCGGCGAGCGCGCCTATATCGAGCAGCAGCCCGACCCGGACGAACCCGTGGTGCGTGGCTGGGGGCGAACCATCATCTATCATGTCGCCGAGCGCCGCGTCGAACTGATCGACAGGGCCGAGCTGCATCAGCGGGGCGATACCTTCGATGGCGGCTATCTGGAGTACTTCCTCGATCGCCGCGTGGTTCAGGCTCGTGCCGAGAGCGAAGGTGTCGAAGGGCGCCAGCGGATTCGCATGACCCTGCAACCGGAGCGCTGACGTGGTAATGAAGACCCTGAGAGCCACTCACCTGGCCAAGAGCTACAAGCGTCGCCGTGTGGTACACGACATCAGCCTCTCCATCGAGCAGGGCAGCATCGTCGGCCTTCTCGGCCCCAACGGTGCCGGCAAGACCACTTCGTTCTACATGATCGTTGGCCTGGTCCGCGCCGACGCCGGTGAAGTGCATATCGACGACCTGGACCTGAGCGGGTCGGCCATGCATGAGCGAGCCCGCGCCGGCATTGGCTACCTTCCCCAGGAAGCCTCGATCTTTCGCAAGCTCTCGGTGGCGGATAACATCATGGCCATTCTCGAGACGCGCAAGGACCTGGACCGACGAGGCCGTCATGCGCGCTTGGAAGAGCTGCTGGAAGACTTTCATGTTACCCATATCCGCAACAATCTCGGCATGAGCCTGTCTGGCGGCGAACGGCGACGGGTGGAGATCGCCAGGGCGCTGGCCACCGAGCCGGCCTTCATCCTGCTCGATGAGCCTTTCGCTGGCGTGGATCCTATTTCCGTTGGTGAAATCAAAGGCATCATCCGTCAGCTCAAGGCGCGTGATATCGGCGTCCTGATCACCGACCACAACGTGCGCGAGACATTGGATATCTGCAATACCGCCTACATCGTCGGAGACGGGCAGATCATTGCGGAAGGTGATGCCAATGCCATTCTCGCCAACCGCAGGGTGCGTGAGGTCTATCTCGGCGAGGACTTCCGTCTCTAAACCTGGCGACTCGAATCAACACAACTGCCTGCTGTCAATATAAACATGCATATTCGGCACGGAAATTGCGGATGGCATGCTTATTGCACTCAAACCACTTGCAAGTCGAACCATTGGGGGCTAGGGTGGTTTTTTTCGGCAGATGAGCCCCCTATTCTCATGGCCATGAAAGCATCCTTGCAACTCCGTGTCGGCACTCAGCTGACCATGACGCCCCAACTGCAGCAGGCGATTGCGCTGCTGCAGCTCTCGACGCTCGATCTGCGTCAGGAGATCCAGCAGGCGCTGGAAACCAACCCCATGCTGGAACTCGACGACGGCTTCGGCGAACAGACCGCCGAAGCGGTCCAAGACGACGATTGGGCCAGCGAAATTCCCTCTGAACTTTCCACCGACAGCGACTGGTCTGACACCTACCCCGACCATGGCGCCAGCTCGGGCAGCGGCGAAGGACCTGATTTTGAACGCCAGGCCGCCGGGCAGAGCCTGGCCAGCCACCTGATCTGGCAGCTCGCGATGACCGATCTCAGCGAGCGCCAGCGCCAGATCGCCGAGAGCCTGATCGATGCCGTGGACGGCACCGGCTACCTGGCGCAGCCGCTGGAAGAGATTCGCGACGGGCTTCGCCAGCAGGGCCTCGAGGGCCTGCCAACCCGGGAGGTCGAGCAGGTGCTGCTGCGTCTGCAGCAATTCGAACCTACCGGTGTCTTTGCCCGGGACCTGCGTGAATGCCTGATGCTGCAGCTCGCGGCACTACCCGACGACACCCCGCTGCTCCCCCAGGCCAGGCGCCTCGTCCGCCAGTTCCTCGAAGCCCTGGCCAGCGACGATCGCCGACTGCTCAAGCGCCGCCTGGGGCTGGACGATGAGGCCCTGGAGGAGGTGATCGGTCTGATTCGCTCGCTGGACCCGCGCCCGGGCAGCGAGTTCGCCGAGGTGAGTGGCAATTACATCACCCCCGACCTGCTCGCTCGCCATGACGAGCGCGGCTGGCGTGTCGAGCTCAACGCCGACGCCCTGCCAAGACTGCGCATCCAGCCCGATTACGTGGCCCTGGTAAGGCGCGCCGACAAGAGCCAGGACAACCAGTTTCTCAAGGATCACCTTCAGGAGGCGCGCTGGCTGATGAAGAGCCTGGCCAGCCGGAACGACACCCTGCTGCGGGTCGGCCGCGAGATCATGGCCCGCCAGCTCGACTTTCTCGAGCAGGGGGAGGAGGCCATGCGGCCACTGATACTGGCTGATATTGCCCAGGCCGTGGATATGCATGAGTCGACCATCTCTCGCGTAACGACCCAGAAATTCATCCACACGCCGCGCGGCGTGTTCGAACTCAAGTTCTTCTTCTCCAGCCATGTCGGCGGCGGAGAAGGCGAAGGCGACGCCTATTCCAGCACCGCGATCCGTGCCCGGATCCGCAAGCTGGTACAGGACGAGCCGCCCCGCAAGCCGCTGTCGGACAGTCGCCTGGTCGATCTGCTGGCCGAGGACGGCATCCGCGTTGCGCGGCGAACCGTCGCCAAGTACCGGGAAGCGTTGGGCATACCCTCCTCAAGCGAGCGCAAGCGATTTCGCTGACCCCAGCCCGCTCTCTTGACCCTTCGCAGGAAACCGGAAAGGGAGGGGTTTGCAGGGCCTCAAAAAGGGTTACAATCGAGGCACCACCCGAAGGACGAAGGAGCCTGTCATGCAAGTCAATATTACCGGCCACCATGTGGAACTGACCGATGCCCTGCGTGACTACGTCAGCGAAAAACTGACCCGCGTGCAGCGCCACTACGACAACATCACCAACGTCCAGGTCACGCTTTCGGTAGAGAAGGAGCGTCAACTGGCCGCCTGCACCCTGCATGCTGCCGGCGCCGACCTTCATGCCGAGGCCACCGATCCCGACATGTACGCCGCTATTGACGCACTGACCGACAAGCTCGACCGTCAACTGGTCAAACACAAGGAAAAAGCCCAGGCCCGCGCCCAGGGCGCCGGCATTCGCTGATTGCCATGACACTGGAAACCATTCTGCCGCCGGAGCGCGCCTTGTTCGGCGTCCCCGGTGGCAGCAAGAAACGGGTGCTGGAATTCTTCAGCACCTTCATCGCACAGAACACGCCGAGCCTCGACAGCCAGGAAGTCTTTGCCCGCCTGATCGGCAGAGAACGCCTCGGTAGCACGGGCATCGGCAATGGGGTGGCCATTCCTCACGCCAGGAGCCCCCACTGTCACAGTCCGGTCGCGGCCTTCCTCCAGCTGGCGGAGCCTATCGATTTCGACGCCATCGACGGAGAGCCGGTCGACCTGGTCTTCGTACTGCTGGTCCCGGAAGAGGCGGACGATACACATCTGGCGCTACTCAGCCAGGTGGCCAGCATCATGAACGATGTCGACACTCGAGTGGCACTGCGCAAGAGCAACAGCCAACGTGAGCTCCACGAGCGGCTCATTGAAGCCATTCGACGACAGACGCCGACGCCGCTCTGACCTTCCCGGGCCGCCCGGCCAGCCAACCAGGAGACCCGCATGCAGCTCGTGATCATCAGTGGCCGTTCCGGCTCCGGCAAGTCGATCGCACTGCAGGCGCTCGAAGACCTGGGCTACTACGCCATCGACAACTTTCCAGCGATGCTGCTGGGATCGCTGGTGGAAGAACTGCCCAGCGGACCGTCCGGACAATCCTCCATTGCTGTCAGCATCGACTCACGCAACCTCCCCCATGCCCTGGAGCGCTTCCCCCGTCTGCTCGAGGAGCTGCGCGCCCGCAAGATCGATTGCCAGGTAATATACCTCACCACAGATGCAAGAATTCTGATCGAGCGATACTCGGCCACACGGCGACGCCATCCGATGACGCGTGGCAGCGACATGACGCTGGGAGAGGCAATCGAGTCGGAAGACGCCACCCTGAGCGACATTCGCAATCTGGCCGACTTGATCATCGACACTTCCCGGCTTTCGGTCCATGACCTGCGAGGCCGCATCACCGACCAGGTTGCCAGCCATCGGCCCGATCAGTTGACGCTTACCGTCGAGTCCTTCGGCTTCAAGGGAGGGGTGCCCCTTGATGCGGATATCGTCTTTGATGCCCGCTGCCTGCCAAACCCCTACTGGGACCCGCGGCTGCGTTCCGCCACCGGCCGCGAGCCCAGCATCGTTGAGTTCCTGGAGCAGTATCCGCTGGTGGGGGAGATGCTTGACGACATCATCGGCTGGATCGAGCGCTGGCTCCCCGCCTATCGCAGCAGCCACAGAAGCTATCTCACCGTCGCCATCGGCTGCACCGGTGGACAGCATCGCTCGGTATACCTTGCCGAACGGCTGGCACACCACCTGGCCCAGCTGCAGCCTGACGTTCGCCTGCGCCACCGGGAGCTCGGCATACACACGCCGGTCTCCCCCTCACCACAGGACGCTCCGGGAAAGCCTGAACGCAAGGAGTCGTAAGCGTGGCCAGCCGCAAGCTAACACTGACCAACAAGCGTGGCCTGCACGCCAGAGCGGCCACCAAGCTGGTGCAGTGCTGCCAACCCTACCAGGCACGCGTCACTGTCAGCCGTGGCGGCCAGGATGCCGACGCCTGCAATATCATGTCACTGCTGATGCTCGGCGCCCCGTGCGGCACCGAGCTGACGGTGAGCGCCGAGGGAGAGGACGCCGAACAGGTCCTCGATGCGTTGGAGACCCTGTTCGATGCCCGCTTCGAAGAGGATGCCTAAGCACCCCTCCCCCTGGACGTGACACAGCGCCCCTGATGGCCCGCCTCAGCCTCCAGCGATGGTCATCTCATCGATCAGCCAGCTGCCGGAATGGATACTGCCACGGGTGTCGATATCGCTGCCGGCCGCGGCCAGCCCCTTGAACATCGCTTCCATATTCGAAGCGATGGTGAACTCCTCCACCGGGTGCTGGATTTCCCCGTTCTCCACCCAGAAGCCGGCAGCGCCCCGGGAATAATCGCCGGTGACGCCATTGACCCCCTGCCCCATCAGCTCGGTGACGAGCACCCCGCGGCCCATGCGCGCCAGCAGTTCGTCGCGGGTTGCCAGCGGAGCGTCGATACGCAGGTTCCGCGCACCGCCGGCGTTGCCGGTGGTTTGCATGCCGAGACGCCGGGCGCTGTAGGCGGACAGCATGTAGCTGGCCAGTTGCCCATTCTCGATGAAAACGTTGTCACGGGTCTGGACCCCGTCATTGTCGAAGGGGGAGCTGGCCATGCCGCCCCTCTCCATGGGCCGCTCATAGAGGGAGAACCAGGCCGGGAAGAGCCCGTCGCCCAAGCGGTCGCAGAGAAAGGAGGCCTGCCGGTACAGCGAGCCCCCGGCGATCGCACTCATGAGATGGCCAATCAGGCCACTGGCCACCGTGGCATCGAACAGCACCGGCAGGCGCCCGGTATCAGGCCGCCGGGAGCCCATGCGGCGCAGTGTCTTCTCCGCCGCCGAACGTCCGACAGCCTCGGGTGCCAGCAGATCCCGCGGATCGCGGGCACTGGTATAGTCGTAGTCGCGCTGCATGCCCCCTTCATCCTCGGCGATCAGCATGCAGGAGAGCGAGTGGCGGCTGCCGCACTGGCTGCCCAGGAAGCCGTGGCTGTTGGCATAGACCCGCACCCCTTCCCCACTGGAGAGCGAGGCCCCTTCGGACTGGCGTATCCCCGGCTGGCTCCTGCCGGCAGCCTCGCAGGCCAAGGCCAGGTCGATGGCCTGCTCGGTGGTCAACGCCCATGGGTGGTGCACGTCCAGATCGGGGAGCTCCGTCGCCATCAGCGCGGCATCCGCCAGCCCCGCCGCGGGATCCTCGCCGGTGTAACGGGCGATGGCCACGGCCTTTTCCACGACCGCGCGTATCGACTCATCGCTGGCATCCGTCGAGGAGGCACTGCCCTTGCGTCCCCCCTGATAGACGGTCACCGCGATGCCCTGGTCGCGGGACAGCTCGACGGTTTCCACTTCGCCCTCACGCACGCTGATGCCGATTCCCTGGTCGACGCTGGCACCCACTTCGCAGGCGTCGGCGCCCAGGCGTCGTGCCAGTGCCAGTGCCTGCTCGGCACGGGACGTCAGCAGCGGCTGTTGAGCGGCGGCATCGAAAGCCTGTGTCATCTGTCTCTCCCTCATTCACCGGCCCGGCCGGCATTCGAACGTGTCAGTATCCCGCCATGCGCTGGCGGGCTGGTATACTGTGTCGCATTGATCCCACCGGGGCGATCAAGCTCACGATACTGTTGACCCTTCACACTAGTTGGTAACGGCATGTCCCAGGAAGTCCCTTCACAGCCAGACGAGCGGCCCAGCAAGTCACAGCTCAAGCGCGAGATGCACAAGCTGCAGGCGCTGGGCGAACAGATCATCGCCATGACGCCAGCGGAGCGGTCACGGTTCCCGCTCTCCGACGACCTGCTGGCGGCGGTGGAGGAGACCTCGCGCATCCGCTCCCATGAAGGGCGTCGCCGCCATATGCAGTACGTCGGCAAGCTCATGCGCGGCGAGGACCTCGACGCCATCCAGGCGGTGTTCGATTCCATCGAGCAGGAGTCCCGCCATCGCGACCTGGCCTTCCACCGCCTCGAGAAGTGGCGTGACCGCCTCATCGAGGAGGGCGACGACGCCGTCGAAACCTTCATTGCCGACTATCCCGATGTCGACCGCCAGGCCCTGCGCCAGCTGATTCGCAACGCTCGTCGCGAGCGTGAGCAGGACAAGCCCCCCACCAGCTCGCGTCGGCTGTTCCGGCTGATCCGCGATACGGCGGGGCTCTAGCAGCCCCGGCAACACCGCCGGGAGGCCTGCGGCCTCCAGTCGCGACGGGAACCGGCGCTCCTACAGCGAAGACTCATAGACAAGTCTCTCTTGGAGCGCTCGGCCTGGCGCAGCCGGCCGTCCACAACGCATCTCACCCAGCCTGCGACAAGCCGCCTATGTTCAGGAAGCAGTGCCGCCGATAGTGAGCTCGTCCAGCTTGAGCGTCGGCTGGCCCACGCCCACCGGCACCCCCTGCCCGTCCTTGCCACAGACGCCGATCCCGGTATCCAGCTCCAGGTCGTGGCCGATCATCGAGACCCGCCCCATGGCCTCCGGGCCGTTGCCGATCAGCGTCGCACCCTTGACCGGCGCGGTGATGCGGCCGTCCTCGATCAGGTAGGCTTCGCTTGCCGAGAAGACGAACTTGCCCGAGGTGATATCCACCTGCCCACCACCGAAGCTGACGGCATAGATGCCGCGCCTGACGCTCTTGATGATATCGGCCGGCTCGTCCTGGCCGGCCAGCATGTAAGTGTTGGTCATGCGCGGCATCGGCATATGGGCGAAGGATTCGCGACGGGCGTTGCCGGTGGGCGCCATCCCCATCAGCCTGGCATTGAGCTTGTCCTGCATGTAGCCGGTGAGAATGCCGTCCTCGATGAGCGGCGTATACTGCCCCGGCGTGCCCTCGTCATCCACGCTCATGGAGCCTCGCCGATCGGCCAGGGTGGCATCGTCGACCACCGTCACACCCGGGGACGCGACGCGCTCGCCCATGCGCCCGGCAAAGGCCGAGCTTCCCTTGCGATTGAAGTCGCCCTCCAGGCCATGCCCCACCGCCTCGTGCAGCAGGATGCCCGGCCAGCCTGGCCCCAGTACCACCGGCAATTGTCCCGCCGGCGCATCCACCGCATCGAGATTGACCAGTGCCTGGCGCACGGCTTCCCGGGCATAGCGCTCGGCCACGTTCTCGTCACGCAGGCGAGCCATGGCATAGCGCCCACCGCCGCCCGCGCTACCACGTTCGCGACGCCCATTCTTCACCGCGATCACGCTGACGTTGAAGCGCACCAGCGGCCGGATATCCGCCGCCAGGGTGCCGTCGCTGGCGCGTACCAGGACGACTTCGTGGACGCCGGAGAGCGACGCACTGACCTGGGAAACCGAGGGGTCGGCGGCGCGAGCCGCGCGGTCGGCTTCCTTGAGCAGGGCGATCTTCTCCTCGGCCGAAAGACCGGAGAGGGGATCGATGGCGTCGTAGCGTACGCTGGCCTGGCTGATCACCCGGGGCGCCGCGGACAGCGCAGCGCCGCTGCGCACGATGCCAGACGCCGTACGCCCCGTCTCAGCCAGGGCATCGGCCGTGATCTGGTTGGAGTAGGCGAAGCCGGTCTTCTCGCCGGCCATGGCGCGCACGCCTACGCCGCCATCGATGTTGTAGCCGGCCTCCTTCACCTCCCCATCCTCCAGCACCCAGCTCTCGTGCCAACTGCGCTGGAAATAGAGGTCGGCGTAGTCGACGCCGGGAGTGAGCACGTGCCTCAGGCCGGCATCCAGCGACTCGAGGCCGAGGCCGCCGGGACGCAGCAGGATATCGGCGGCGGTATCGAGCATGGCTTGCGGTCGTGTCGTCATTCGGCGGTTTCCAGTGTGATCTGCGGCGAGGTCCAGGGACCACGCACGCGGTAGTGAATTCGAGTGACCCGGTCGATGGCGCGGCCGAACAGGCGATCGGCGATGAACAGGGCACCGCCCACCACCGGAGCCCCGGCAATGACGGCGGCCAGGGGCAGGCTGCTGCTGACTGGCACTGTGACGCCCAGCCGCTGGTCGAGTTCCCGCCTGGCCAGGTCGACGGTACCATCGAGCGTGAAGCTGGTTGCCGGTCCGCTGATATTCACGGGTCCCTGAGTTTCCAGCACGCCTGCATACAGGGTAGCGGCACCGACCACATGATCGAAAGCCGTACCCTGCCCGGTCACGTCGGAAAAGTCCATTCGCAACCGGCGTACGAGGTTGTCGACGTTGAGAAGGCCGACCAGCCTGGCCGTGGGTGACTCCAGGTTGACGAAGCGCCCATTGCGCAGCTCCACGTCGATATTGCCACGTGAGCGGGCCAGGGCGAACTGCCACGGCGCCCCCGGCCAGGCAAGCTGGCTCCTGACTCGGGTTTCCCCGCTGCGAATGGCCACCGGCTGACCGAATGCCTCCAACGCCGAGCCCAGGTCCCGGCCGTCCAGGGAGAGCCGTGAGCGGGTCAGGCTATCGCCCGGACCGGCGGACTCCCAGATTACTTCACCATGGGCCGAGACCTGTCCCAGCGTCAGGCCCAATGGCGACACGGTCAAGCGGTCCGGCCCGCTCTGCCAGCGAGCCGTCAAGGGTCCCATCTGACGCCCCTGGTACTGAATATCGGCAATCCGCAGGCGTCCGTGAGGTAGCTGGCCGACCCAGCTTGGCAGCGGCGCGGGGTCGGTTGCCACGTCGATTTCGTCCAGCAATGCACCCACGCCCTCCTGTTGTGCCGGCATCAGACCGTCCAGGGTCAAGCGCTGCAGGGCAATATCGAGGGGGTCGGCCAGCGTGGGTCGGTAGTCAAGGTGGCCGGTCAACAGGCTGGAATCCATGTTCACACGCCATCCTCCTCCCGCCTGAGGTTGGGCCGAGGCCGTCGCCGCCCCCAGGCAACCATCCGGGCCTACCAGGCAAGCCGTCTCCAGCCTCAGCCTGCGCAACGGAGACTCGCTGGCCGCCGCTTCCCCGGCGTCCGCCAGCGAAGCCAGGACACCGCCCCACTCCCTGAAGTCGAGACGGGACTGGTAGAGATCCATATCCCAACCCTCACCGTCGGGCCAGGCCGGGGAGCTGGGCCAGCGCCCCAGCCAGGCCTGCCCCTGGCCGCCGCCCGCTCCCGGCGTGTCCCTCCAGCGCACCCGCAGATCGCCACCCAGCTCGGCTTCTACGCTTCGCCTGTCCAGGTCGGCGTCGACCCACAGGGAGCGCGTTTCTCCCGCCGCCTTTCCGAGCGGGGCCGGCAGATTAATGGCCAGGCCCTGCAGGCCGCTCTCCAGGCGAAACGTGTTGCGCTCACCTGTGCGCAGTCTTCCCTGCCAGGGCAGCCGGCCGGATAGCAGTGGCCCGAGGTCGGGCATGGCGTCAAGCTCCAACAGGCGGGCTACGTCGATGGCACCTTCGAGATCAACCCTGCCAGCGCGGGTATCGATATCCGCCGCGAGAGGGCCCCCCAGCAGGCGAGCCTCCAGCCGCCCCTGGAGCCCACCCTCCTCCTCGCCTCGCTGACGCCAGGCCAGCGGGCCGCTGACGTCGCGCAATGTGACGCCAAAGTCCCGGTGGGTCAGTTGCTCCAGCGCCACCGTGGTCTCGAGGTCCAGCGCCATGTTTTCGGGCTCGCCGAGAGGCAGGCCAAGGAGCAGCTCACCGGTGGCCCCACCGACGCCCCGCCATGGATCGACCAGCTCCATACCCTCCACCGGCATGGCCCCGAGATACCGCCGCAGCGCGTCGACATCGGCCATCAGGTCACCGCTCACCGCCAGATACTCATCGGCAAGGGTGACGCGGCCGCGACGCACTTCGACGCCGAGGCTTTCGGCATAGTGGACATCGGCCTCCAGGGTATCGATACCCAGTTGCAGCCGGCCTTCGACCTGATCAAGGGTCGGCCAGCCGGGAGCGAAAGGCAGCCGTCCACGCTCGATATCCAGGTCCAGTGCCATGCTGGGAGGTACACGCTCCCCTTCTCTGAACATCGGCAGGTGGAGCTTGAAAGAACCGTTGGGTACGAAGCCCGCCACGCCGGAATCCAGCCACTGCTCGAGTTCATCGCCGAGCACGCCGATCGGCAGCCAATCCATGAGGGGACGCTCCAGCGCGTCGGCGTCACGGAACCTCAGGTCCAGCCCCAGGCCACCGCGCAGATCGCCGCCGACGACCAGCCCGAAGCTGCCCTCCACCTCGGCCCCCTGCCAGCCCGCCTTCAGGCGGCGTCCGCTGACAAAGCTGCGCGGCCCGTCATAGGACCAGCTGACCACTCCACTGGCGTGGGACAGCGCCATGGGGTCGGCAAAAATTCGCGGTAATTCGAAAACCGGGGCGTCGACACCGACGAAGTGCACGCGACCGGAGAGGTCCCTCGCCTCGACCCAGGCGTCCAGCGGCCCGCCGCCCGGCACCTCTCCCCAGGCCGAGACGGCAACCTGATGGACCGCAGCTCGCGCCACCCAACTGCCGTTTTCACGTCCCACCCCCAGGCCCGCAACCAGCCCATGAGGATCGAGAGTCTCGATGACCCGGGTCAGCCCCTCGGGCAGCAGGACCCGCTCGCGCCATGCGGCAAGCGAAGCGAGATCGAATTCACTGGTGTTGAGCCACCATTCGCCCGCCGCATGCCTCAGATGCCAGTAGCGCGGCAGCGCCGGCCCCGGCGCTGCCGTCGGAGCCCCAAGTTCGGCCCAGTCGGTAGCCGTGGCATCACCCTCAAGCCAGGCCTGCCAGCCATCCTCGCCGCGCAACAGTTGCCCACGCGCCTTGAACGGCTCGGTCAGGATAAGATCGCCACCACGCCGCAGCGCCAGTCGCGGCACATCAAGATCCAGCCGGGCATCTGCCAGCGCTCCTCGGTGCCAGCGCCCCCATAGCCGGGCGTCCCCCTCGGCTTCCTCCAGCCGCAGGGGGTCATCGAAGGCAAGTAGCTCGACCAGTCCAATCAGCGTCTCGAGCTTCATGTCGGCCTGAAGGGCGGCACTGAAGTCGCGCAGCCCACCAGGACCCGGGAAGACGTTCAAGGCAGCCATCAAGGCAGGCTCATCCTGGCCTTCGAGATGCACCTCCCCTTCGAGATGGGCATGACGCTCGTCGCCGGTGAGCAGAAGCCGAGGGGCATGCATCTCCACCCGCTCCTGCTGGCCATGCAGGACCAGGCGAACGTCATCGGCCCAGGCACGCTGGCGCAGCAGCACCCCTATCCAGAAATCAAGGTTTTCCAGATCGAAATCGCCCTTGGGCATGAATTCAGGGGGAATGTCAGCGGGATCGGGCCAGTGCCAGCTGCCCTGCGCATCCTGGTAGAGGTGCAACGTCAGTCCACTCAGCCTGGCATCCTCCACCACCAGGAAACCGTTCCTGAGAGTAGCAGAGGTATTCAAGCGCAGACTGGCATGCTCGACTTCCAGTAGCGGCAATCCGTCGGGCCCGCGCTGACTGCGGATGGTCAACCCACCGCCCTGAATCAAGGGATCGACCCCGGCCAGGCGGGCTTCCATGCGCGCCAGGTCGACCACGGCCCCCGAACGGGCCTCCAGCAAGCGCTCGACCCGCGGCGCGAGCTCGTCAACCTGTGTCAGGGCAAGGCGCAGCACCAGCACTACCAGAGCCAGCAGCCCCAGCACGATGGCCACCAGCGTCAAGGCCCAGCGGCCTACCAGACGTATCGGATGCATCGCGGCGTCACATCAGCACGATGTCGTACTGCTCCTGGGAGTAGTGGTTCTCCACCTGAAAGCGGATGGTCTTGCCGATGAAGGTTTCCAGATCGGCCACCGCCGCGGACTCCTCGTCGAGCAGACGATCCACCACCGACTGAGAAGCCAGCACCATGTAGGTCTCCGCGCTGTAGGCGCGCTCCTCGCGCAGGATCTCGCGGAAGATCTCGTAACAGACCGTCTCGGCGGTCTTCAGCGTGCCACGCCCTCCACAGGTTGGACAGGCCTCGCACAGCGTTTGCTCCAGGCTTTCCCGGGTACGCTTGCGCGTCAGCTGAACCAGCCCCAGTTCGGTCACGCCGGTACACTTGGTCTTGGCATGGTCACGCTCCAGCGCCTTCTCCAGCACACGCAACACCTGCCGCTGGTGCTCCGTCTCCTCCATGTCGATGAAGTCGATGATGATGATGCCACCCAGGTTCCGCAGGCGCAGCTGCCGGGCGATGGCGTTGGCTGCCTCAAGGTTGGTCTTGAAGATGGTCTCTTCGAGATTGCGATGGCCCACGTAGCCACCGGTATTGACGTCAATGGTCGTCATCGCCTCGGTGGGATCGATCACCAGGTAGCCGCCGGACTTCAGCTGCACCTTGCGCCCCAGGGCCTTGATGATCTCATCCTCGACGCTGTAGAGATCGAAGATGGGACGCTCGCCGGGGTAGTACTCGATGCGAGCCGAGGAGTCGGGCATGAACTCTTCGGCGAATTCGATCAGCTTGACGTAATTCTCCCGCGAGTCGATACGCACCTTCTCTATGTCGTCACGCATCAGGTCGCGCAGGGTACGAATGAACAGGGGAAGGTCGTCGTAGATGACGCTGGGAGAGGGGGCGGAGACCTTGCGCTCGCTGACCTTGCGCCACAGTCGCAGCAGGAAATGCATGTCGGCGAAGAGCTCTTCCTGCCCCACGTTCTCGGCTGCGGTGCGAACGATGAAGCCTCCGGTGACCTCGATATCCTGCTCGAGCTGGCAGCGTTCCAGCAGTTCACGCAAGCGCTCGCGCTCGCGCTCGTCCTCGATGCGCTGGGAGACGCCGTGATGCGGGGAGTCCGGCATATAGACCAGGTAACGTGACGGCACCGACAGGTGAGTGGTCAGGCGCGCACCTTTGGAACCGATGGGATCCTTGGTGACCTGGACCACCAGGGACTGCCCTTCGCTGAGCAGCTGGCCGATGGCGACCTGCTCCTCGGAAGGGGTGCCCGGTGGCATGACCTCATGGACATGGATGAAGGCGGCACGGTCCAGGCCGATGTCGACGAAGGCTGCCTGCATGCCAGGCAGAACCCTTACCACCCGCCCCTTGTAGATGTTGCCGACGATGCCTCGTCGGCGCGTACGCTCGATGAGCGCCTCCTGAAGCACCCCGTTTTCCACCACGGCTACCCGGGTTTCCATCGGCGTCAGGTTGATCAGTACTTCGCCGCTCATGCGGAAATCCTTGTCCAGTCAGTCTTCGAAGCATTATGACATAGTGCGGTCGACAGACAGGGCGTTATCGGCCGCGACGGTTCCACAGCGGCACGCCCTGTCGCGACAGGAGCCTCGCGGTCTCGAACAGCGGCAGCCCGACCACAGCAGAATGACTGCCCTCGATGCGCTCGATGAAGATCGCGGCCAACCCCTGGATGGCATAGCCGCCGGCCTTGTCGGCGGGCTCACCGGTGGCCCAGTATGCTGCTATCTCGTGCTCGTCGATGTCGCGCATGACGACCCGCGTCGTGACACAGGCTTCCAGCATACCTGCCGGCCCGGACACCGCCACTGCTGTCAGCACCTGGTGAGCACGCCCCGAAAGCCCGCGCAGCATGGCGGCTGCATGCGGTTGGTCGCGCGGCTTGCCCAGTATGACTCCATCGCAGACCACTGCCGTGTCGGATCCCAGCACGGGGAGGGAGGTTAGCCCGGCACCGGCTAACGCCTTCTGGCGTGCCAGACGAGCAACGTAGGCATCGGCGGCCTCGCCGGCAATAGGTGTCTCGTCGATATCGACCGGGCAAACCTCGACCTCGACTTCAATAGACGACAGCAGTTCCCGCCGGCGCGGCGATGCCGATGCCAGGCACAGGACAGCAGCGGTGGGCGAATCGCTCATGCAGATGGAACTCCTAATCAGCCAGTGCCAGCAAGACGGCGCTCCATCGCCTGAAACATGGTGGTCAGCCAGGGCCAGAGCACGGCACCGATCAGCGAAGGCAGCAGAAAGGCAAGATGCATCGAGAAGGGGCCGAACAGAGTCCGCAGCCACTGCTCGACAAGCTGAACCAACCCCAGCAATACCAGGATCAACAGCGACTGCTGAAGAAGGGAGTAGGTGCGAAACCGCGGATAGACCAGCGCCGCCAGGAAGGCCAGTAGCGAGAGCGTCAGGGCATTCTGTCCCAGGGGGGCGCCCTCGATCAGGTCCAGCAGGATGCCCAGCACGAAGCCATGGAAAACCCCGACCCGGTCAGGAGCCGACATGCACCAGTAGATGAGCATCAGTCCCAGCCAGTCGGGACGCCATATCTGCCACCCTTCGGCCAGGGGCATGACCTGGAGGCTGAGTGCCAACAGCAGCGTCAGCCAGACCCAGGGCAGCGCGGTGCGAGGGGAGCTTGCCATTAGTCTGTCTCCTCCTCGCTCGCCGTGTCACCGACGGACTGTTCTGCAGGAATCTGTACGGCAGGCGCCCGTTCATCAATGAGCCGATCCGGCTCGGTATCCCAGGCCTCGTCATCCGGCACCGCCACGGGGTCGGGGGGAAACAGCAGCAGGAAGTGACGTGACCGCTGCAACAAGGCAACGGGAGCCGCGCTGACCCGGGCGAAGGGCTGGCCGGGATCATGTACCACCTCAGTGATCCGTGCCACCGGATAGCCGGCAGGGAAGCGCCCGGCGAGGCCCGACGTCACCAGCAGGTCACCCACGCGAATATCAGCGGTATCCGGCACATGCAGTACCCGGAGCACATCATACTGGCCGCTGCCCTGCAGAATGAAGCGCAACCCGTTGCGATTCACCTGCACCGGTAGTGCATGGCTGGCGTCCGCCACCATCAGCACCCGACTGGAATAAGCGGAAACCGCAGTTACCTGGCCTACCAGGCCCGAAGCATCCAGCACTGGCTGCCCCACATAGACGCCATTGCGTCGGCCACGGTCGATGACCATCTGGTGATTGAAGGGGTCGGGGTCCAGCGAGAGCAGCTCTGCGGTGATGTAGGGAGACTCCTTGCGCGCCGCTGCTCCCAACAGCTCCCGCAGGCGTACGTTCTCGGCCGTCAGGCTGGACATATGTTGCACTCGATGGGAGAGGTGCAGGATCTGCTCTCGCAAGCGCTGGTTCTCTTCCACCAGGGCACGCTGGTCCGAGAGGGCCAGGGAGCCCCAGGCCAGGACATCGCTGGGCACGGCAACCAGCCACTGGATCGGTGCCACCACGGTGGAAAGCTGGGCGCGCACCTCCTCCATTCGCGTGAGGCGATGATCGGCGAACATCAGGGCGGAGGCGACCAGCGCACACAGCAGCATGCGATAGCCCGGTACCGATCCGTGAGAAAACAGCGGCTTAATGGCGAATCTCCCCCAGGTCTCCTCATACGCCTTGCCGGTATCAGGGAAGGTCTGAAGCCGTCACCGAGCGGTCGAGTACAGGCGCATGGAGCACGGCGGGCCATGCGAGCAACTAGGCTGCATGGACCGGCTCGCAAGGTACCACCGCACGACGAAGCGCCCCGACCGCTCGGGCACTTGCGGACAAAAGGCCTAGTCGCTGGACAGCAGTTCGAAGGTATGGCGGTCGATCATCTCCAGCGCCTTGCCGCCACCCCGGGCGACGCAGGTCAGCGGATCCTCGGCGACGATGACCGGCAGCCCCGTCTCCTCGGCAATCAGCTTGTCCAGATCGCGAAGCAAGGCACCACCGCCGGTCAGCACCAGGCCACGCTCGGCAATATCGGAAGCCAGCTCGGGCGGGGACTGCTCCAATGCACTCTTGACCGCAGCGACGATGGAAGCCAGCGTCTCCTGCAGAGCATCGAGAATTTCATGGGAATTGAGGGTAAAGCTGCGCGGAATGCCCTCTGCCAGGTTGCGACCGCGCACATCGATCTCGCGCAGCTCGCCGCCGGGATAGGCGCAGCCGATCTCTTCCTTGATGCGCTCTGCGGTGGCCTCGCCGATCAGGCTGCCATAGTGGCGTCGAACATAGGCGGTAATGGCTTCGTCGAAGCGGTCGCCACCAACGCGGATGGACTCGGAGTAGACCACCCCATTGAGCGAGATAATGGCGATTTCGGTGGTACCGCCACCGATGTCCACCACCATGGAGCCCTGGGCGTCGTCCACCGGCAGACCGGCCCCGATGGCAGCGGCCATGGGCTCCTCGATCAGGAACACCTCGCGGGCACCGGCACCTTCGGCCGACTCCTTGATGGCGCGCCGTTCGACCTGGGTCGACATGCAGGGCACACAGACCAGCACGCGCGGACTGGGCGTGAGGAAGGTGCTCTGATGAACCTTGCGGATGAAGTGCTGAAGCATCTGCTCGGTGACGGTGAAATCGGCGATCACCCCGTCCTTCATCGGCCGTATGGCGGTAATATTACCCGGCGTACGACCCAGCATACGCTTGGCATCGGCGCCGACGGCGGCCACGCTGCGCATATTGCCGGACTGGCGAATGGCCACCACCGACGGCTCGTCAAGCACGATGCCGCGACCACGGACGTATATCAGTGTATTGGCCGTACCCAGATCGATCGATAGATCGCTGGAGAACAGCCCCCTCAAGCGTTTGAACATGGACGTCGTTACCTAGTGCAGACCGGGGACCCTTGTGCGGATGCAAACGGTATCATCGCCGCCCCCTCTCAGCAAGCGACATGCCACGCCCATTGCCTCGAGAAGAGTGCCCGCGGCACGTCGAATGTGGTACCTTTTCCCGCTATTCAACACCCCCAATCCGTGCGAGGACACCCAGCCCATGGCGCTTGAACACGCAGACGTGCAGCGGGCCGCCCACCTGGCCCGACTTGGCCTGAACGACGACGAGGCAGCCGGCTATGTCGACGATCTTGGTCGTATTCTTGAAATGGTCGACATGCTTCAGGCCCTCGACACCGATGGCATAGCCCCACTGGCCCACCCCCTGGATGCCACCCAGCGCCTGCGTGCCGATGAAGTCACCGAGAGCGACCAGCGCGATGAATTCCAGCGCTGCGCACCCGCCGTCGAGAACGGACTTTATCTGGTGCCCCGGGTCGTCGAATGACCGCACGCACGCTCCTTCTTCCGATAACGGCACGCCTTCATGGAGCCATGCCGCATGCATGACAAGACGCTTGTCCAACTCGCCCGGGCGCTCGACGCCGGCGAGTTCTCCAGCCGCGAGTTGACCCAGCACCTGCTGGGCCGCATCGATCGCCTCGATGGTGAACTGAACAGCTTCATCACCGTCACCTTCGACCAGGCCCTGGCCGCCGCCGACGCCGCCGATGCCATCCGGGCCAAGGGCAACGCGGGGCCGCTCACCGGCCTGCCGCTGGCCCTCAAGGACATCTTCTGCACCCGTGGCGTGAAGACCAGCTGCGGCTCGAAGATGCTCGACAGCTTCGTTTCGCCCTACGACGCCACGGTGGTCGAGAAGCTCAGGGCCGCCGGCACGGTGAGCCTGGGCAAGACCAACATGGACGAGTTCGCCATGGGCTCCTCCAACGAGAACAGCCACTACGGCCCGGTGCATAACCCCTGGGACCTCACCGCGGTTCCCGGCGGCTCCTCGGGAGGCTCCGCCGCCGCAGTCGCCGCCGGACTGGTGCCGGCGGCAATGGGCACCGATACCGGCGGCTCGATTCGCCAGCCCGCGGCCTTCTGTGGCATCACCGGTCTCAAGCCAACCTATGGGCGGGTGTCGCGCTACGGCATGATCGCCTATGCCTCCAGCCTTGACCAGGCTGGCCCCATGGCGCGCACCGCCGAGGATTGCGCACTGCTGCTGAGCGCCATCGCCGGCCATGACCTGCGCGACTCCACCTGCGTTGCCCGCGGCGTTCCCGACTACTCCGGAGAGCTCACAGCACCGCTGAGCGGCCTCAAGATCGGCCTGCCTCGCGAATACTTCGGTGACGGCCTCGACCCGGCAGTGGAGAAGGCAACCCGCGAGGCGATCGCCGTCTTCGAGTCCCTTGGCGCCAGCGTGCGCGAGGTGAGCCTCCCGCACACCCACTACGCCATCCCGGCCTACTACGTCATTGCCCCGGCCGAGGCCTCCTCGAATCTGTCACGCTTCGACGGGGTGCGCTTTGGCCATCGCTGCGACAACCCGGCCGACCTGATCGACCTCTACAAGCGCAGCCGCGCCGAGGGCTTCGGCGACGAGGTGAAGCGACGCATCCTGATCGGCACCCACACCCTCTCCGAGGGCTTCTTCGATGCGTACTACAAGAAAGCCCAGCAGGTGCGGCGGCTGATCCGCCAGGATTTCCTCGACGCCTTCGAGGAGGTTGACGTGCTGATGGGGCCTGCCTCACCCACGCCGGCCTTCGACCTGGGGGCCAACAAGGATCCGGTGTCGATGTACCTGCAGGACATCTACACCATCGCCGTCAATCTGGCCGGCATCCCCGGTATCAGCGTGCCGGCGGGCTTCGTGGCTGATCGCCCGGTGGGCCTGCAGATCCTCGGCAGCCACTTCACCGAGGCACGGCTGCTCAACGTCGCCCATCAGTTCCAGCAGGCCACCGACTGGCACCGTCGTCGTCCCGCCTTTGCCGAGGAGAACGCCTGATGCAATGGGAAACTGTGATCGGGCTGGAGGTCCACGTCCAGCTCGCCACCCGCTCGAAAATCTTTTCCGGCGCGTCCACGGCCTTCGGCGCCGAGCCCAACAGCCAGGCTTGCGCCGTGGACCTGGGCCTGCCCGGCGTGCTGCCGGTGCTCAACGAGGCTGCCGTGGCCATGGCCGTCCAGTTCGGTCTGGCGATCCACGCCGACATTCCCGAGGTCTCGGTCTTCGATCGCAAGAATTACTTCTACCCCGACCTGCCCAAGGGCTACCAGACCAGCCAGATGTATCACCCCATCGTCGGTGCCGGCGAAGTGGAGATCACCCTGGATGACGGCAGCACCAAGCGTATCCGGGTCCACCATGCCCACCTGGAAGAGGATGCCGGCAAGTCGCTGCATGAGGACTTCCACGGCATGACCGGGGTCGACCTCAACCGGGCCGGCACCCCGCTGCTGGAGATCGTCTCCGAACCGGACCTGCGCTCGGCGAAGGAGGCCGCCGCCTACCTCAAGGCGATCCACTCCATCGTCACCTATCTCGGCATCAGCGACGGCAACATGGCCGAAGGGTCGATGCGCTGCGACGTCAACGTCTCGGTGCGCCCCCGGGGCCAGGAAGCCTACGGCACCCGCGCCGAGATCAAGAACGTCAACTCCTTCCGCTTCGTCGAGCGCGCCATCGCCTTCGAGGTGGAGCGCCAGGTGGAGCTGATCGAGGATGGCGGCAAGGTGGTGCAGGAGACTCGCCTGTTCGACCCTGATCGGGACGAGACCCGCAGCATGCGCACCAAGGAGGAAGCCAACGACTATCGCTACTTCCCCTGCCCCGACCTGCTTCCCGTGGTGCTGGATCAGGCCTATGTCGATCACCTGCGCAGCAACCTGCCGGAGCTGCCCGCGGAGAAGCGCGCCCGCTTCGAGCATGAACTGGGGCTTTCCGCCTACGATGCCAGCGTGCTTTCCGCCACGCGGGAGATGGCCGACTTCTTCGAGGAGGCCAAGAACGTCTGTGGCGATGCCAAGCAGGCCGCCAACTGGGTCCAGGGCGAGCTTTCCGGCGCACTCAACCGGGAGAGCCTGCCGATCACCCACAGTCCCGTCTCGGCCCGCCAGCTCGGCGAACTGATCGCCCGGGTAATGGACGACACCATCAACGGCAAGGCCGCCAAGCAGGTCTTCCAGGCCCTGTGGAACGGCCAGGGCGCCAGGGCCGACGACATCATCGAAGCCCAGGGGCTCAAGCAGGTCACTGACAGCGGTGCCATCGAGGCAATGATCGATCAGGTGATCGAGGAAAGTCCCGCCCAGGTCGCCCAGTACCGCGATGCCGAGCCGGACAAGCGTGGCAAGATGATCGGCTACTTCGTCGGCCAGGTCATGAAGGCCTCACGGGGCACCGCCAACCCCCAGCAGGTCAATCAACTGCTGAAAGAGAAGCTGGACGCCCTCTGCTGAACCCCCACCTGGGGCATGACGCGCCGGCAGCGCGCATGCCCCAGGTGCCGCGACCACAAGGAGATCAGGATGGCGGATGACGTCGGTGCACGGCTGCGCGCCCTGCGCACCCTGCGCGGCATTTCCCAGCGCGAGCTGGCCAAGCGCTGCGGTGTCACCCACTCCAGCCTGTCGCTGATCGAGCAGGGCAAGGTCAGCCCATCGGTCAGCTCCCTGAAGAAGATCCTCGACGCCTTTCCCATCAGTGTCGGCGACTTCTTCACCATGGACCTGGAGAGCCGCGATCAGGTCTTCTATTCGACCGCCGAGCTTGCCGATGTGGGCACCGGCGAGGTCATCTACAAGCTGGTCGGCGCCAACCGCGCCAGCCGCGCATTGGCCTTCATGATCGAGACCTATCCCCCCGGCGCCGATACCGGCCGCGAGATGATCGCCCACCAGGGTGAAGAAGCGGGCGTCGTGCTGGAAGGCGAGATCGAGATCACCATTGGTGCGGAATCCCGTACCCTTGGCCCGGGTGAAGCCTATTACTTCGATACCAACGTGCCCCACCGCTTTCGCAACCCCGGCAAGGAATCCTGCCGCCTGGTGAGCTGCTGCACCCCCGCTCGAACCTTCTGATCCGCCTCACACTTCTTCTGCGCCGATTGCCCGCCACCGGCACCAGGCGGTCTGTCACTGTGCCTGCCTGATAATATCTATACATAAGATCGATAGTTGTACAATTATAGTATAGCTAATAGACTGCACTCCTACGCAGGGTGCTGATCAAGCACCGCTGGCCCGGGCGCCGCAGAGCGCCTCATAAAAAGAAGGAAAGACAATGAGCTCCCTGACGGCACGTTTCTCCCGGCTTGGCATTCGATCCCGACTGGTCAGCGGCTTTTCAGCCGTGCTGGTGCTGATCGTGGCCCTGACCCTCATCGGCATCAGCCAGGTAAACAGCATCGACCGCGGCCTCACCACCATCAACGACATCAATGGCGCCAAGCTGCGCCACGCCATCGACTGGCGAGGCAGCGTTCATGACCGCGCCATCCTGCTGCGCGACATGACCCTGGTTACCAGCGACGCAGACCTGGACGCCCTGCAGGCCGATTACCAGGTCCTGGCCGAAAACTACGAGCGCGCCACCGGGGGACTCAGCGATGTCATGAGCGCCGCGCCGGACAGCGTTACCGACAGGGAGCGCACATTGCTTGCCGCCATCGAAAGCCAGGCCGCCGCCACCCAGGCGCTTGCCGCCGACGTCATGGCGCAACGCCAGGACGGGAATCTGCCGGCGGCCCGCCAGCAGTTGCTCGCCGCAGCCGGCCCCGCCTTCTTCGCCTGGCTTGACGAGATCAACGGCTTCATCGACTACCAGGAAAGCAACAGCGCCGCTGACACCGCCGTGGCCCGTGACACGGCAGAAGGCTTCCAGATACTGATGCTGGGGCTCTGCCTGGCCGCGCTGCTAATCGGCGGCATCATCGCCTACCTGCTCTCCCGCCAGCTGCTCAGGGAGCTGGGCGCCGAGCCCCACGAAGTGAAGGCATTCGCCGAGGCAATCGGTCGCGGCGAGCTGACGACCGCCGGGCGACTGCGGAAGAACGACGACCACAGCATCATGGCCTCCCAGATGAACATGGCACGACAGCTTCAGGGCATCGTCGCCCAGGTACGTGCCGCAGCGGACGCCGTGGCGAGCAACAGCGAGCAGATCGCCGAAGGTAACAACGACCTTGCATCACGCACGCAGCAGCAGGCCAGCGCCCTGACCCAGACTGCCTCCGCCATGGAGGAGCTCAACGGTACCGTGTCCCAGAACTCCGCCAATGCCGAACAGGCGAGCAGCGAGGCCGAGGGCGCGTCCGTCACGGCCAGGCGCGGTGGCGCCGCCGTGCAGCAGGTCGCGGAAACCATGAACGACCTCGACCGCAGCTCCAGCGAGATCGCCAGCATCATCTCCACCATCGATAACATCGCCTTCCAGACCAACATCCTGGCCCTCAATGCCTCGGTAGAAGCCGCCCGGGCCGGCGAGCACGGTCGCGGCTTCGCCGTGGTCGCCGCCGAGGTGCGCAAGCTGGCCCAGAATAGTGCCAATGCGGCCCGCGAGATCAATGAGCTGATCACCAGCAACGTGGAACGTGTCAAGCACGGCAACGCCCGTGCCGCCGATGCCAGCCAGGCAACCGAAGAGATCATCGAAGCCATCGGCCGGGTCAGCCAGATCATGCAGGAGATCAGCCAGGCCAGCGCCGAACAGCGCACCGGCGTCCAGGAAGCCGGCAAGGCGGTCTATGAAATGGACCAGGTGACCCAGCAGAATGCCATCCTGGTAAACCAGAGCGCCTCGTCCGCCGCCAACCTGAGCCAGCATGCCCAGCAGCTGATCAACGCCATGTCGGCCTTCCACCTGCCCCAAGGCAGCGCGGCAGCAAACCGGGCGCCTTTCTCCCTGGGCGCTACCAACGCTGACTGGCGGACACTCAGTGACCCGCAGCCCTCACGGAGCCGCTCGACCAAGAGTATCGTTGGACAGCGACTGCAGCCCGAATGGGAAAATTTCTGAGAACGAGGGAGCACAGGCTCGTGCCCCCTCAAGACCCTAATGGAGAGACACCATGTTCGGATGGTTGAAACCTGACCCGAAGAAGAAACTGCAGAAAGCGTATGAGCACAAGCTGCAGCAGGCGATGGAGGCAGCCCGCAACGGCGACATGCGTGCCAATGCGACCCTGACCGAGGAAGCCGAAAGCCTGCTAGCCGAGCTCAAGCAGCATTCGTCATAGCAGCACGGCCCCCCTGCGGGAGAGCTATCGCAGCAGGGGATTCGGAGAGATAGGCTCCACATCACGCTTCCCCCGAGTCACCATGGTGGCCGGGGGACAGTTCGAGGCGGGCTCGCTCGACCAGCTCGGCGGGCAGCTCCTTCTTCACCGCCACCCCCAGCTCCTGGAACTCGGCGGTCTGCTTGATCAGGTTGGCACGGCCGTTGACCAGCTGGCCCATGGCCCTGTCGTAGCTGTCACGGGCCCCGTCCAACTTCCTCCCCACGTCCTCCATGCTCTCCAGGAACAGACGCAGCTTGTTGTAGAACTTCTCGGCACGGCTGGCCAGCTCGACGCTGTGCCGGCTCTGATCCTCGAAGCGCCACAGCTGGCGCACGATATTCAGACTGGTGAGCAGCGTGGTGGGCGTCGCCACCAGGACGTTGTTCTCGATGGCTCGCTGGAAGAGCGTTTCGTCGAACTTCAGCGCCTCCACATAGGCGGATTCCATCGGAATGAACATCACCACCACTTCCGGGGAGTTGAGCCCCGGCAGGTCGTAGTAGTGCTTGTCGGCCAGCTCGGTGATGCGATCGCCCACTGCCCGGGCATGTTCGGCCAGCGCCTGCCCCCTCGCCACTTCCCCGTCCGCGTTCACGTACCGCACATAAGCGGATAGCGACGTCTTGGCATCGATGACCAGATGCTTGCCCTGGGGCAGGTAGACGATGGCATCGGGCCGCCGCCGCCCCTCCTCGGTAGCGAAGCTGACCTCGCGCTGGTAGTCCTTGCCGGCGCGCAGGCCGGAGCCCTCCAGCACGTTCTCGAGCATCAGCTCACCCCAGTTGCCCTGCACCTTCTTCTGCCCCTGAAGCGCCCGGGTCAGGCGATCGGCCTGGTCGGTAATCTCGCGGTTGAGGCCCTGCAGATGCTTGAGTTCGGTGCGCAGGCTAGCGCGCTGCTCGGTGTCGAAGCGGTGGATGGATTCCACTTTCTCGCGAAAGCCCTTCATCTCACTCTGGATGGGTTGCAGCAAGCCGCTGATATGCTTCTGGGACAGCTCCGAGAAGGCCTTGCCCTTGCGTTCGAGTATCTCGTTGGCAAGGTTCTCGAACTCCTGCTTGAGCTGGTCGCGGCTGTCGCGCAGCAGCGTGAGCTGCTCGGCGAAGTGCTGCTGCTTCTGCTCCAGCGTGGTAGCCAGGCGCGCCTCGCTTATCTGCACCTCACCCAGCATGCGCTGCGATTCATCGAGGCGTCGCTCGCGCTCGGCAAGCCGCTCGCGCAGCTCGGCCAGGGCGGCGGCGTGCCGTTGCGCCTCGCCGCGCTGACGCCGGGCAGCGAGCAGGCCGGCCAGGCCGAAGGCGAGCAGGAATGCCAGCAGCGCCGAGAGCGCCATGGCATAGCCGACGGGAAGGGAGTCCAGCAGTGTCGTCAGATCGGTCAAGGGGGGTCTCCTGCGGGCGGTCGTCGCGCCAGTATACCCGCCGCAGCCGCCCGCTCCCTCCCCTCAGTCCCGGTGCAGCGCCATCCAGACGCTCTTGAGGCTGGAGTACTCCTCCAGGCTATGATGCGACTTGTCGCGCCCGTTGCCCGACTGCTTGACCCCGCCGAAGGGCATGGTCTGGTCGCCCCCGGCCCAGTTGTTGACGAACACCTGGCCCGACTGCAGTCGCCGGGTCACGCGCATGATGCGATCGATGTCCTGGCTCCATAGCCCCGCGGCAAGCCCGTAGGGCGTGTCGTTGGCCATGGCCACCGCCTCTTCTTCGCTGTCGAAGCCGAACACCGCCAGCACCGGGCCGAATATCTCCTCGCGGCCGATGGTCATCTGTGGCGTCACGCCATCGAAGACCGTGGGTGGAATGAAGTAGCCCGGGCCGTCGATGGCCTGGCCACCGGTACGCAGCCGCGCCCCCTCCTCCACACCCTGGCGGATATAGTCGAGGATGCGCCGGTGCTGGGTCTCGTCGACGATGGCACCCATGAAGCTCTCGGGGTCGAGCGGGTCGCCGGGCTGCATGGTCTCGGCTGCTTTCAATACACGCTCGACGAATTCCTCGCGGATCACGTTCTCCACCAGCAGCCGGGAGCCGGCGATGCACACCTCGCCCTGGTTGTGGAAGATGGCTGCGGCGGCGTGCTTAGCCACCTTGTCCAGCTCCTTGCAGTCGGCGAAGACGATATTGGGCGACTTGCCGCCGCACTCCAGGTAGACCCGCTTGAGGTTCGACTGGCCGGCATACTGCATCAGCTGCTTGCCCACCGCCGTGGAGCCGGTGAAGGCCAGGCAGTCAACTTCCATGGAGAGCGCCAGCGCCTTGCCCGCGGTATGGCCGAAGCCGGGCAGCACCTGGAACACCCCACGCGGTATCCCCGCTTCCTTGGCCAGTTGGGCCAGGCGCAGCGCCGAGAGCGGCGACTTCTCCGAAGGCTTCAGGATCACGCTATTGCCGGCGGCCAGCGCCGGGGCGATCTTCCAGGCGGTCATCATCAGCGGGAAGTTCCACGGCACGATGGCCGCCACCACGCCGATGGGCTCGCGCAGCACCAGCGCCAGGGCATCCTCGCCAGTGGGCGCCACCTCGCCGTAGAGCTTGTCGATGCACTCGGCCTGGTAGCGGATACAGGCGATGGCACCATTCATGTCGCCAAGCGAGCTCGAAACCGGCTTGCCCATGTCGAGGGTATCTATCAACGCCAGCTCATGCTTGTTGGCTTCCATCAGATCGGCCAGACGCAGCAGCACCTTCTTGCGCTTGCCCGGCGCCAGGCGGGACCACTCGCCGCCAGTGAAGGCCGCCCGGGCCGCGGTCACGGCCAGCTCGGCATCGACGGCGTCGCAGCTTGCCACCTGGGCCAGGATCTCGTTCGTCGCCGGGTTGCGCGACTCGAAGGTGTCTCCGCTCGCGGCGGCGACGAAGGCGTCGTCGATATAGGCTCGCGACTCGAAGGCGAGCCCGGCGGCCAGAGCCTGCCAGTCGGCTTGGGTACGGGGGGATTGCGAACGGCTCACGGTCGGGACTCCTCTATGAAGGGTTGTTGTTGGGCCTGTTCGTCCAGCGCCTGGCGAGCCACATCTGCCAGTGCGACGATCTCGGCGTTGATGATCACTAGTGACGGCCAGATCATCATCGTATCACCCACCGAGCACACCACCAGCAGGCCCCCGCCCCTGTCGATGATCGCGACAGGCGCTGGCGAAGCCTTCGAATAGCGCGTGGTATAGCGGATGTTCCGCTGGTCGCCATTCCGGATGCCACTGTACCGCGAGGGCAAAGGCCGGCGCTGCGGTGACCGAGACCGCTTCGACCAGGCCATCCGGTGCCCATGCCTCCGCGCGGAGTCCCTCCCCAAGACGGTCGATGCCCTGCTGATGCAGCGAGTTGACCTTCGAGCACGACTCGGGATACAGCGCTGCGAGATGGCCGCTGGAATGCAGCTCGATGCCATGTGCCGGAGCGTAGCGAGCGGCGTAGTCAGCATCAGGCTCGCGGTGATCGAGCAGGCCGGGTACATTCTGCACTGCCTGGTGCAGCGTGCCACCATACGCCACGTTGAGTTCCTGAAAGCCACGACAGATGCCCAGCAGCGGCAGGCCGCGACAAATGGCAGCAGGTATCCATGACAGCGCAGCGGCGTCGCGATGCAGATCATCCCGGGTATTTTCCGGCGCCCGCTCGGCACCGTAGCGGGAAGGTTCCACGTTGGAATAACTGCCGGTGAGCAAAAGTCCATCCAGGTGTGTGAGCAAGGCGCCATCGACGGCATCCTGCCATACCGGCAGTACTACTGGTGCCAAACCATAGTCGCGTAACGCACTCAGGTACTTGTCGGTCACCACGTGAGCGGAGTGCCCCTCCACGTCACGGCGACAGGCAATGACACCCACCAGGGGTCGGCTCTGCATCGGAAGCCTCCTTCGAATGCTCATAGGCAGGTTGGTCCACTACGGCCACCCTATCTTCGTTGAGTAATCTTGCCAAGGAGACCAGTTGAAAATCCAGATATTTCTCGGATAAAAGTAAAAATATATTTTATATACATGGAGTTATAAGGAAACAAACAAAGCGCCTCGCACGACTATATCGTAAATAATTTGACAACACTCTACAGTGACTGAAAGATTAGTCACAATGACAGCCAAACCGAACAATACAGGTGACTTAATGGCGTCGCTTACCGTCGCTCAAGCTCGTGCCTTCCTCAAGTGTCATCCTGATGTCGACAGCATCGATCTGCTGATCAGCGATCTCAACGGTGTGCTGCGAGGCAAGCGCATCCCCAGCGCCAACCTGGAAAAGGTGTGTCTCGTTGGCGTCAACCTGCCGGCTTCGGTCTTCGCCCTCGACATTAACGGCAACACCATCGAGGCCACCGGCCTGGGGCTGGCTATTGGCGACAGCGACCGCGTCTGCGTCCCTCTAGAAGGCTCGCTGATGCCGAGCCCCTGGCTGCGCAAGGGCCGACAGGCCCAACTGCTGATGACCATGATCGAAGCCGATGAAACGCCCTTCTTTGCCGATCCCCGACAGGTGCTGTCACGGGTCCTGACTCGCTTCGAGGAAGCCGGCCTGACTCCGGTGGTGGCCGTCGAGCTGGAGTTCTACCTGGTGGACCGGGCGCGCACGTCCGCTGGCGCGATACAGCCGCCCTGCTCGCCCTGCAGCGGTGAGCGCGCCACCCAGAGCCAGCTCTATTCCATCCAGGAACTCGACGAGTACGCCGACTTTCTCGAGGACATCCAGACCGCTGCCCGAACCCAGGACCTACCGCTGGATACTGCTCTCAAGGAGTGCGCACCGGGTCAGTTCGAGATCAACCTGATCCACTGTGACGATGCCCTGCGGGCCTGCGACAGCGCCGTGCTGCTCAAGCGCTTGATCAAGGGCGTGGCACTGACCCACGGGTTCGAGGCCACCTTCATGGCCAAGCCCTATGGGCTGGAAGCCGGAAACGGGACCCATGTGCATATCAGCCTGCTGGACGAGGCCGGTAACAATGTCTTCAGCGACGCCGAGGGCTCTGCACTGGGCACGTCGACGCTGCGCCACGCCACTGCCGGCCTGCTGGAGCTGATGCCGGCCTCGATGGCATTCTGCGCGCCCAACCTCAACTCCTTTCGTCGCTTTCAGCCGGGGCTCTACGTGCCCATGGCCCCCACCTGGGGATATGACAACCGATCGGTGGCGCTTCGGATTCCCTCCGGACCCAACGGCGCCCGTCGCATCGAGCACCGGGTTGCCGGTGCGGACGCCAACCCCTACCTGCTACTCGCCACCCTGCTGGCCGGCATCGAGCACGGGATCCAGCAGCGCCTGGAACCACCCGCACCGGTGACGGGAAATGCCTACGACCAGTTCCCCCCCAGCCTCACCAACAGCTGGCAACAGGCCCTCGACCTGCTGGAAACCAACGCCCCCCTGGGCGAGGCCCTCGGCCACGATTTCATCAAGGTATTCATTGCCAACCGTCGCGCCGAGCGTGCCCAGGCCATGCAGGCGGTGAGCCAGCTCGAGTACGAATGGTACCTGCGTAACGTCTAGCGAAAACAACGACGCCCCGGCATGGGGCCAGGGCGTTGTGGAACGGACGTGGTGCTGGCGGAATCAACCTTCGTTGGTGATCTGGCTCTCCCAGCGGGGCCGGCCATCCTCGATGAGGACACGGTCGCCCTGGGGCGGAGTGTCCACACGGCTGGTCTGTACCACGTCGCCATAGCGCCAGGTAACGTCATAGCCGAGGGTTTCCTGGTGCGAATCCATCACCGTATGGCACTGACGCTGCGTGGTGGTATAGGTCTGGGGCGCCTGATTGGCCTCGATGCGGCCCTGCACCTCGCGTCCCGCCAGGCCGCCGCCCACCACACCGGCAACGGTAGCCAGTGTCTTGCCGCTGCCGCCCCCGACCTGGTTGCCCAGCAGGCCACCGACGACGGCACCGGCAGCCGTACCGGCGATACGATTCGGATCGCGGCTGGGCTGCTGCGGCGCAGACTGGCTGACCACGACGTCCTCGCATACCTCGCGGGGCGTCTCGACGCTGCGCGTCACGCTCTCCGTGCCGAGTATATCGGCATACTGGGGTCCGCTCTCCTCCGGAGGCTGCTGGACCTGCCAGGCGCCGAACGCCAGACCACCCAGACCGAAAACAGCCAATGTCACGCCTACGACGGTTGATTTGTTCATCTGTCACCTCCTCTGTGGCGCACAGGCGCCTTGCCGACAAAATACAGGGGTCGGCTCCGGTCGATGTGCGGCGAATGCGATGAGGGACGGCGCATCCTGCGCCGCCAGGGGAATGAAACCCAGTATACGCTGTCGCGAAGTGTAAAGATGTGCTCACGCACCGCTTCCACAATTTCTGACCAGGCGTCAGCAAAAGGCGACAGCCATAGTGCCTAGTACCCCAACCGATCTCGCAGCGAGTAGTACCAGGCGCCAAGGGCGGAGAGGGGTACGCGCATCAGTCGCCCCCCGGGGAAAGGCAGGTGCGGCAGGCCGGCAAAGGCATCGAAGCGCTCGCTCTCCCCCCTCATGACTTCGGCAATCAAGCGTCCGGCCAGGTGCGAACAGGTCACCCCGTGGCCGGAGTAGCCCTGAGCATAGTAGACATTGCCGTTCAGCCGCCCGAACTGCGGCAGGCGACTCAGGGTCATCAGGAAATTGCCGCTCCAGGCATAATCGATATTGGCTTCGGCCAATGAGGGAAAGGTCTTCAGCAGTTTGGGGCGGATCACCGCCGCGATATCCGCCGGATCCTGGCCGCCGTAGTTGACGCCGCCACCGTAGAGCAGCCGGCCATCGGCGGTGAAGCGATAGTAGTCGAGCAGGTAATTACAGTCCTCCACCGCCATGTCGTTGGGCATCAACTCACGCCGCAACGTCTCCGGCAACGGCTCGGTGGTGATGATCTGAGTGCCACAGGGCATCGACCTGTTCTCCAGCTCCGGCAGCACCCCCTGCAGATAGGCGTTGCCGGCCATGACCACCCGCTGGGCCGTGACCGTGCCTTGAGGAGTGCGCAGCACGACCGGTTCGCCGTGCCTCACTTCCAGCACAGGGGTCTGCTCGTGGATCACCCCGCCCAGCGCTTCAAAGGCCGTCGCCTCGCCGAGCACCAGGTTGAGCGGGTGCAGGTGGCCACCGGAGTGATCCACCAGCGCTCCCACGTAGCGGTCGCTGTTCACCTCCCGCTTCAATGCCGGGCCTTCCAGCAGCTCCAGCTCATGGTGGCCGTAGCGCTCCCAGAGCGCCTTGTGCTCGACCAGCCCCTGCATCTGTTTGTCATTGCAGGCAGCGAACAGGTTGCCGTCCTTCAGGTCGCATTGAATCGCATATTGCGCTATGCGTTTGCGGATGATGCGGTTGCCCTCGAAGGCCATGTCGCCCAGCGCCCTGGCGGTCTCGCTGCCGTACTTTGCCTCGATCACGTCCATGTCACGGCTGTAGCTGTTGACGATCTGCCCGCCGTTGCGACCCGACGCGCCAAAGCCGACCCGGGCCGCCTCCAGCACCACCACCTGCACCCCCTGCTCGGCGAGGTGAAGCGCTGCGGAAATACCGGTAAACCCAGCCCCGACCACGCAGACGTCACACTCGATGTCGCCCGCAAGGGTGGGACGCGCCGGCGATGGATTGGCCGTCGCCGCATAGTAGGACGCCACATGTTCGCTGCAGGCACTGCTCGTCATCTCGATACCTCACATAAAAAAATTTATCGGCCTGCCGTCATATCCTGCAGCATCGCCTGTCGCCGCTTGGCCTCGCTGCGGCGCATGAAGTACCAGGCGAGAAAGGTGGCCAGCGATACAGCGAGTATGATCAAGGTGGCCAATGCATTGATCTTGGGCGACACCCCCATTCGCACCGAGGAGAACACCACCATGGGCAGGGTCGTGGCGCCGGGGCCGGAAACGAAGCTGGCGATCACCAGGTCGTCCAGCGACAGGGTGAAGGCCAGCAACCAGCCGGCTGCCAGCGCCGGCGAGATCACCGGCAGCGTGATGTGAAAGAAGGTTTTCACCGGCCCCGCGCCAAGATCCATGGCCGCCTCCTCGATGGAAAGGTCCACCTCGCGCAGCCTGGACGCCACCACCACCGCCACGTAGGCGCTGCAGAAGGTGGTGTGGGCGATCCAGATGGTGACCATGCCACGGTCTGCCGGCCAGCCGATCATCTGCGCCATGTGAACGAAGAGCAGCAACAGCGACAGCCCGGTGATCACCTCGGGCATGACCAGCGGCGCGGTCACCATGCTGGAGAGCACCGTCTTGCCCCGAAAGCGCGAGAAGCGCGTCATCACGAAGGCCGCCAGGGTACCCAGGCACACCGCCATGGAAGCCGAGAAGAAGGCGATGCGCAGGCTGGTCCATACGGCCGCCAGGATCTGCCGGTCGCGAAACAGTTCGATGTACCAGCGCCCGGAGAATCCGGCCCATACCGTCACCAGCCGCGACGAGTTGAAGGAGTAGATCACCAGGATGACCATCGGCAGGTAGAGGAACAGCAGGCCGACAATCAGCATCACCGTGGTGAAGGATGGCTTACGCATGGCTCACTCCTCCAGCTCTCGGGATTGATACCGGTGAAAGAGCGCGATGGGTATGATCAGGATCGCCAGCATCACCATGGCCAGCGCCGAGGCCACCGGCCAGTCGCGATTGTGGAAGAACTCCTCCCATAGCACCTTGCCGATCATCACGGTGTTGGGGCCGCCCAGCAGCTCGGGTATCACGTACTCCCCCACCGCCGGGATGAAGACCAGCATCGAGCCGGCGATGATACCGCCCTTGGAAAGCGGCAGGGTCACCTTGAAGAAGGTGTTCAATTTGCGCGAACCGAGATCCGATGCCGCTTCGAGCAGGGAGCCATCGAGACGGGTGAGGTTGGCGTATAGCGGCAGCACCATGAACGGAAGGTAGGCATAGACGATGCCCAGGATCACCGCGAAATTGGTGTTCAGCATGCGAATCGGTGAGTCGATCCAGCCTAGCCAGATCAACAGATTGTTGATCAAGCCGTTATTGCTGAGGATACCCATCCAGGCGTAGACCCGAATCAGGAAAGAGGTCCAGGAGGGCAGCATCACCAGCAGCAGCAGTATCAGCTGCCAGCGCATGGGGGCCCGCGCCATGGCATAGGCCATGGGGTAACCCAGCAGCAGGCAAAGCACCGTGGCCAGCAGGGCGATCTTCACCGATCCCCAATAGGCCGCGATATAGAGCGTATCCGTGGTGAGGAAAAGGTAGTTGCTGAAGGTGAGAACGATGTTCAGCGTCTCATGACCGTAGTCGAGTATCGCGCTGTACGGAGGCACCGAAATCGCCGCCTCCGAGAGGCTGATCTTCAACACGATGCCAAAGGGCAGCAGGAAGAACAGCGTCAACCATAGCAACGGCACGGCGATGACCCAGCCACGACGGGGCTTGAACAGCCGTCGCAGGCGAATCAGGTTGTCTGACATGGAAATCTCCCCATGGCATGGCCTTGTCGCAACAAGGCCCGTCAATAAGACGCCGACTCAGTCGTGGAGGATCACGGCACTCAGCTCATCCCAATGGATATAGACCGGCTCGTCCCACTTCGGCCGGTCGCCGCGGCGCTCGGTATTGGTCATGCTGGCCTTGACCAGGTGCCCCCCTTCGGTACGCACGAAGTACACCGAAAACCCACCCAGGTAGGCGATGTCCTCCACGGTACCGGCGGCCCAGTTGTAGTCGCCGGCGGGACGCTCACGGGTCAACCAGGTCTTCTCAGGGCGAATCGCCACCCAGACACCACGCTCGTCGGCCTGGGTGCTCACGCCATGGCCGATGCGGATCTGTCGACCCAGTTCCGGGCTGTCGATGATGCAATGATCGGCCTCGTCGGCAACGATTTCGCCGGCGAAGAGGTTCACCGTACCCACGAATTCCGCCACCATGCGGCTCGCCGGGCTCTCGTAGACGTCCATGGGGGTGCCCACCTGGGCGATCCAGCCGTCTGACATGATCGCCACCCGGTCGGCCATGGTCATGGCCTCTTCCTGGTCGTGGGTCACCATGATGCAGGTGACGCCAACGCGCTCCAGTATCTGGACCACTTCCAGCTGCATCTCGGTGCGCAGTTTCTTGTCCAGCGCTCCCATGGGCTCGTCGAGCAGCAACAGCTTGGGTCGCTTGGCCAGCGAGCGAGCCAGTGCCACACGCTGACGCTGGCCACCCGAGAGCTGATGCGGCTTGCGCCGGGCGAACGCCTCCATGTGTACCAGCTTGAGCATTTCCGCCACGCGCTGGGCGATGTCGTCCTTCTTGAGCCGATCCTGCTTCAGGCCGAAAGCGATATTCTGCTCCACGCTCATATGCGGGAACAGGGCATAGGATTGGAACATCATGTTGATCGGCCGCTCATAGGGCGGCATGGTCGAGATGTCTTCGCCATCCAGGATGATCGCGCCTTCACTGGGCTTCTCGAAGCCGGCCAGCATGCGCAGCAGGGTCGACTTGCCCGAGCCCGAGCCACCCAGCAGGGCGAATATCTCCCCCCGTCGAATGGAGAGGGAGACGTCGTCCACCGCCAGGGCGCCATCGAAGCGCTTGCTGACCCGGCGGATCTCCATCAGCGCCTCCCCATGCGCCGACCGCGGCTTGCCAGAGACGGAAGGAGCCGGTGGCGGCTGTTCGGCGGGTCGTGCTTCAGCAGTGCCGGAAGGCATCGAATCGGAAGACACAGGCTCGACACGTCGAGCCCGGCCCGTGGCGCGCGGCTGGGGTTGCGACATTGCAGCGTCTCCTGGCAGCCAATCGGAGGTAGCCGGCCCGGGCGGGCCGGCGTATCGGCATCAGATACCCGACTTCACTCTGTTCCAGGTACGGGTACGGACACGCTGAACGGCCAGGGGCTTCTCTTCCGCCACATAAAGGTTATCCATCACCTCCTGGTCGGGATAGATGGAGGTATCGTTGAGAATATCCGGATCGAGGAATTCGTTGGCGGCCACGTTGGGGTTGGCATAGACGACGTACTCGGTGATCGCCGCCGCCACCTCGGGCTCGAGGATGAAATTGATGAAGGCGTGGGCGTTGTCGGGGTTCGGTGCGTCGGCGGGAATCGCCATCATGTCGAACCACAGCGCCGCGCCCTCCTTGGGGATCGAGTAGGCGATGGTGAAGTCCCGGCCGGCTTCCTCGGCGCGATCGGCGGCCTGGAAGATGTCGCCGGAGTAGCCGGCCGCCACGCAGATATCGCCGTTGGCCAGGTCCGAGATATAGCGCGAGGAGTGGAAGTAGGTGATGTTGTCACGCACGGCGGCGATAAGATCGCCCGCCGCCTCGAGGTCCGCGGTCTCCTCGGAGAGCGGGGAGAGCCCCAGGTAGGCCATGGCCGGTGAGAGCATCTCGTCCCCCGAGTCGAGCATGGAAATGCCGCAGCCCCCCTCCTTCAGCGCGGTGGTGACCTCCGGATCGAAGATCAGCGCCCAGGAATCCACCGGGGCGTCCTCGCCGAGAATCTCGGTAACACGTTCAACGTTGTAGCCGATGCCGTTGGTACCCCACATATAGGGTATGGAGTGTCGGCTGCCCGGGTCGATGAACTCCAGGTCGTCCATCAGCTCGGGGTTGAGGTTGGCCATGTTGGGCAGCTTGTCATGATCCAGCTCCTGGTAGACCCCGGCACTGACCTGGCGCGTCAGATAATGATTGGACGGCACCACCACGTCATAGCCGGAGCGACCCGAGAGCATGGCGGCATCGAGCACCTCGTTGCTGTCGTAGACATCGTAGATCACCCGAATGCCGGTCTGCTCGGTGAACTTCTCGAGGGTATCGGGGGCGATATAGTCCGACCAGTTGTAGACCCGCACCTCGTTGGCCAGGGCAGCACCGCTCAGCAGCGCCAGGGAGGCCGCCGCCACGGCCAGGGAAAGCTTGCTTTGTCGGGACATCATGACACCTCTTTGCTGTTGTTATTCACATGGTTTCGTTGATAACCGGCATCCTTTCGCCGGGACCGTCCAGCACGCCACTGCGCTTCCCTTGCGAGCCTGGCAACAGGCTGAGGGCAACCAGCCGGCGCGGTGACGTGCTCTTCCCCTCTCTCTTGCTGGTGGCCCTTGCGGCTCGGCAGCTTCAGACGCTGAGCAGCAGGAACTCTCTTTCCCAGGAACTGATTACCTGCTTGAAATTCTCGTTCTCGACTCGCTTTACCGCCACATAGCCGGTCACGAAGCGGTGGCCCATGTAGCGCTCCAGTTCTGCACAGTGCTCCATCCGCTCCAGCGCCTGCTCCAGGGTGAAAGGCAAGCGCATGTTGCGACGCTCGAATGCCCGCCCCTGCACCGGCGCCGACGGGTTCAGCCCCTGCTCCATGCCGAGATAACCGCACAGCAGGCTGGCGGCAATGGCAAGGTAGGCATTGGCGTCGGCCCCGGGAAGCCGGTTCTCGATGCGCCGGTTCTGTGGCGTGGAGTCGGGGACGCGCAGCCCGCAGGTGCGGTTCTCTTCCCCCCACTCGACGTTGACCGGTGCCGAGGTGTCCGGCAGAAAGCGGCGAAAGGAGTTGACGTTGGGCGCCATCAGCGGCAACGCCTCGGGGATGAAGCGCTGAAGCCCGCCGATATGATGCAAGAAGAGCTGGCTCATGGAGCCGTCGTCGTTGGCAAAGATGCTACGACCCGTGGTGGCATCGAGCACGCTCTGGTGGATATGCATGGCGCTGCCCGGCTCATTGGTGATCGGCTTGGCCATGAAAGTGGCAGCCACGTCATGCTTGAGGGCCGCTTCTCGCAGCGTGCGCTTGAAGAGGAATATCTGGTCCGCCAGCATCAACGGATCGCCGTGGCGGAAGTTGATCTCCATCTGAGCGGTACCCTCTTCATGAATCAGGGTATCGATATCCAGGCCCTGGGCCTCGCACCAGTCGTACATATCCTCGAACAGCGGATCGAACTCGTTGGCCGCATCGATGGAAAAGGATTGCCGGCCGGTCTCCTGCCGCCCGCTGCGACCGATCGGCGGCTGAAGAGGAAGATCCGGGTCCTCGCATCGCTTGGTGAGATAGAACTCCATTTCCGGCGCCACCACCGGCTTCCAACCCCTCTCGGCATAGAGGGCAAGCACTCGTTTCAGCTGGTTGCGACAGGAGAGTTCGATGGGGTTGCCCATCTTGTCATAGCAGTCGTGTATCACCTGGGCCGTGGGCTCCAGCGCCCAGGGAACAGGATAGACGGCCGAGATGTCCGGCTTGCACACCATGTCGATATCGGCAGGATCAAGCAGTGAATAGTAGAGGTCATCCTCCACATAGTCGCCGGTCACGGTCTGAAGCAGAACGCTTTCGGGCAAACGCATGCCTTTCTCGGCCATGAACTTCGAAACGGGGGTGATCTTGCCTCGGGCAATCCCGGTGATATCGCTGACCAGGCACTCCACCTCGGTGATGCGCCGTTCCTTGAGCCAGCTCTCTAGATCTTTCATGAAAACCTCATTGTCGCCCCGTTTCGGGCTGATGGTTATAGACGATCGCGCAGTTTGTAGAAGGTAGTCGCCAGCACCAGCAGCGGCGTGCGGAGCCTGTTGCCACCAGGAAAGCGCCGGTGGGGCATGGCAGCGAAAAGATCGAACCGCTCGCTCTGATCGGCAATGGCATCGCTCATCAATTGGCCGGCGAGCCCCGCCAGGGCCATGCCGTGGCCGGAATAGCCCTGGGCGTAGTAGAGGTTATGGCCGATGCGGCCAAAATCCGGCGCCCGATTCAGGGTTATGGCCACGTCGCCCCCCCAACGATAGTCAATCGGTACACCCTCCAGTACGGGAAACAGGCGGGCAATCTTGGTGTCCATTCGCTGGCGCAAGCCACGCGGCTCACGGCCATCGTAGCTCACCTCGCCGCCATAGATCAGCCGCCGATCGGCAGAGAGCCGATAGTAATCGAGCACGAAGTTGGCATCGGCCAAGGCATCGTTGCGTGGCAGTACCGAAGCGACCTGCGCTTCGCTCAAGGGGGAGGTCGCCACCATGTAGTTGGCGGCGCGCATCATTCGCCCCTCCAGTTCCGGCACCAGCCCGCCCAGATACGCATTGCCGGCCACCACCACGAAGTCAGCGGTGACGCTGCCACCATCAGTTTCTATCTTAGCCTTCTGGCCACGTTGGATGCTCAGCACCCTACTGTTTTCGTGAATCGTTACCCCGGCACGCTGTGCAGCACGTGCCAGCCCCAGCGTGTAGTTCAACGGATGCAAATGCCCGCCCTCGCCCTCGTACAGAGCGCCGGGGTAGGCATCGGTCACCACCCGCTCAAGCAATGCCGGACCCTCGAGCCAGGCCATGTCGGTGTAGTCGTAATCCCGAGCCATGCGCTCCTGAAACGCCTGTAGCTCGCGCACGTGGCGCGGCTTGACAGCGGCGTGCAGAAAGCCCCAGGCCAGGTCGCAGGGAATGGCATGACGCTCAACCAGCCCGGCCGTGAGTCGAACCGCTTCACGGCTCATATCCCAGATGGCACGGGCCCTTTCACGGCCCAGCGCATGCTCCACAGTGGCAATGTCGGTCCCCAGGCCAGGCAGGATCTGGCCACCACTGCGCCCGGAGGCGCCAAAGCCGACCTCCCGAGCTTCCAGAAGATGCACCGAATAGCCCCGCTCAGCCAGGTGCAAGGCCGCCGAGCAGCCGGTTACCCCACCGCCGATCACACAGACATCGGCCCGCTGGTCGCCTTCCAGCGGCGGACAGGCCTCCAGGACTACCGCCACCGTATCGCGGTAATAGGATGCCGGGATGTCGAGCGTTGTGGCAGCAGCCATGAAACCTGTCCTTGCACTGATGTGGCCGGGAACAGCCGGCATGATGAGCGATGATTGGCTTATGGTTGAGCCGCCTTGGCGTCCAGACCATGCGTCTAGTCTGGCACCAAACCCGCAGACCCTGTCAAGTATTCAATAACGAACAACGTCAACACACAATCACCATCACTTGCTTGTACGGCATAATAATCGCCTTTTATAGAGCATATAGAGCATGAAGCGCCGTGACCTCAGGAGAAACCGGAGGAGGATGCCTGTCAAGAAATCACCATCAATCGGACACCCCGGCCCTAGCAGCCAGGCGTGGGTCCGGTGTGGCGAAGGCTCGCTAGCCATGACGAGCCACGGAGGCGAGAAAGACATCAAGAACGCGATGAGGACGGCGGTCCCGGCGGGTAATCGTGACCAGAGGTATGGAATAGGTGCAGGTCTCGGGAAAGAGTACACGCAAGCGCCCCGCCGCAATCCAGGGTGCAGCCAGGTGATCAGGCAGGTAGCCGATATAGCAACCGGTCAGGATGAGGAAGACCGCGCCCTCGCGATCGGAGGCCATGGCGGTACCATTAAGTCTGGCATGGGCCTGGCGGGCCGCTTCGGGCAGCGGATAAGCGGGAAGCACCGCCTCATGGCGTTCCAGCACCGCTTCATCCGTCGATTCTTCCGACAGGCCGAAGAGTGGATGACGGTCGGCGCAGTACAGCCGCAACGTTTCCTCATAAAGCGGGCGCGCATCGACGCTGGTCGGCAGGTTGACCTCGGGAACGACACCTACATGCAGGCGGGCATCCAGCACGCCTTGGGCGATACGATCCGGCGCTTCCATGTGGATGTTGATACGCACATTCGGCCCCTGTGCCTTGAGATCGGCCAGGGCATCGGTCACATGCATCCGGGGCATGCTGACCAGGTTGTCGGTCAGGCCGATGTTGAGCTCGCCCCGCAGGTTGCGATGCAGGCCGTTTACCTCAGTACGGAAGGTTTCCAGTGCCGACAGCAGCGTCAGGGTCGCCTCGAAGACCTGTCGCCCCTCCTCGGTCAACGCGAAGCCGCCGCGCCCCCGCTGGCACAGCTTCAGCCCCAGGCGTTTCTCGAGATCGCTCATGTGCTGGCTGATGGCCGGCCGGCTGATGCCGAGGGCGGTCTCTGCTGCGGAAAAGCCGCCACACTCCACCACGGACTTGAAGACACGAATCAGGCGGATATCGAAATCACTGACCTGCCCCAGCTTCAGCCCCGATCGGTCGACCATGTTCGAGTCCTCAGCGCGGGGCGCATACCGGACAGGCGGGGTCCCGCGGCACCTGGAAATGGCGCCACTGGCCGCTCATGCCGTCGAAAGTGGAGAGCCCGCGATGTGGCGTGCCCGCACCACTGAGCAGCTTGACCGCCTCCAGCGCCTGAAAGCAGCCGATCAGCCCCACCAGCGGCGCCACGACGCCATTCTCGGCGCAGCGCAGCGCCTCGTCGTCGCCCTCTTCAGGGGGATAGAGGCAGGCATAGCAGGGGCTTTCCGGGTCACGGGGGTCGAACACGGCCAGTTGGCCGGAGAAGCGGATCGCTGCACCGGATACCAGTGGCTTGCCCGCCTTGCGACTGGCGGCGTTGATGGCATAGCGGCTGGAAAAGCGGTCGGTACAGTCGAGCACCAGATCCACCGCGGCCACGGCATCATCCATGGCCGCCCCCACCAGATGCTGCGTCACCACCGAGATATTGCAGCCGGGATTGAGCGCCAACGCCGACTCGCGTGCCGACTCGGCCTTGTTGCGCTCGAGGTCGGTCATGCCATGAGCGATCTGGCGCTGCAGGTTGGAGAGTTCAACGCTGTCGGCATCGGCCAGGGTGAGATGCCCCACCCCGGCAGCGGCAAGATAGAGTGCCACCGGCGAACCCAGGCCACCGGCACCCACCACCAGCACCCGGGACGACAACAGCCGCTCCTGGCCATCGATATCGATCGACTCCAGCATGATCTGGCGGCTGTATCGCAGCAGTTGGCCATCATCCATTGCCATCACTTGCCTTCCAGCTCCTCGATGTCGGGCACATAGAGGGAGAACTCCTCCTTGACCTCTTCCATCACCACATAACTCTTGGACTCCTTGACCCCCGGCAGGGTCAACACCACATCGCCCAACAACTGGCGATAGGCTGCCATTTCCGGAATCCGGCACTTGAGGATATAGTCGAACTGCCCCGATACCAGATGGCACTCCTGGATCTGGGGCAACCTCGACACCGCCCGACGGAACTCGTCGAATACCGCTGGAGACTGGGTCTCAAGGCTGATCTCGACGAACACCAGCAGATTGGCCTTGAGGGCCCTGGGATCAAGCACGGCCTTGTAGCCGCGGATAACCCCGGACTTCTCCAGCCGTTTGACGCGCTCCAGGCACGGCGTGGTGGACAGCCCCACCTGGGCGGCAAGGTCAACATAGGAAATGCGGGCATTTTCCTGCAGGCAGCGCAGGATGTTGAGGTCGATACGGTCGAGCGAGCGGGTTTTGGCTTTCATTATCGTATTTGGCAAACCGGATCAGGATGAATGGAGATTGTCGTCATGCCGGTGGATCCACCCACGAATCAACGGTTATGAAGTGCGCTGGGGGTGTAGAGGCATGGAATCATGACCACAATCGGAAAGATTTCCTGAACAGGTGTACCACAGCACGCCCCCCCCCTCCAGTAGCGCGCCCTCAACGCTAGCCAGCCAAGCGACCCAAGGTCACTCGCTGCTGGCCCGACAAGTCATGACGGCTGGCAACTTCCCGATATCCAGCCGCCTGCAGTAGCTGGCGCACTCGCTCAGCCTGGTCATGGCCGTGCTCCATGGCCAGCCAGCCTCCCGGAAGCAGGTAGCGCGGCGCCAATTCGATCAAGCGCCGGAGATCGGCCAGCCCATCCTCTCCTGCCACCAGTGCGCTGACAGGCTCGAAGCGGACGTCGCCGAGCATAAGGTGAGGATCACTGTCGGCGATGTAGGGCGGGTTGGCGACGATCAGGTCGAAGCCATCGGCGGGCAGGGCCGAGAACCAGTCACTGACCAGGAAGCTTGCGTTTGCGATACCCAGCCTTTCAGCATTGGCCACTGCAAGCCCCACCGCTTCCTCTATCCGGTCAATGCCGGTTATCTGCCAGCCGGGCCGCTCACTGGCAAAGGCCAGCGCAATGGCACCGGTGCCGGTACCCATGTCCAGCAACCGCCCCCGGGCTGAGGGAGCCAGTTCCAGCGCGGCCTCCACCAGGGTCTCGGTATCGGGGCGGGGGATAAGAGTATGCGGCGAGGTGGAAAGGGCCAACCCCCAGAACTCGCGCTCACCGATCAAGTAGGCGACGGGATGCCCCTCGGCCCGAACCGCTACCAAAGCTTCGAATCGTGCGCGTTCATACACCGGCGCGGCCCTGTCACCCCAGGTGTAGAGCCAGGTACGGTCGACACCCAGCACGTGGCCCAGCAGCACCTCGGCATCCAGCCGCGGGCTCGCCGAGCCTGCCTGGGCAAGCCGCTCCGTTGCACGGCCCAGCAAGCTGTCGATATCCATCAGGCTTCCTGCTGCAGCGCCGCAAGCTGCTCGGCCTGATGTTCATGAATCAACGGCTCGATGACTTCGTCGAGTTCGCCAGCCATGACTTCGCCAAGCTTGTAGAGGGTGAGGTTGATACGGTGATCGGTCAGCCGCCCCTGGGGAAAGTTGTAGGTGCGGATCCGTTCGCTGCGATCCCCTGAACCCACCAGCGAACGGCGCGTATCGGCCTGTTCGCGGCGTTGGCTGTCCTGGGCGCTCTGCTTGAGCCTGGCAGCCAGCAATGACATCGCCTTGGCGCGGTTCTTGTGCTGGCTGCGCTCCTCCTGGCACTCGACCACCACGCCGGTGGGCAGGTGGGTCAGCCGAATGGCCGAATCGGTGGTATTGACGTGCTGCCCCCCGGCTCCGCTGGAGCGAAAGGTGTCCACACGAAGGTCGGCCGGGTTGATATCCACATCACCCACCGTGTCGGCCTCGGGCATCACCGCCACCGTACAGGCCGAGGTGTGGATACGACCCTGGGACTCCGTGGCCGGCACGCGCTGCACGCGATGGGCCCCGGACTCGAACTTGAGGCGGGCATAGACCCCCTCGCCCTTGACCCGCGAGATGACCTCCTTGTAGCCACCCTGCTCGCCGTGGCTGGCACTGACCACTTCGACTTTCCAGCCGCGCTTCTCGGCATAGCGTGAGTACATGCGGAACAGGTCCCCGGCGAACAGCGCCGCCTCGTCGCCCCCCGTACCGGCACGGACCTCGAGGAAAACATTGCGACTGTCGTCCGGGTCCCGGGGTACCAGCAGTTGCTTGAGCCGAACCTCCAGCGCTGCTAGCCGCTCACGCCCCTCCACCAGCTCCATCTCGGCGAGCTCACGCATCTCGGCGTCACTGTCACTGGCGAGGTGAACGGCATCTTCGAGCTCGCCTTCGACGTGGCGATAGTCACGCCAGGCATCGACGAGAGCTTCGAGTTCGGCGTATTCCCGGGAGTAGTCGCGAAACCGAGGCTGGTCGGTAATCACCTCGGGCTCCGCCAGCAGGGCGGCGAGCTCCTCGAAGCGCTCGACGAAGGCGTCGAGTCGCTGGCGCAGGGTCGCTTTCATGGCGTTTCCTGTCAGGGTTTTATTGAAGAGGAATCAAGCAGCAGTGCTTCGGCCGCGGCCAGCAGGTCGCGGCGCTCACTGCCCGACGCTTCGCGCAGTGAAACCGTTGGCCGATGCAGCATACGGTTAGTGAGCTGATGGGCGAGAATGCGAACCACCTCTTCTGGATCTTCTCCACGAGCCAACCGTGCCATTGCCTGCTGCTCCGAATGCCGGCGCAGCTCGTCGGCCTGGTCTCGATAGCGCCGGATCAACTCCCCACCACTGCGGATACGCCGCTCATGAAGCCATACACTGACGCCATGTTCGATCAACGACTCGGCCTGGTCGGCCGCAGCCTGCCGGTGGCGCCGATTTTCCTGGATCACCTCGTTGAGGTCATCCACGGTATAGAGAAAGACGTCATCCAGGTCACCGACTTCTGGCTCGATATCCCGCGGCACGGCGATATCGACCATGAAAATCGGTCGATGGCGACGCTTCTTGAGCGCCCGTTCGGCCATGCCCTTGCCGAGAATCGGTAACGGAGCCGCAGTGGACGAGATCACGATATCCGAACGCACCAGCGCATCAGGAATTTCGCTCAATGAGATCGCCTCGGCATTGAACTCCCGGGCCAGCACCTCGGCCCGCTCACGAGTACGATTGGCCACGATCATGTTGCGCACACCCGCCTCACGCAGATGACGTGCCACCAGCTCGATGGTTTCGCCCGCACCGATCAAGAGCGCACGGGAGCGGCCGAAGTCGTCGAATATCCGGCTGGCCAGGCTGACCGCCGCGTAGGCTACCGAGACCGGGTTCTGGCCAATACCGGTCCGCGTGCGCACCTGCTTGGCCACCGAAAAGGTATGCTGGAACAGCAGTTCCAGCTCGCCGCCCAGCCCGCTGGCCAGACGCGCCGACTGGTAGGCTTCCTTGAGCTGGCCGAGAATCTGCGGTTCGCCCAGCACCATCGAATCCAGTCCCACGGCCACCCGCATCAAATGGCGAGCGGCGTCGTTGTCATGGTAGTGATAGGCACAGGAAGTCAGGTCATCAACCGGAAGCCCGTGAAAATGACTCAGCCAATCGAGAATCAGCCGCTCTCCGCTGGACTCGGTGACGCAATAGAGCTCGGTTCGGTTACAGGTCGACAGCACGGCAGCTTCGCGTACCTGCGGGACACCGCGCAGCTCACCGAGCGCCGACTCCAGTTGAGTCGGCGTAAAGGCTACCCGCTCGCGTACCGCGACGGTGGCTGTCTTGTGGTTGATGCCAAGGGCAAGAAGCGTCATGCGTTAAGCGTCTTCGCGTAATGTCGTCAGGCGGTACGGAACAAGAAAACCCACCTCTGGTGGCGCTGGATTCTACCACAGCCTTCCATGCTCGGCGCCATGTACGCAAAGGTGACAATTGACGCATGACAAGGGTGGGGTGTTTCCTTCGCCTGTACCGACAATGGCGTCGATCCCTTTGCCCACCGGCCCCGAGTCGGTATGCTGGCAGCTGGCATCCTGGACGAGATACGCATGCCCCCGACTTTGACACGCAACATTCGCCAGGGACTGGCGAGCCTTGGCCTTGCCACACTGCTGACCGGCTGCCAAGGCATGCCGTTGACCCACTTGATGCCGGGCCATGAGGACCCGCTCGACTCGGCGCCCCCCATTGAGCGGGGCCTGGATGCCGAGGGTCTCTCGACTCTGCTGGTGGCAGAACTCTCCGGCCAGCGCGGCGACTATCGGCGCGCCACCCAGGGCTATATGGCAATGGCCGAGCGTTACCAGGTGGCGGAACTGGCCGAGCGTGCCACCCTGGCGGCACGCTTCAGCAATGACCCTCTGTTATTGGAGGAAGCGGTAGAGCAGTGGCACCTGCTCTCACCGATGGCAGAGGCTCCGCTTCGCCTCCTGGCGGGCCTGGCCCTGCAGCGTGGCGACTGGGTGGGCGCACTCGAAAAGCGACTGTTGCTGGTCGAGCAGGGCGCCCATGGGGAGCTCACCCTGTTCATGGAGCTGGCGCTGGATGCCGGGGTCCCTCCCCTCCCCCTGCGAGAGCGATTGAGCGAGCACCTCAGCCGACCCGGTGCCAGCGACCACCCGCATCATCACGATGCGATGCTTGCCATGGCCATACTCGAGGCTGCCACAGGGCAGTCACACCTCGCTCAAACCCGACTGGATGATCTGGCACGAGACCATTCGGAACTGCCGGCCCTGTGGATGACCCGTGCTCGCCTCGCGCTGGATGACGGCAATACCAGCCAGGCTCGGGACGCCGCTCGCCGTGGCCTGGAAGTCTCGCCAGACGATCCCCGGTTCCTGCTGCTGCTGGCCCAGACCGAGCTGCAGCTTGGCAATGTGGCCGCCGCCGAGGCGCACACCGACACGCTGCTCGACGAGCATGAAGGCAACCAGGAACTCCGGACGAGCCTGGCCGCCCTGTTCCTCGAGGACGGTCACTTGGAGGCCGCCCGCCGCCTGCTGCTACCTCTAGTAAGTAGTGACCAGCCGCCGCCCACTGCCTACTATCTCCTCGGAGCCATTGCCGAGCAGGAGGGCGAGGTCGATAACGCGCTTCTCTATTATCGCCAGGTCGCGACGGGGGGCGACTTTATCAGGGCCAGGCTGCGTGCCGCCCGCATGCTGATCGAAGATGACCGCCTGCTGGATGCCCGCGCCTTCCTGCGCATCGAACGATTGCGCCATGAGGACCACTTCAACGAGCTGGTCATGCTTGAAGTCGAGCTGCTGGACGAAGCCGGCATGACGGGAGAAGCCGATGCTCTGCTCGACCGTGAGCTTGCCCGCACCCCCAACGACGAGCAGCTGCTGTACCTTCGTGCCATGCGGGCCTGGTCCGATGGAGATATCGAGGCCATGGAACGCGACCTGACTCGCATCATCGAGCGCAACCCCGACAGCGCCACGGCCCTCAATGCACTGGGATATACCTTGGCAGACCTGAATATCGAGGGCCGACTGGAGGAAGCCCGGGAGCTGATCGAACGGGCTCATGAGATCGAGCCGGGAAGTGGCGCAATCATGGATAGTCTGGGGTGGGTCTACTTCCGTCTAGGCGACCCGGAGCGGGCCCTACCCTGGCTGGAGCGCGCCTATGCAGCCATGCCCGACCAGGAGATTGCCGCCCATCTCGCCGAGGTGCTGTGGACGCTCGAGCGCCACGACGACGCCCGCTCCCTCGTCGAAGAGGCACTGCAGCGCTTCGACGAGCATCCTGTCATCGACGAACTCCTCGAGCGCATTCCCGAATTGAGACCCTGACCGTAACCCCCCCTGATTTCATTCACCAGACATGCACCCGCTGACGAGATACTGCCATGACGCTCCACGCCAACGCACTGCGACTACTGCTCTCGAGCCTGGCCTTGATGGTGCTGGCCGGCTGTGCCGCCCCGATGCCCGCTCCCGATTCCGATCGTGCAGCAGGCCAGTGGGAAGCCCAGCAGGAACGCCTCGAGGACCTGGACACCTGGATGCTGGCCGGCAAGGCCGGGCTGCGCACCCCCCAGGAGAACACCAGCGCCAACCTCGACTGGAGCCAGCACCCCCACTACTATCGCATCCTGATCAGCGGCCCCTTCGGCAGCGGCCGCAACACGCTGGAGGGTCGCGAAGGCCGCTTCTCGCTGACTACCTCCGAGGGACGTTTCGAAGCCGAGACCCCCGAGGCGCTACTGCAACAGCAGTTGGGCTGGACCCTGCCGGTCAGTTCGCTCTCCGACTGGATTCGCGGCCTGCCAGCGGAGCACAGCCAATACCACATCGACCACGATGAGCTCGGCTTCCCCCGCCGCCTCGAGCAGGATGGCTGGGAAATCGACTACCGCGATTGGACCCTGGTCGAATCGCTGTGGCTGCCTCGCCGCATGATCATGGAGTACGGCGAGCTGCGCGTGACCCTGGTGGTCACCGATTGGCGCCCCGTCCTCGACGACTGATCCATGACGGCGACGCTGAACCTGCCGGCACCGGCCAAGCTAAACCGGATGCTTCACATTGTCGGTCGACGAGCCGATGGCTACCATGAGCTGCAGACGCTGTTCCAGTTTCTCGACTACGGCGACACGCTGCAGTTGACCCGGCGCGACGATGGCGACATCACCCTGTCACCGGCCATGGACGGCATACGTAGCGAAGAGAACCTCATCGTACGGGCGGCCAGGCTGCTGCAGGCCGAGACCGGCTGCCGCCTTGGCGCCGACATCCACCTGACCAAGCGCCTGCCCATGGGGGGTGGCCTGGGCGGCGGCAGCTCCGACGCCGCCACGACGCTGCTGGGGCTCGACCGGCTATGGGGTCTGGGTCTCGGTGAGGAGCGACTGGCCGCCATGGGCCTGGCCCTGGGGGCCGATGTACCGGTCTTCGTCCGCGGCCGCTCCGCCTGGGCTGAAGGCGTCGGCGAACGGCTGACCCCGGTGACCCTGGATACCCCCTGTTTCGTGGTAGTTCATCCCGGGGTCGCTGTCGCCACCGCCGCGGTGTTCGGCGCCGCGCAATTGACACGTGATACCCCCCCGATTACCATGGCGCGCGCACTGCAGGGGGGAGCGCCCAGTTGGCACAATGACTGCGAGCCGACGGTCCGGTCACTCTGTCCGCCAGTGGCGGAAGCCCTTGACTGGCTGGGCAGGCGCGCACCGACCATGCTGACGGGCACCGGTGCCTGCGTCTTCGCCCGGGTAGAGACCGACGCGGAGGCAAAGCGCATCGTGGCCGACCTGCCCAGCCGCTTCATGGCATTCACGGCGCGCGGCCTCAACCTCTCCCCGCTACATGCTGCTCTGGGCCGCTGATCGTGCCAGGGTCACGAACTGTCGGCCGTTGCGGACGAGGTGCCGAACCGATGAGTCCCGAGAGCCCCCCAACACTGCATAGGTGGATGCGCGTGTCAAAATTGATGGTTTTTGCCGGGAATGCCAATCCCGAACTCGCCCAGAAGATCGCCGAGAGTCTGGACACCCGCATGGGTAACGCTACGGTCGGGCAGTTCAGCGACGGCGAAATCGCGGTCGAGATCAACGAAAACGTTCGCGGCAAGGACGTCTTCATCCTGCAGTCCACCTGCGCGCCGACCAACGACAACCTGCTCGAGCTGATTCTCATGGTGGATGCCCTGCGCCGGGCTTCCGCCACGCGAATCACCGCCGTGGTGCCCTACTTCGGCTACGCCCGCCAGGATCGCCGTGTCCGCTCCGCCCGCGTGCCGATCTCGGCCAAGGTGGTCGCCGACATGATGGTCAAGGCCGGCGTCGACCGGGTGATGACCATGGACCTGCATGCCGACCAGATCCAGGGTTTCTTCGACGTGCCGGTGGACAACGTCTACGGCTCGCCGATCCTGCTCGACGACATCGAGCGCCAGAACTACGATGACCTGGTGGTTGTCTCACCCGACGTAGGCGGCGTGGTCCGTGCCCGCGCCATCGCCAAGCAGCTCAATGCCGATCTCGCCATCATCGACAAGCGCCGCCCCCAGGCCAACCAGGCCCAGGTGATGCACATCATCGGCGAGATCGAGAACCGTACCTGCGTGGTGGTCGACGACATGATCGATACCGCCGGCACCCTGTGCAAGGCCGGCGACGCACTCAAGGCCCATGGCGCTCGCCGTGTGGTGGCCTATGCCACCCACCCGATCCTCTCCGGCCCTGCAGTGGACAACATCACCGGGTCGGTGCTCGACGAAGTGGTCGTCACCGATACCATTCCGCTGTCCGACGTGGCTCGCCGCAGTGGCAAGATCCGCCAGCTCAGCGTAGCCGGTCTGATCGCCGAGGCGATTCGTCGTGTCAGCAATGAAGAATCCGTCAGCGCCATGTTCCACTGAGTCTCAGCGACTTTCAGCAAGAACAGGGCGTCGGAAAAGTGCCCCACGGGGCTTTCGGAAACACGGTGGTCAGGTCGCGGGCCGCCGTGATTTCCTTATCTCAAGCAAGAGGCAACATCATGTCCGATTTCACTCTCAATGCCAGCGTTCGCAACGACCTGGGGAAAGGTGCGAGCCGCCGCCTGCGTCGTGAGAACCTTCAGGTGCCGGCCATCATCTATGGTGGCGAGCAGGCGCCGCAGCCGATCTCCGTCGAGAAGGCCGCCTTCTACAAGGCCATCGAAGACGAAACCTTCTTCTCCTCGGTACTCAACCTGGTCGTCGACGGCAAGAAGCAGCAGGTCGTCGTGCGCGATCTCCAGCGTCACCCGTACAAGCCGCTGGTCACCCACGCCGACTTCCTGCGCGTGGATGCCACCCACGAGATCACCATTCGCGTGCCGCTGCATGTCGTGGGCGAAGAGAAGTCCAAGGGCATCAAGGACGAGGGCGGCGAGCTGCACATCCTCTCCAACGAGATCGAGATCAGCTGCCTGCCCAAGGACCTGCCCGACTTCCTGGAAGTCGACATCGCCGAGGTCACGCTGGGCACTACCCTGCACCTCTCCGACCTCAAGGTCCCGGCCGGTGTGACGCTGGTCGAGCTCTCCCACGGCGCCGACCACGACAACGCCGTGCTGACCATCAGCAAGCCCAAGGTGCGCGGTGAAGATGCCGAAGGCGAGGAAGGTGAAGGCGAGGAAGGCGAAGGCGCGGCCGAATAACCGGCCCTGTCGGGGCCGCCCTGCGGCGGCCCCTTCCCGACCCGACCAAGCGCTACGGCGCTTGTTTTTTTTGGAGACCCCGCATGCCCCAGGTGAAAGCGATCATCGGGCTGGGCAATCCCGGTGACGACTATGCAGAGACCCGTCACAATGCCGGCGCCTGGCTGGTGGAAATCCTGGCACGCCAGGCCGGTACCGAGCTGCGCCCGGAGAAGAAGTTCCTGGGCCTCTATGCCAAGGTAATGCTCGATGGGCACGACCTGCATCTGCTCGAGCCTACGACCTTCATGAACCGCAGCGGTGCCGCCGTGGCGGCCCTGTGTCAGTTCTACAAGATCGCCCCCGACGAACTGCTGGTGGCCCATGACGAGCTGGACATTCCACCCGGCGCAGCCCGCTACAAGCAGGGCGGCGGTCACGGCGGACACAACGGCCTGCGCGATATCATCAGCGCCCTGGGTAACGACAAGAATTTCCATCGCCTGCGTATCGGCATCGGCCATCCCGGCGACTCACGTCAGGTCACCAATTACGTTCTGGGCCGTCCCGGCAAGGCCGAGCTCGGTGCCATCGGCGGCGCCATCGGCGAATGCCTGGCCACCCTGCCGCTGGCCATCAGCGGGGAGTGGGCCCGCGCCATGAGCCGGCTGCACAGCTTCAAGGGCTGACCCCGACGCCATTTTCGCCATCACTTTCAGGACATCATCATGGGTTTCAACTGCGGTATCGTCGGCCTGCCCAACGTCGGCAAGTCCACCCTCTTCAACGCCCTGACCAAGTCCGGCATCGATGCCGAGAACTTTCCCTTCTGCACCATCGAGCCCAATGTGGGCATCGTGCCGATGCCGGACCCACGCCTCGATGCGCTGGCCGCCATCGTCAAGCCACAGAAGGTGTTGCCCACTACCATGGAATTCGTGGATATCGCCGGCCTGGTGGCGGGTGCATCCAAGGGCGAGGGCCTGGGAAACAAGTTCCTGGCCAATATCCGCGAGACCCAGGCCATCGCCCATGTGGTACGTTGCTTCGACAACGACAACGTCATCCACGTGGCCAACCAGGTCGACCCACGGGCCGATATCGAGATCATCAACATGGAGCTGGCCCTGGCCGACCTCGATACCGTCGAGCGGGCCATCCAGCGTCTGGTACGTGTCGCCAAGGGCGGTGACAAGGAGGCCATCGCCACCAAGGCCATCCTGGAGCGCATCCAGCCCCACCTGGCGGAAGGCCAGCCGCTGCGCAGCTTCGGCCTCGACGATGACGAGCAGCGCCAGCTCAAGAGCTTTGGCTTCCTGACGCTCAAGCCGACCATGTACATCGCCAACGTCAACGAAGACGGCTTCGAGGCCAATCCCTACCTCGACGTGGTGCGTGAGATCGCCGCCGAGGAAGACGCCGTGGTGGTGCCGGTGTGCAACCAGCTGGAGGCGGAGATCGCCGAGCTGGACGACGATGAACGCGCCATGTTCCTCGACGAGATGGGCATGGAGGAGCCGGGGCTCGACCGGGTGATCCGCGCCGGCTACGGCCTGCTCGGCCTGCAGACCTATTTCACCGCCGGGGTGAAGGAAGTCCGCGCCTGGACGGTCAAGGTAGGCGCCACTGCCCCGGAAGCCGCCGGGGTGATCCATACCGACTTCCAGAAGGGTTTCATCCGCGCCGAGGTCATCGCCTATGACGACTTCGTCACCCTCGGCGGCGAGCAGGGCGCCAAGGATGCCGGCAAATGGCGCCTGGAAGGCAAGGAGTATGTGGTCAAGGATGGCGACGTGATTCACTTCCGCTTCAATGTGTAACCACAAACCTTGACCTGCCGGAGGCGAATCCGTAAACTTCGCCTCCGTTGAATGGCTACGTAGCTCAGCTGGTTAGAGCACATCACTCATAATGATGGGGTCCCCTGTTCGAATCAGGGCGTAGCCACCAGATACCGAAAACCCGGCGCCATTGGCGCCGGGTTTTTGTATGGCAAGTATCCTCGCCATTTGAGATCCGGGAGCAGGACCGGCGCCTCCCGTACGTCGCTCAGGCCAGCTCTGCGCGATTGCAGAAGGCAACGAGCGCCCGCGTCAGGTATTCCACGTCCTGGGCGCCGGCGGTCTCGCGAATCGAGTGCATGGCCCACTGGGGGACGCCCACGTCCAGCGTCGGCACACCCAGTTCGGTGGCGGTAATCGGCCCGATGGTGCTGCCACAGCCCATGTCGGCGCGGGTAGCAAATACCTGGACCGGAACCCCGGCCTCGCGGCACAGGTCGCGGAACAGCGCCGAGGTGGCACTGTTCGTGGCATAGCGCTGGTTGGCATTGACCTTGATCACCGGACCGCCGTTCAGGGCCGGCCCATGGGCTGCATCGTGCTTCTCGGTGAAGTTGGGGTGCAGGGCATGGGCGTTGTCGCAGGAGATCATGCGCGAGGCCTGGATCAGCCGGATGAAGCTCTCGTCTTTCCCCTCCCCCGCCCCGCCCACATCGCCGAGCTGGGCATTGACGCGGCGCAGGACATCACCCAGGAAGGGGCCCTGGGCGCCGCAGGCGCTGGCACTGCCAACCTCCTCGTGGTCGTTGGAGACCAGCACGACACCCTGGGCTCCATCCGACTCGAGCAACGCCTCCAGGCCGATGAAGCAGGAGAGCAGGTTGTCCAGCCGGGCACTGGCGATCAGTTCGCCCCTCACCCCCACCCGCGCCGGAGGCTGGGTATCGAAGAGCGCCAGCTCGAAATCAAGAATCTCCGCGTCCCCGATGTCATGCTGGGCATCGAGCCACTCCAGCAGCAGCCGCGTGAGATCGGCCTTCTCGCCCCCCTGGAGGAAGACCGGCGCCATCTGGGTCTGGGCGTTCAGCGCTCGTCCGTTATTGGCTTCTCGATCCAGATGGATCGCCAGGCTGGGGATCGTCGCCACAGGACGGTCGACATGCAGCAGCAACCCTTCCAGCCGGCCATCGGCCCGGCGCAGGTGTACGCGCCCCGCCAGGCCAAGGTCACGGTCGAACCAGGGGGCCAGCAACGCCCCGCCGTAGAGCTCGACACCCAGCTGCAGCCAGCCAGCCATCGATGTCTGGGCAGCGTTGGGCTTTAGCCTCAGACCAGGGCTGTCGGTATGGGCACCGATCATGCGCAGGGCGTCGAGCCCCTCCCGGGGTAGCTGTATGGCAACGATGGAGGAGTCGTTGCGGGTAACATAGAATCGCTCCCCGGCCGCCAGCTGCCAGGGGTGTGACTCGTCCAGTCGACGGAAGCCAGCGGCCTCTAGCCGCTCGGCCATGACCGATACGGCGTGCCAAGGGGTCGGCGAGCGCTGCAGAAAGTCGAGCAGACGCTCAATGCGGGCTTCCTGTGACATGAGAATCCTCTTCAGGGGGTCTGTGGTTGACGAGACAACTGCTACAATACCGTGTCGTCCTTTGCAACTCGCAAGCCTTGCGCGTGTCTAGGGAAGGAAGTTTACACGAAACCAGGAGTGCTTCATTGATGAGCCTGCTAGCCGTTATTCGGCACTCAGCCATACTGCTGGCCCTTGTATTGCTTACCAGCAATGTGGCGCTGGCGAAGATTCAGCCCAGCGAAGCCCAGCGTCAAGCAGCGGTAGAGGTGGCCGACTCGCTGCGCTATGGGCACTATGCTGATGCCACCCTTGACGATGAGTGGTCGCGAGTGGCCTTCGAGCGCTATCTCGATGTACTCGATGGACAGCGTGCCTTCCTGCTCGGCAGTGACGTCGAGGATTTTCGTCACCTCGAGGAGCGCATCGACGACATGCTCTTCGAGGGGGAGCTGGCCCCCGCCTATGAGCTCTATCAACGCTATCACGATCGCGCCGAGTCGCGCTTCGAGTGGCTGCTGGACAAGATCGACGAGGGCCTCGGCTACACGTATGAGACCGATATGCGACTCGAGCTCGACCGCAGCGAGGCCCCTTGGGCCGAGAATCAGGAGGAACTGGATGAGCTGTGGCGCAAGCGGCTCAAGAACGCTGCCCTGACCCTCGATATCACCGGCCAGGACGAAGAACAGGTCGAGACCAACCTGCGCCAGCGCTATGAAGGGCAGCTCTCCCGGCTTCGCCAGACCAACGGTGAAGACGTCTTTGGCCTGTTCATGGCCGCAGTGACCAGCAGCATAGATCCCCACACCGAGTACCTATCCCCCCGCCAGGGTGAATCCTTCGACATCCAGATGCGCCTGTCGCTGGAGGGCATCGGCGCCATGCTGCAGTCCGACGGCGAATACGTGAAGGTCTCGAGCCTGGTTCCCGGAGGCCCGGCGGACCGCGCCGGGGTGCTGGAGCCGGCCGACCGCATCATTGGCGTCGGCCAGGAGGATGGCGAAGAGATCGTCAACGTGGTCGGCATGCGCCTGGACGAGGTCGTCGATCTCATCCGTGGACCCAAGGGCAGCGTGGTGCGCCTGGAGGTGGTGCCGGCGGAAGCGATGGACATGACCCGCTCCCACGAAGTCGAGATCACCCGCGATACGGTCGATCTCGAGGATCAGGCGGCCCAGGGAGAAATCATCGAAGTCGAGCGTGACGACGGCATGAAGCGTATCGGCGTGATCAAGATCCCCACCTTCTATGTCGACTTCGATGCCTGGCAGGCCGGCGAGGAGGAATTCCGCAGCACCACCCGTGACGTCGCCCGTGAAGTCGAGCGACTCAAGGAGGAAGGTATCGATGGCATCATGCTCGATCTGCGCAACAACGGCGGTGGCGCCCTGCAGGAAGCCAACTCGCTGATCGGCCTGTTCATCGACCGCGGCCCCACCGTTCAGGTGCGCGATGCGCGTGGGCGTATCAGCCTCTATGGCGACACCGAGGCCGGCACGCTCTACGACGGCCCGTTGGCGGTACTGGTGAACCGGCTGTCGGCATCGGCATCGGAAATCTTTGCCGGGGCCATTCAGGACTATGGCCGCGGCCTGGTGCTGGGGAATGCCACCTTCGGCAAGGGTACTGTGCAGACTCTGAGTGACCTCAGCCATGGCCAGATCAAGCTCACCCGAGCCAAGTTCTACCGCATCTCCGGCGAGAGCACCCAGCATCGCGGCGTCGAGCCGGACATACTGTTCCCCAACCTGGTGGATCCCGAGCGGATCGGCGAAAGCAGTCTGGACAACGCGCTGGAGTGGGATACCGTTCAAGAAGTGCAATATCGCCACTACGGCGAACCCTGGGAGTATCTGGAGACCTTGCGCTCACGCCACCGGGAGCGTGCCGACACCCATCCCAACTTCGTATTCCTGGAGCAGCGCGCCGACATGGCTCGGCGCCTGCGCGAGGAGCACACCAGCGTGAGCCTCGATCGTGAACAGCGCCAGCGTGAAGTCGAGGCGCGGGACGCCGAGCAACTGTCGCTGGAAAACCAGCGCCGTGACGCCCTGGGCCTCGACCTCCTCGAAGAGCTTATCGATGCCCGCGACGAAGACGACGAGGAAGAGCCCGTAGAGCGTGTTCAGGTGACCGAGGCCGCCGCTATTCTCGCCGACTATGCCGAGCTCACTCAGCGCCGCATGGCCTCACGCTTCTGATGCCCTCCCCCCTCCGGCAATGCCGGGGGGGCCTACCCTTGAAGCACCTGGCAGACTCAAGCTGACATTTGTGCTGCCGTTCAGTCGCCCGCAGCCTGGTCGGAGCTCCACGCCCGGGCCATCATGCTGGCCATGCGGCGACAGGGCGAGAGATGTCTCGCTGCCAATGCCTCAACGTAGAGGGGTGAACGCCGAACGCCTCGGGCAAGGTGATGCCGAGCTGATCGGCAAGCAGGCCCACTATCGCCATGTGATGAATGGTGTGGCTGGTCAGGAAAGCGAGTTCGCGCGCCAGGCTGGTATCCAGCACCTGCACGCCACTGCCTAGGGGATAATTCAGGCTCAAGCAGCCAGTTGGACAGTGCCCAACCAGGGCGATCAGCTCAGCCTTGATGTCAGTCAGGCGATCAACGGCCTGTTGCGGCCACTGCTCCAGACGCTCATCCCGAGGACGATCTTCGTAGTCGATCACAGCATCGTCCAGGCTGCTCAGCAAGGCATTATAGTGATCGATGATGTGTCGTATGTGCTTGCCCAGCGTATGGCGACCATCGTGACCAAAGTTGTGCCGGTACTGCTCCGGCGTGAGGGCATCAAGAAATTCCTCCAACTGTGACAATGCCAGGAGGTTCTCTTCAATGAGACCCGCCTGGGGAGGATATGCCTGATTTATTATAGATGACATGGCGGTTTACCTGTTGATCGCAAGTGAGAAAGCCGGGGCCGGCGCCAGGTTTGCCGGCCCGACCACCCACTCAGGGATTTAACGTTCCATTAGCCCTCGGCTTCTGCTTCGGCCTCAGCTTCACCTTCCGCTTCTCCCTCAGCTTCGCCTTCTGCCTCCCCCTCGGCTTCCGCTTCGCCTTCGGCATGGGCTTCTGCCAGCATCAGAGGCGCTTCCACGCCACTGGTGTAGGTAGGCTCCGTTGATGATTCGCTGGCCACGGCCTGAAAGGCGGCACCACTGGCTACCAGCACCAGTGCCGGGGCTGCATAACCCAGCTGCTTGCTGAGCCTTCCCAGCAGGCTTCGGCGCTTCTCGTCTTGCAATGTCATGATGATGACCTCCGTAGTGTCATGAAGAGACATGCGATGGCATGTCATCGTGCAGAGAAGTCAGCCCTTACGGCTGGCTTCTTATCGGCGCCACCCTCTGCCGATGGCGCCTCGACTGCTCCGTCACTCCGCGCTTGTTCCGCTCTTTCGGCGCTTCCGCAGGCTGCTCCCTTATTGGTGTGCCGTGATGACTCTGTCGGCGCTTGCCTCCAGTCCTTACAGCGTTCTGCGTCGAAAGATGAACTTCACCAGGCTTGATTTATGTACCGATTGGTTCTAAATTCAAGGCATGACACGTGGACGCCCCATCGCATTCAGCCCCGACGAGGCCGCGAGCGCCGCCATGCAGGTCTTCTGGGCCAGAGGCTACGACAGTGCTTCGACCCGCGACCTGCTGGAGGCGATGAAAATATCGCGCAGCAGCCTGTACCAGGCCTTCGGCAACAAGGAACAGCTGTTTCTCGAGGCGCTGCGCCGCTATCGCGGCAATCTGATCGATCGACTCAACTACCGGCTGGAAGCGTCGCCCTCGGCCTTGGGTTTTCTTCGGGAGCTGTTCGTGGAGACAGCCCAGGAGTCCGGCAGCGAGCGAGCTGCCCTGGGATGCCTGATCTTCAATTCCGCCAGTGAGCTTGGCCAACGTGGCGACATCGCGGCCATCGAGGCCAGGCGCAGCGTCCAAGCCATCACTGCCCTGTTCCACGAGGCCGTCGTTCGGTCACAGGCCGAAGGCGATATCGCCTCAGATCGTGACGCACTGGCGCTCGCAACCTATCTCACGCTGGGCATGGCCGGCCTGCGCACCTTGCTCAAGTCCGGCGCCGCACCCGCACAGACTGAAGCCGCGGCCGAGTTGCTGCTCGGCACATTGCGCTGAACGATCGAGGTGATTTTTTACGACATATATGGACCGATCAGTACATATATAAACCGACACCCCACGGTGTCCCCTTACGCTATTGAAAGGAATACAGGAGAGTCATCATGACTGCCGACTATCGACTCCAACTCCCCCCGCAGACACTCGAAAATGCCGATGCCAAGGCACGGCCACTGCTCGAGAAGGCCAACGCCAAGCTGGGGTTCGTGCCCAACATGTACAAGGGCATGGCCAAGGCGCCCGGCGTACTTGACACCTACCTGCACGGCTATGAACTTTTCCGAGAGGATTCCGGATTCACCCCCCCGGAGCAGGAAGTGGTATTCCTGACCATCAGTCAACTCAACGGCTGCAGCTACTGCATGTCCGCCCACAGCATGCTGGCAGAGAAAATGTCTCAGGTGCCCGCCGACGTGCTCGAGGCAATCCGTGAGGATCGGGAGATTCCCGACTCTCGCCTGGCTGCGCTTAGCGAATTCACCGGCGTCATGTTCGACACCCGCGGCATGCCGAACCGTGAAGACGTCACGGCATTCCTTGATGCCGGCTTCGAGGAGCAGCATGTGCTGCAAATCGTGCTGGCGCTGGCCGTGAAGACGCTGTCCAACTATTCCAACCACCTCAATCACCCGGAGCTCGACGAGGCTTTCGCTGGCCACGCCTGGAAGAAGTGAGTCTCCGCCCCGACATGCACTGTCGGGGCGATACTCACCGAAATCGCGATAGTGCATGGATCATGCGCTGTGGAAACACTGAACAAATCGACGAGCGAGATGAAGCACAAGGCGCACGGAGCGCAGAACCGAGCAAAGCGACAAACATCCGCAGGATGGCTCCGAAGGAGCGAGAAGCCGAAGGCTTCGAGTCAACCGGAGCATATGGGGTATATGTGAGGATTCCGACCGGGCTGGCGCACCAGCACCGCGCAACGCAGCGATTCGCTCGCGCAGGCATTTGTGCAGTGCTTCCCTGTCGCTTATTGCCGAGCATGCTGTACTAGACGGCATTCGGTCTTATTGAACCTTTGCCGCTCCCTGGCCGAGAGCATAGGCTCACGATAAACCCGACAGACGAGGTCAAGCTCATGTTACGTGCTCTCGTACTCGCCCTCAGTGCGCTGTGGTTATCGGCGCAGGTCCAGGCCTCGGAGATTTCCCCTCTGGTCGAGGCCGAGTGGCTCGACCAGCACCTGAATGACGAGAACCTGGTCGTCCTCGATGTACGCTCCTCCATCGATGGTGGCGGCGACCGCCAAAGCTTCGAGGCCGCCCGCATCCCCGGCAGCCGCTACAGCAGCTACACCGACGATGGCTGGCGCGAAGAGCGTGACGACGTAGCGGGCCTGCTGCCGGAGATCGAACCTCTGCAGGAATTGATCGGAAGCCTCGGTATCGACAACGATACGACGGTCGTGATCGTCCCCGCCGGGACCGGCCCCACGGATTTCGGCAGCGCGGCACGCGTCTACTGGACCTTCAAGATCCTGGGCCATGACGAAGTCGCCATTCTCGATGGAGGCTTCGCCGGATGGCAGCAACAGGGCTTCGATGTAGCCAGCGGCCCCGTTCCCGCCACTGAAGCCAAACAGTTTCATGCCACCCTGCGCGAGGAGCTGATCGCCACGACCGAGCAGGTTGAGCAGGCACGTCAATCCCAGACCCAACTGGTCGATGCCCGTCCATCGGACTACTTCACCGGCGAAACGATATCACCGGCCGTGAGAACTGCCGGGACTATACCCGGCGCCAGGAGCCTGCCCCATCACAGCAACTTCGGCGACCGTGCGGGCGCCTATTACCTGGACCGGGAAGGTCTCTCCTCACGCATCAACACTGCCGAGCTGGATCGCAATGCTCGCACCATCACCTTCTGCAATACCGGACACTGGGCGGCAACGGACTGGTTTGTGCTCAGCGAGGTCGCCGGATTCGACAACGTCGCAATGTATGACGGCTCCATGGCCGCATGGACGATAAGTGACTCGCGCCCCGTGCAACTCGCCCGGCGGGGGCTGGAACGTCTTCAGGAGGCTCTCGATTGAAAGCGGTGGGTCAAGGCCAGGCGCCTTTGGTGCCGGCCCGATGCGTCGCTCCTGGCAAGGAGACACAGCTCATTCGCGCTCCATCGAGAGAAGGAACGGGGCGGTTCAAACGTAGAGATGGGGTGAAGCAGGCCGGAGATGAGGCCTTATGGCTCCCGGAGCAGGACTCGAACCTGCGACCCAGTGATTAACAGTCACTTGCTCTACCAACTGAGCTATCCGGGATCGGTCTTGACGACAACAAGGCAGGATATGCTGACGACATACAAGAGCTGATGGCCTTCAACAAGCTGATGGCTCTCGCCAAAGCGCTGATGGCTCTCAATAACAGCTGATGGCTTTCAACAGCAGCTGATGGCTCCTCGAGCAGGACTCGAACCTGCGACCCAGTGATTAACAGTCACTTGCTCTACCAACTGAGCTATCGAGGAATGGCGCTTCAATCAGATACTAGTGCGATCAGCACGCGTTCATTGGCTCCCCGAGCAGGACTCGAACCTGCGACCCAATGATTAACAGTCATTTGCTCTACCAACTGAGCTATCGGGGAATGGCCCTGAACACGGTGCGTAGTATACGGATCGCTTCGATCAGGTCAAGGGCGGATTCCCCGCCCCGGCCGCTTCTTTGCACAACGAAAGGCGCCCGCACGAGCTTTTCGTGCGGGCGCCTTCAGGTATTCTGGTGGCTACGCCCTGATTCGAACAGGGGACCCCATCATTATGAGTGATGTGCTCTAACCAGCTGAGCTACGTAGCCTTTCGGTGCCGAGCCAATACCATTGCCCGGTCAACGGGGCGAAATTATGCCCGAAGCATGTCACGGTGGCAAGCTGGGGTTGTCGCTTATCTTTTATTGATTGAACGTTCAATAAAAAAATGGCATGCTGCAAGACATACTTAGCTACAAGCCATGCTTAATAGTGCCGCCAGCGACCGACGACACCGTCGTCACCGGTGGCAGTCGTCACCATGATACAAGGAGTGCCTGATGCCCAAGGTTGGAATGGAGCCCATTCGGCGTCAGCAGCTGATCCAGGCTACCATGGCGGCCATCGACGAGGTCGGCCTTGCCGATGCGACAGTCATCCGCATCGCCGGGCATGCCGGTGTCTCCGCCGGGATCATCAGCCATTACTTCGGCGGCAAGGACGGGCTGCTGGAAGCCACCATGCGACAGATCCTCACCGATCTTGGCGATGCCGTCGCCGCTCGCCGTCGCGCCCTGGGGGATGCGTCGCCCCGCGCGCACATCGGGGCGATCATCGACGGCAACTTCGACCGCAGCCAGGTCTCCGGCCCGGTGGCCAAGACCTGGCTGGCATTCTGGGCCAGCAGCATGCACAAGCCCCAGTTGCAGCGCCTGCAGCAGGTCAACGATCGACGCCTCTACTCCAACCTCTGCAGCCAGTTCCGCCGCCTGATGCCCCGAGCCAAGGCTCGCCAGGCCGCGCATGGCCTGGCAGCGACAATCGACGGCCTCTGGCTGCGCGGCGCCCTGACGCCGGAAGGGCTGGATGCCGACGGTGCACGACGCCTGGCCCATGACTACCTCAATCAGCTGTTGGCCAACTACGAATCCACACCCGTTTCCTGACAGGAGCAACCATGGCAAGCCTCGACACCGAAACACTCTATATCGACGGCCGCCGGGTGGAAGCCACTTCCGGCGAGACCTTCGACGTCCACAACCCCTATGACGGCAGCCTCCTCGCCAGGGTGCAGCAGGCTTCACAAGCCGATGTGGACAGCGCCGTCGCCGCGGCTCGCAGGGGCCAGCGCGTCTGGGCGGCCATGACCGGCATGGAGCGCGGACGCATCCTGAACCGTGCGGTCGCCTTGCTACGCGAGCGTAATGACGAGATCGCCGAGCTGGAGACACGCAATACCGGCAAGCCGATCAGCGAAACCGCCGCCGTGGATATCGTGACCGGTGCCGATGTCATCGAATATTATGCCGGCCTGGCCCCCGCCATCGAGGGCAGCCAGCTTCCCCTTCGCGAGTCGTCCTTCGTCTATACCCGTCGCGAGCCGCTGGGTGTGATCGGCGCCATCGCGGCCTGGAACTATCCCATCCAGATCGCCTGCTGGAAGGCCGCCCCGGCGCTGGCCGCGGGCAACGCCGTGGTGCTCAAGCCCAGCGAAGTCACGCCACTGACTGTCATGAAGCTGGCCGAGATATTCACCGAGGCCGGGCTGCCGGATGGCGTCTTCAATATTGTCCAGGGCGACGGACGCGTGGGACAGATGCTGACCGGGCACCCCGGCATCGACAAGGTGTCCTTTACCGGCGAAGTGGGCACCGGCAAGAAGGTGATGGCTGCCGCCGGGGGCTCCTCGCTCAAGGATGTGACCATGGAGCTCGGCGGCAAGTCGCCGCTGATCGTCTTTGCCGACGCCGACCTGGACCGCGCCGCCGATGCGGCGATGATGGCCAACTTCTATTCCAGTGGCCAGATCTGCACCAATGGCACTCGCGTCTTCGTCCATGGCTCCGTGAAGGAGGCCTTCGAGGAGAAGATCACCGAGCGCGTGGCCCGTATCAGAGCCGGCGACCCGCTCGACCCCGAGACCAATTTCGGCCCCCTGGTGAGCTATGGCCATCAGGAGAAGGTGCTCTCCTACATCGAGCTGGGCAAGCAGGAGGGTGCCCGGCTACTGATCGGCGGTGAGCCGATGGCAGAGGGCGCCTTCGCCAAGGGCGCATGGGCCGCGCCCACCGTTTTCACCGATTGCAGTGACGAGATGCGCATCGTGCGAGAGGAGATCTTCGGCCCGGTGATGGCGATACTCGCCTTCGATGACGACGAGGAGCTCATCCGGCGCGCCAACGACACCCACTACGGGCTGGCCGCGGGCGTTTTCACCGAGAGCCTCGCCCGGGCGCACCGCACCATCCACCGCCTCGAGGCCGGCATCTGCTGGATCAACACCTGGGGCGAGTCGCCAGCCGAGATGCCGGTGGGCGGCTACAAGCAGTCCGGTGTGGGCCGCGAGAATGGCATCGAGACCCTGGCCCACTACACCCAGACCAAATCGGTGCAGGTGGAGATGGGGCCCTTCGAGTCGGTGTTCTAGGAGGCAGTGAAGACACCCGTTTTCCAGCTAACTGGATCGCTCGGGGCTGACCCGTCGACAAGCCTTCGAGGAGGCGCTGTGAACCCCTCCCTGGGCGCTACCTACGCCATCCCTGGCGTAGGACCTCCTCTTCGGCTTGTCCCCGGCGCCCCTCGCTACAGCCAGCCGCGCCTGCCCTGGGCCGACACTTCTTGCGCATGCGAGCAGGCCCGCTTCCGTGGCGTTATCAGTGAGAAATGTTATGTCCCAGATTCGCGAATTCGACTACATCATCATCGGCGCCGGCTCGGCCGGCAACGTGCTTGCCGCCCGGCTTACGGAAGACCCCGAGGTCAGCGTGCTGCTGCTGGAAGCCGGCGGCCCCGACTATCGTCTCGACTTCCGCACCCAGATGCCGGCGGCACTGGCCTACCCCCTGCAGGGCAAGCGCTACAACTGGGCCTTCGAGACCGACCCCGAGCCGCATATGAACAACCGCCGCATGGAGTGCGGCCGTGGCAAGGGGCTAGGCGGCTCGTCGCTGATCAATGGCATGTGCTACATCCGCGGTAATGCGCTGGACTACGACCACTGGGCCAGCCTCCCCGGCCTGACCGACTGGTCCTATGCCGACTGCCTGCCCTATTTCCGCAAGGCCGAATGCCGCGATATCGGACCCGACGACTACCATGGTGGCGACGGCCCTATCTCTGTCACGACCCCGAAGCCCGGCAACAATCCGCTGTATCGGACCTTTATCGATGCCGCCGTGCAGGCCGGCTATCCCGAGACACCCGACGTGAACGGCTACCAGCAGGAGGGTTTCGGCCCCATGGACCGTTTCGTCACCCCCAAGGGGCGCCGCGCCTCCACCGCTCGCGGCTATCTCGACCAGGCCAAGCAGCGGGAGAACCTCACCATCGAGACCCACGCCACCACGGACGTGATCGAGTTCGAGGGCAAGCGCGCCGTGGGCGTGCGCTATCTGCGCCGCGGCCAGCCCCACCAGGTCCGCGCCCACCGCGAGGTGCTGCTGTGTGCCGGCGCCATCGCCTCGCCGCAGATCCTGCAACGCTCCGGCGTCGGCAACCCCGATCACCTGCGTGAGCTCGACATCCCGGTGGTCCACGCCCTGCCCGGCGTCGGCGAGAACCTCCAGGACCACCTGGAGATGTATATCCAGTACGAGTGCACGCAGCCGATCTCCCTTTATCCCGCGCTGAAATGGTACAACCAGCCCAAGATCGGCGCCGAGTGGCTGTTCAAGGGCACCGGCGTCGGCGCCAGCAACCAGTTCGAGGCAGCGGGTTTCATTCGCAGCAACGACAACGAAGCGTGGCCCAACCTGCAGTATCACTTCCTGCCCATCGCCATCAGCTACAACGGCAAGAGCGCGGTACAGGCCCACGGCTTCCAGGCCCACGTCGGGTCCATGCGCTCGGAGAGCCGGGGCAGGATTCGGCTGACGTCCCGGGACCCCGAGGCCGCGCCCAGCATTCTGTTCAACTACATGTCGCAGGAAAAGGACTGGCAGGAGTTTCGCGACGCCATCCGTCTGACCCGGGAGATCATTGCCCAGCGCGCCATGGATGCCTACCGCGGAAGGGAAGTGTCACCGGGTCCGGATGTCGAATCCGATGAAGCGCTCGACGCCTTCGTGCGCGAACACGCCGAAACCGCCTATCACCCCTGCGGCAGCTGTCGCATGGGGAACGATGAGATGGCGGTGGTCGATGGCAGCGGTTGCGTGCACGGCCTCGAGGGGCTGCGCGTCGTGGACGCCTCGCTGTTTCCGGTGATCCCCACCGGCAACCTCAATGCGCCGACGATCATGCTGGCCGAAAAGCTGGCCGACAGGATACGCGGGCGTGAACCGCTGCCCCCTTCGGACGCCCCCTACTTCGTCGCACAAGGCATCCCGGCGCGCAAGGCGCCTGAACGCCGACTCTACTGAAACGCAAGCCTGTCCCACCCTTGGCGCCCCGCCCTGCGGGGCGCTCTTGCATGTGTGTATCCGACACGCCCCAGCAAGACTGGGCCCTCCAGGAAATGGCCGCCAATTGACATAGCTGCTACAAGTAGGGGCTGGTCACTCTCTGCATCATCGGCTAGGCTGATAGATTCAAACATTTGTTCGAAACGCCATTCTCAACGGAGACGAGGCATGCTCACCCTGATACTGCTCCTGCTGACGATCGTCGGAATCCTGGTGGTCATGCGCCGCGAAGCCGGCGCCGTGCCCGCCTTGACGGTCCTGGCCGTGCTCGGCCTGGCCGGCCTGCTCCTCGGGTCGCCGGTGCTTGGCGTGCTGCTCCTGATCGGCGCTGTCATCGTGGCCGCCGCCGGCCTCCCGGCACTGCGCATCCAGTGGTTGTCGCCGCGGCTGTTCGCGATGTTCAAGCGGGTCGCTCCCCGGGTTTCCGACACCGAACGCACCGCCCTGGAAGCCGGTACCGTTGCCTGGGATGGGGAGCTGTTCTCGGGACGGCCACAGTGGACCAGCCTGATGCGCTATCGCGATGACGGCTTGAGCGACGAAGAGCAGGCCTTTCTCGACAACCAGTGCTCGGTTGCCGCCGGCATGTGCAATACCTGGGAAATCGCCAAGGAGCGCGCCGACCTCCCGGAGGAGCTGTGGCAGTACCTCAAGAAAGAGGGCTTCTTCGGCATGATCATTCCCAAGGAGTATGGCGGCCTGGGCTTCTCCGCCAAGGCGCAGTCCATGGTGCTGCAGAAGCTGACCGTCAGCGAAATGCTGATGATCACCGTGGGCGTACCCAACTCCCTGGGACCGGGCGAGCTGCTGCTGAAGTACGGCACCCAGCAGCAGAAGGACCACTACCTGCCACGGCTGGCCGATGGCCGCGAGATCCCCTGCTTCGGCCTGACAGGCCCTCGCGCCGGGAGCGACGCCACTTCACTGCCGGACACCGGCATCGTGTGCAAGGAGGTCGTCGACGGCAAGGAGGTGCTGGGCCTGCGACTCAACTTCGAGAAGCGCTGGATCACCCTGGCACCCATCGCCACCGTGGTCGGGCTGGCCTTTCGCCTGTTCGACCCGGACCACCTGTTGGGTGAAGAGGAAGACCGCGGCATCACACTGGCGCTCGTACCCCGCGATACGGCCGGCATGGAGATCGGTCGCCGTCATCATCCCATCGGCAGTCCTTTCCTGAACGGCCCCATCAAGGGCACGGATGTCTTCGTGCCGCTGGATACCATCATCGGCGGCACCGAGATGATCGGCCAGGGCTGGCGCATGCTGGTGGAGTGCCTCTCCATCGGCCGCTGCATCACCCTCCCCTCCGGCGCCAGCGGCACCATTCGCTACGCCATCGGCTGGACCGGGGGCTTCGCCCGGGTACGCCGCCAGTTCAATGTCCCCGTGGCCGAAATGGAGGGCGTACAGGAACCCCTGGCCCGCATGGCTGCCCTGGGCTATATCGCCCAGGCTGCCGTCTACCAGACCGCCAACACCATCGATCGCGGCGAGAAGCCATCGGTACCCTCGGCGATCCTCAAGAGCCAGCTCACCGAGTTCCAGCGGGACGCTCTCTCCCACGCCATGGACATCCACGGCGGCAAGGCCGTGACCCTGGGGCCACGCAACTACATCGGCATCGGCTACAGCAGCAACCCCGTCTCCATCACGGTGGAGGGCGCCAATATCATGACCCGCAACCTGATGATCTTCGGGCAGGGCGCCATACGCTGCCACCCCTTCGTCCTGGAGGAACTGGCCGCCATGAATGCCGACGACCTCAAGGCCTTCGACCGTGCCTTCTTCGGCCATGCCGGGCTGATCTTCGGCAACGTGGCGCGGGCGTTCACTCTGGCCTTTGGTATCGGCAAGGGCAGTGTCCCCTTCGATGCCGCCGCCGCGCCCTATGCCAAGGACATCAACCGGATTTCCGCCGGCTTCGGGCTCTGTGCCGATGCCGCCATGGCCAGCCTGGGCTCCTCATTGAAGCAGCGCGAGCTGCTGTCGGCGCGGCTGGGCGACGTGCTCTCCAACCTCTACCTGGCCTCCATGGTGCTCAAGAGCTGGAAGGAAGGCGACAAGGTCGAGGGTGAGGCCGCGCTGTTGCATTACAGCTGCACCTTCCTGCTGGAGCGTGCCGAACAGGCACTGGACGAACTGTTCGACAATATGCCGAATCGCATTCTTGCGGGCACACTGCGTGCGGTGGTGATGCCGCTGGGGCGTCGCTGGAAGCGCCCCCACGATACCCTGACCCGAGAGATCGCCCAGGCGGTATCCCGTGACAGCGCGCTCCGCACCAAGCTGCTGCGGAACACCTGGGACGCCCAGGATGGCGTCAAGGACAATCCTCTCGCCCACTACAACGCCCTGCTGCACGAGTACGACCGCGCCGAAGCGCTCTATCGCACGCTCAACAAGGCCTTCGCCAAGGGCGAGCTGCCGATGTATGCACTCCATCCGGAACAGCGTGTGGAAGCGGGCCTCGAGGCAGGGATCATTTCCGAAGAGGATGCGGTCTTCATGCGCGCCTTCGAGGCGGAAGTGCTGGAAATGCTCACCGTCGATGACTTCGAATACGACGAATTCGCCACCGACAAGGAAAATATCCTGCGCCACAACGCTGCCTGATCGCTTACGGCGCTCTAAAAAAACGCCCCGGCACACTCACCGTGCCGGGGCGCTTTCATTTTGCGCTAGGGTGGCCAGACCAATAGAATCATGGGAATTGCCACCACCAGCACTACAAGTGACAACGGCAGGCCGAACTTCCAGTAATCGCCGAAACGATATCCACCGGGACCCATCACCAGAGTATTGGACTGATGCCCGATGGGCGTCAGAAAGGCGCAGGAGGCGCTGACTGCCACTACCATCAGAAAGGGGTCGGGAGAAGCCTCAAAGCCACCGGCCAGACTTGCCGCTATCGGTGCCATAAGAACGGCGGCAGCGGCATTGTTGATCACGTTGGAGAGCAGCATCGCGAGCAGGAACAGCACCACCAACGTCACCACGATGGGCCAGTCAACGCCGAGAACCAGCAGGTTCTCGGCAATCAGTGCCGCCCCTCCGCTGGTTTCCAGCGCCTGCCCCACCGGGATCATTGCCGCAAGCAGCACGATCACCGGGCCGTCCAGGGCCTGATAGCCTTCACGCAGCGGCAGCACCCCAACCAGCAGCGCAAGCAGCGCTGCCGATGCCAACGCCACCGCAGCCGGCAGCAGGTCGAACATCATGGCAAGGATCGCCGCCGCAAAGATCAGGACCGATACAGCCAACAAGCGCGGTTGGCCAAGGGTCAGATTGCGGCTCGCCAAAGGCAAACAACCCAGCGTAGCCAGGCTCTCGGTCAGGTTGCTCTCACCACCCTGCAACAACAGGACATCGCCGGCACGAAAGCGAATATCGCGCAACCGCTGCCTGAGCCGACTGCCGTCACGAGCCACAGCAACAAGATGCAAGCCATACTGGTTATGCAGACGCAGCTGGGTGACAGTTCGATTGACCATCATCGAGTCATTGCGCACCACCGCTTCGACCAGTTCAAGCCCCTCGGTATCGATCCCCCTCTTCTCTTTCTTCTTCGTCCTTTCCTTCTCTGGCTTGTTGCTCTCTTTGCTATGCGGCTCCACGCTCGACGCAGGCTGCTTGGAAGTTCTGGGTTGCTCTTTCGATACGTCGTCCTCTTCCCCCTCTTGGCTTTCGTCTTCAGCTTCCTCGTCTACTGCTTCCGCGTCCTTGGGGTCTATACCCAGCCGCAATCCGGCCTTGTCTTCGAGCAGCTTCATCTCCTCCGGCCCCGCTTCGACCAGCAGTATGTCACCCTCTTTCAGGACACTCAGAAACGCGTGACCGGCACGCCGCTTGTCGTCCCGCACCACCGCCAGCACCGGGATGGTTTCCTCCAGCTCTTGCTGCAGCTCACGCAGGGTCCAGCCCACTGCCTTGGACTCTTCCTCCACCCTTACTTCGACCAGATAGTGGGCGGTATCAAACATGTCTTCAGTGGATGCCTTGCCAGCACGCTGCGGCGCTAGCCGCCACCCAACCAGAACAATGAACAGCAAGCCTGCCAGGGCAACCGCCGCCCCGACCGGAAAGAAGGAAAACATACCGAAGTTGTCCCCGGTGATGGAGCCGCGATAACTGGAAATGATGATATTGGGTGGCGTACCGATCAGAGTCGTCAAGCCGCCGAGCAGTGATCCGAAGGCCAGCGGCATCAACAGCAGTGAGGGGGAGGTGTCGTGCTCCCGCGCCAGGCGCATGGCCACGGGCAGCAGCAGAGCCAGTGCGCCGACATTGTTCATGAAGCCCGAGAGCACGACGACAGTGCCACTCAACGCCACCAGCTGCAGGAATAGACGATCGCCTACCTTGAGCACCTGCTCGGCGATCACGTCCACCACCCCGGAGCGCTCGAAGCCGCGGCTCAGCACCAGCACGGCTGCCACGGTAATCACCGCCGGATGGCCAAAACCGAGGAATGCTTCCTCGCCGGGCACCAGGCCCAGCATGACCGACCCCAGCAGGGCCGTCAGCGCCACCAGGTCGTAACGGAAGCGCCCCCATACGAAGGCGGCAAGGGTCAGGCCGAGAACGATGAAGACCAGCGTATGGTCGGCCATCCGGTCACCTCCCTGTGATTGCAATGCGTTCCAGCACAACAGCAGTCAGGGAAAAAATCCAGCCTTTTCCGCAGGATCCCGCCCTACGCTGAGGCACAAAAAAACCCGGACTGAGCCGGGTTCTCTGCCTGAAGGTGGTTACTTCGCCATTTTCTCCAGCATGGCATTTACCGCATCGAGGTGTTCCGGTTCGTTGTGGCACATCCCCTGGAAGACGGCACAGACGTCGAGGAAGTCCTTGAGCTCCATGCGACTGCCCATCTTCATCAGACGCTTGGTCAAGCGAGTCGCCCTGGGAGGCTGGGTGGCCATTCGGGTGGCAAGCTCTCCGACACGCGCCATCAGGGCCTCCGGTTCGGTGACTTCCAGCACGATGCCGTACGTCTTCGCTTCATCGGCATCGATCACGCGGCCGGAGAGAGTCAGCTCGAAGGCGCGCTGATAGCCGATCAGTCGCTGCATGAACCAGGCACCGCCGTCTCCGGGAATGATGCCCAGGTTGAGGAAGGTCTCGCCGAACTTCGCCCTTTTCGAGGCGATGCGGATATCCGCCATATTGGCCAGGTCGAAGCCGGCACCGATGGCCGGGCCGTTGACCGCGGCGATGATCGGCACCTCCACCGCCTGAAGCGCCAACGGGATACGCTGGATGCCACGCCGGTAGCGAGCGGCGACCTCGGCCACGTCGCCGGCGAAGTCGCCGCCGCGGTTGGCCATGTCCTTGACGTTGCCACCGGCCGAGAAGGCACTGCCCTCGCCGGTGATCACCAGTACCGAGACATCGTCACAGTGGTTGACCCACTCGGCGGTGGCGACGATGTCATCCACCAGGGCGGTGCCGGTCAGGGCGTTACGCACGTCATGGCGGTCCAGGGTCAGGGTCGCCACCCGCCCTTCCAGGCTCAGGCGCGCGTCGGTCAGAGTCGGTTGAGACGCGGAGTGGCTCATGCGTGGGCTTCCTTGTCAGTGCTCTCTATGGTGCGATCCACGATAACCCGAGCATCCACCACCGCATAGCCATCGGCGTGGGCAATCACCGGATTGAGATCCAGCTCGGAAAGCTGGGGATAGGCTTCGACGATCCGCGATACCGTCAACAGCAGGTCGACCAGAGCCCCCTTATCCACGGCCGACTCGCCACGCACCCCGGAAAGGATCTTCTTCGCCTTGATCTGTTCGACCATGCTGAAGGCATCTTGGCGCGTCAGCGGTATCGAGCGGAAGGCCACGTCCTCGAGTATCTCGACGAAGATGCCACCCAGGCCGAACATCAGCACCGGGCCGAAGATGGGGTCCCGGATCACGCCGACGATCACCTCCACCCCCTTCCTGGCCATGGGTGTCACCAGCAACCCTTCGATTTCGGCATCGGGATCGTAGGCCCGACAGGCGTCCAGAATCTCCGCACGGGCCTGGCACAGCGCCTGCTCGCCAACCAGGTTGAGCTTGACGCCACCGGCGTCGGACTTGTGCAGGATGTCCCTTGAAACCACCTTCATGGCCAGCGGCGTATCACCGGCGGTCCCACGGAACCGGGCGGCGGCCTCGACCAGCTCCTCTTCACTACGAACCACCAGTTCAAGGGGCACATCGATGCCATGATCGCGCAGGAGCTGCTTGGCCTCGTACTCGAAGAGATCGCGCCCCTCGGCCTGGGCTTGCGCGAACAGGGCGGAAAGCGCCGGCTTCGGTTCCACGGCGGTTTCCGGTGGCTTGCCATGGCTCTGCGCCAGGTACTGGCCGCGCTCGCCCAGGGCCGCCAGCACCCTGACCGACTGCTCGATGGAGGCGTAGATGGGCAGGCCAGCCTCATGCAAACGGCGCAGGGCAGGCGGCTTGATCGGCGTATAGAGGCTGTAGATCACAAGCGGCTTGGTGGTGGCCTTGGAAAGATCCACCATGGCCTCGGCGCCGCGCATCTCATCGCCCAGCAGCGACTCTGCGAAGCGGATGCTGTAGCCACCGAACATGCCGACCAGGAACACGCTGTCGACATTATCGTCCTCGGCGACGATCTCCATGCAGGTGGCCAGCAGGGAGGGGTGGGCGTCGGTGGAGCCGGCCACGTCCACCGGATTGACCGTGGAAGCCTGGGGAATCAGGATATCGCGCAGGCGCTGACGGGTGGCATTGGAGAGTTCGGCGAGTTCGAGTCCCGCCTCGGCCAGGCGATCCGAGGCGATGGTCGCCTGGCCGCCACCGTCCGAGATCACCGCCACGCGCTTGCCCCGCGCCTTCTGCAACAACCCCAGCCCCTCGGCAACCGGCAGGATCTCGTCGGAATACTGCACGACGCTGACTCCGGCCTGGCGCAGCAGGTCCACGGTCATGGCGTAGCTGCCGGCCAGGGCGCCTGTGTGGGAGCTGGCGGCTTTCTGGCCCTGCTCGGTGGAGCCGGACTTGTAGACCACCACCGGCTTCATGGCGGTGACATCCCGGGCGACTTCCAGGAACTTGCGACCGTCGCGAAAGCCTTCCACATAGAGGGCGGCGACCCGTGTGTTCTCATCCTCGCCCAGGTAGCGAAGGTAGTCGTTGAAGCCAATGTCGCTCTGGTTGCCCGGGCCCACATAGGTGCTGAAGCCTACCTGTCCGTTGTGCTGTGCCTCCAGCGCCAGCGACAGCAGCATGTTGCCGGACTGGGAGATGATGCCCACATCGCCCGCCTTGACGTTGTCGAGCGCCAGCAGGTTGATCCTGTGGTGCAGATTGAACACGCCCGACGTATTGGGACCGATGATACGCACGCCGTGTGCCTCGGCCCTGGCCATCATCTCGCGCTCGAGGGCGATCCCCTCGTCGCCGGTCTCGGCGAAGCCGCTTGCCAGGATGATCGCCCCCTTGATGCCACGCCGTCCGCACTCTGCAATGAGGGCAGGAACGGTGGCAGCCGGGGTACAGATCAGGGCGAGCTGGGGGTTGCCCGGGATAGCCGTCACAGAGGGCCAGGCCTTGATTCCCAGGATCATGTCGGCCTTGGGGTTGACCGGGTAGATTTCGCCTTTGTAGCCGTCCTTGATCAGGCCGACCATGGCCTTGTAGCCGCGCTTGGTGGGATCGCTCGAAGCCCCGATCACGGCAATGCCGGTCGGCGCCAGGATGTCGTGGAGCGGGCTGCGGGTCGGCAGATGTCCTTCGATGGGATTCATGTTTCGCTTACCTTGGCCTGTCACTGGCCCTTGAAGTTCGGGGTACGTTTCTCGGCGAAGGCGTCGACGCCCTCCTGCCAGTCTTCGGTGGTCGAGCAGGTGAAGACGGCGTCCAGCTCCTGCTGCAACTGCCCTTCCAGGTCGGTGTGTCCGCCCTGGTTCACCAGGCGCTTGAGCATGGCGATAGAGACAGGCGCCTGCTTCGCCAGATCTCCTGCCAGGCGGTGGGCCTCGTTCAACAGCGAATCCTGGGGCCAGCTCGAAGTGGCAAGGCCGATCCGCTTCGCCTCCTCGCCATCGATACGCCTGCCGGTGAACAGCAGCTGGCGCGCCATGTTCAGCCCCACCAGCTGGGGCAGGAGCTTGGAAACACCGCCGCCGACGCATGTACCGATACTGGTCTCCGGGAAGCCGATCTGTGCCTCATCGGCCATGACGATGAAGTCACAGGAAACCGCCATCTCGGCACCGGCGCCCAGGGCGTAGCCGTTGACGGCCGCAATCACCGGCTTGCGCAGGCGCAGGATCGCTTCGCAGACGTCGTTGCCGAGCTGCAGGTACTGACGACGCTGGAACAGCGTGCGCTTGGCACCTCCATGCTCCTTCATGTCGGCGCCAACACAGAAGGCGCGACCCTCACCGGTCAGGATCACGGCACGAATGTCATTATCCGCTTCGGCGCTGGCCAGCGCCGCCAGCAGATCGGTATAGAGGGTCTCCACGACGGCATTCAGCCGATGGGGGCGATTGAAACGTATCTCCAAGACGCCACCCGTATGGATGATATTCAGGGTTTCGGGACTGGGGCTGGAACTGGCTTGAGTCATGGGCGAACCGGGTACTCTCGTGATCGAACGATGGCTGTGGATGGCTGCATAACACCCGATAGTGCAACCTCCGCTGGAAACAAACGTACCATTATGAAAACCATATTGGCACAGATGTATTGTGGGCATCCTAGCCAAGCCACGGATCCTCGTCAATACGCACGTATTGAAAAATAACAGAACAGGGAACAAATGTTTCATTCATTGACGAAGTCCATGCGTTACAATGCCGAGCGACGGCTACCGGCCGCCCGCATCATGCCACTGGGGGTACCGCTCCCCTGCAGGAGACCGACGTGCTGGAACAGGAACCGCAGAACGCCGACGCACAGAATAACGAGACCAGTCCCCCATCGGATCTGGATACCGTGAACCAGCAGCTGGCCGCCGCCTATCCGGAGCTCAGCCCGCAGCTGAAGCTTGCCGCCGGCTATGTGCTGGAACATCCGGTGGAAATCGCCTTCCAGTCGATCCGCAAATCGGCCGCGGCGGCTCGGGTAACCGCCTCGACTCTGGTGCGCCTGGCCAAGCGACTGGGATTCGACAGCTATGAGCAGTTTCGCGAGGTATTCCAGTCGGCGGTGCAGGCGAGTCCGGTGGAACTTTCCGGGCGGGCCAGCAATCTGCGCAACCTGGCCAGCCAGACCGATGACCAGGTCTTTCTCGACGTGGGCGACGCGGCCTTCGACAATATCGGCCGGCTCTTCACCGCCGATACCCAGGCCCGGGTCCGCGATGCGGCCAGGATGCTGCTCGGCGCCGAAAAGATCGCCGTGGTGGGATTTCGAGACACCTTCGCCTGTGCCTACCACTTCGCCTACGTGGGCCGTATCGCCATGCCCAACATCCAGCTCATACGGGGTCAGGAAGGCGGACTATTGACCGAGCTGGCCCCCTTCGGCGAAAAGGACCTGGTGGTGGCCTTCGGCTTCGAGCCCTATTGCGGCGAAACGGTGCGCGCCCTCGATATCGCCCGGGCCAATGGCGTCCGGCCCATCGTGGTGACCGACACGCTGCGCTCCCCCCTGGTGCCCGGCGCCGCCATCACCTTCACCGTGGCCAATGCCACACCACACTTCTTTCCCTCGATCCTTTCCGCCATCACCCTGATCGAAGTGCTGCTCGCCGAGTGCGTGGCCTTCGGCCCCGACCGCCTGGTCGATAACGTGGCGAGCTTCGAATCGCGAATGCGTGAGATGGGTGCCTATGTCAGCAATGAGTAGCGCACACAAGACGCCGCCGGCCCTGGAATAGGAACCGGCGGCGCAAGGCGAATCAGAAAGGGTTGTGGGCGATACCGATCAGGGAATCAGGATAGTGGAACCGGTGGTCCTGCGGCTTGCCAGGTCCTCCTGGGCCTTGCCCACCTCGGCCAGGGAATATTTCTGGCCGATATCGATCGTGACCTTGCCGCTCTTGAGCATGTCGAACAGCTCATTGGCCATCATCTCCAGGCGCTCCCGGGTGTCGGCATAGCCATTCAGGCTGGGACGGGTCACGAACAGCGAGCCCTTCTGGTTGAGGATGCCGATGTTGACGCCCTCGACCGCTCCCGAGGCGTTGCCGAAGCTGACCATCAGTGAACGGGGCTTTAGACAGTCGAGCGAGATCTCCCAGGTGTCCTTGCCCACAGAGTCGTAGACCACATCCACCATCTCGCCATTGGTCAGCTCACGCACCCGCTCGACAACGTCTTCCTTGGTATAGTCGATGGTCGCCCAGGCACCGTTCTTCTCGGCGAGAGCGGCCTTCTCCGGCGAACTCACGGTGCCGATCAATTTTACGCCCAGCGCCTTCGCCCACTGGCAGGCAATGGAGCCCACACCCCCGGCCGCTGCGTGCCACAGAATCGTCTCGCCACCCTTGAGAGGGCAGGTCTGGCGCAGCAGGTACTGAACCGTCAGCCCCTTGAGCATGCAGGCGGCCGCGGTTTCCACATCGACGCCCTCAGGCAGTACCACCACCTTGGCGGCGGGCAATACATGATAGTCGGCATAGGAGCCCAGCGGACCCTGGGCGTAGGCGACACGGTCTCCCACCTCAAGGTGCGTCACACCATCACCCACGGCGTCGACCACGCCGGCGCCTTCGGTCCCCATGCCGGACGGCAGCGACGGCGCCGGGTACAGTCCGGTACGGAAGTAGATATCGATGAAGTTGAGGCCAATGGCGTGGTTCTGGATGCGAACTTCGCCGGGTCCCGGTTCGGCAGGGGTTACCTCGAGTAGTTCAAGAACCTCCGGCCCACCGGTGCGGGAAAACTGGATACGCTTGGCCATGGCGCTATATTCCTTTCTTCGTTTGATGGGTGTTTAGTCAGGGTAGAGTCCTATCCAAACGCCGAATACGGCAACGGTCAAGGGTCGTGGCTACCGGTGGCCGCACTCGAGCCATTCTCAGGCAGGAAATGCCGCCAAGGCAGCGACGAAGAGGCCCTTCTCCTGTTCGAAGAAGCGGGGATCGTGCTTGAATCGCCGCAGGATCGCCGCCTCATCAAAATCCAACGCCGGTTCCACGTCGCTGATGGCCTGTGCCGGGTGCCCCTGGGCCAGGCCGATTCGGCGCCCACCGGGAGCAGCAAACCAGCGCGAAATGCCACAGCGCCGGTAAAAGGCTTCGGTGTCCGGGTCAGTTGCCTCCACGCGCAGCGGCGCCTTGAGCGCAAGCTCACGAATCAGCCGTCGCTCACTTTCACGATCACCGCTGGGCGATGCGCTCAGCCCCAGCACCATGCCGGTCCCCGACTCGTCGAGCACCAGCAGCGCCAATGCACCGGGACGCTCCTGATCGTCAACCAGCCCCCAGAGGCGAGCGGCTTCATGAGCGAAGAGTACCTGCCGCACCCCCGAAAAAGTGACCAGGGGCGTCAGCCCTGCCTCTCGGCCGTAGATGTCGGCACAGAGCCTGGCCAGCCAGGCATTGCGCTGCTCGTCACGCTCGGGGGTCATCACCTTCATGCCATGCCTCGCTGCATCGTTCAAAGCCCGAAAGCCTAGCACAATCAGGCTCGTCTCCGCCCGTGCCATGGACCTTGAGAGTCGCTATTCTGTCACCTGTAGCCAATAGATTAGTCAGGCCGCTCACGGAGTCACTGAATGCCGCAACATCCCGACATCACCCTGCCCCGTCTTATCGCCCACCGGGGGCTTTCCGCCCACGCACCCGAGAACACTCTGGCTGCCGTACGTGCCGCCTTCGACACCGGCTGCCACTGGGTGGAGCTGGACGTACAACTGCTGGGCGACGGCACCCCGGTGATCTGGCATGACCCGACCCTCAAGCGCTGCTCGGATGGCCATGGTCAGCTATCCCGACTCAGCCTGGACGAGGCACGTGGGCTCGACGTTGGCTCCTGGTTCAGTGATGCCTTTCGCGGTGAGCGCATGGCCACCCTTGCCGAGATGCTGGAGCTGCTGGCGAGCCTGGACATGGGGGTCAATCTGGAGCTCAAGGTCGGGCGCAACCGCAGTGGCACCGAGCTGGCCGATAGCGTGGTTCCCCACCTGCTCAAGGCACTCCCCCCTGAACGCATCATCCTCTCCTCCTTCGACATGGCCTCGCTGCAATACGCCAGGTCGCTGGCCGATGCATCACGCCTGCCGATCGGCATCCTGACCGAAGGTATTCCCCAGAAGTGGCAGTCTCGCTGCGAGGCGCTCGATGCCTTCAGCGTTCATACCGACTGGACACGGCTCACTGCCCGGCGCGCCCGGGAGATCAAGGCGGCCGGCTACCGGCTACTTTGCTATACCCCCAACGACCCAGCTGCCTTCGCCCGCCATTGGGACTGGGGCGTCGACAGCGCCATCAGCGATGATCCGCCCTGTTTCGCCAGCATTGCACCGCCCCCGGCCCTGGCTTGACCAACCGAACCCAGGACTGCAGGACCCATGGATCATGGGCCGGCGACATCGGCCATTGAGGCCTACGATATGAGGTGCATCCCACGCTGATAAAGCGAGTTGGCTAACAGGAGAAGAGGCAATGGAACTGCTGGATCGCATCACGGACTACCTGATCGACAATGAACTCACGCTCGCCACCGCCGAGTCCTGCACTGCGGGCCTGATTATCTCGGAGCTCGCTCGGGTTCCCGGCAGCGGCCAGAGCATCGACTGCGGCCTCGGGGTCTATTCCCCCCAGTCGAAGAACCGCTATCTCGGCGTCAGCTTCGACACCATCGAGAGCCACGGCTTGACCAGTGAGGCCGTGGCCAGCGAGATGGCCGCCGGTGCCCTGAACAACAACGATGCCGACGTGGCTCTGGCCAACACCGGCATCGCCGGCCCCAACCCTGGCGACGACGATACACCCATCGGTACCGTCTGCTTTGCCTGGGCGTTCCGTCTGAACGGCGACCACCATCATTATTGCGAAACCCGACGCTTCGACGGCACGCGAAACGAGGTGCGCCTTGCCGCGGCCCACTACGCCCTGGAACGCCTTCCCCACTACCATCGGCTGTGCCTGGAGAGTGCAGCCAAAGGCTCGGAAGAGGCGCGCTCACGGCAAGCCCGCCAGCGGGCCATCGGTGTCCAGTTACATGCCCGCAGCGAGATCGATCCCCAGCATGAAATCGAGCGGCGCCGCGATTTCCTTTGCCGGAAGATGCAGGAGAGCGGCCAGACGACACTGGTACTGGGGATCAGCGGCGGCGTCGATTCCACCGTAGCTGGCCGCCTGGCCCAGCTTGCCGTGGAGAAGCGCCGCGAGCAGGGCGGGCAGGCCAGGTTCATCGCCATGCGCCTGCCTTACGGCGTACAGCAGGATGCCGACGATGCCGACAAGGCGCTGGACTTCATCCAGCCTGACGACGTGTTCGATGTGAACATTCAGGGAGCCAGCGATACGCTGCTGGAATCGCTGGTAAGCGGCGGCCTGACGATCGAAGACGCCGGCCAGCGCGATTTCGTGCTGGGTAACATCAAGGCGCGCCAGCGCATGGTCGCCCAGTACGCCGTGGCCGGCGCTCGGGGGGGCCTGGTCATCGGCACCGACCAGGCCGCAGAGGCACTGATGGGCTTCTTCACCAAGTACGGGGATGGCGCTTGCGACGTAGCGCCCTTGACCGGGCTGAACAAGCGCCAAGTGCGCCAGCTGGGGATGCAACTGGGTGCGCCAAAAGCACTGGTGACCAAGGCACCCACCGCCGATCTCGAATCGCTCGCGCCCCAGAAGCTCGACGAAGAGGCGCTTGGCGTCAGCTACGAGGAGATCGATGCCTTCCTCGAGAACCGGGAGGTCTCCTCACAAGCCTTCGAGACCATCGTGACCACCTATAGACGCACCGCGCACAAGCGCGATCTCCCGATCGTCCCGGACTGAACAGGCTACAACGCAAGCGGGCCGACACCTTGGGTGACGGCCCGCTTGCCGTGACTAGCGTGGGGTCATTGCGTCGCCGGCCGGGAGTGCGCAGCGTCTTCCTCGTCCCGCTCCACCACCATGTCGTCCTCCACCGAGATGGGCTCCTGCTCCTCAGCCTCGCGGGCGCCGCGGGCGCGGTGTTCGATCAGGAAATAGAGGATCAGGCCAATGCCCAGGCCCCAGGCCGCACCGTGGGTGGCCAGCACCACCCCCATGATGCCCGCCACGCCCATGGCGGTGGCGTTCTTGATCTGCTCCACGGCCACGGCGATACACAGATAGCCGGTGATCAGCAACGTAATGGAGAGCGCGATCGGCAGCACCGGACGGAAGAAAGTCACCAGCGGCAGCAGGAACAGGGCGAAGAAGCCGACGATCCAGAACACGCCGGTACCGGAGTAGATGGTATCCATGGTCTTGCGCCCGTAGCGGTAGCGCTCGGTTACCGTTGCCATGCCACCGGTGAAGAGCGGCCCGGCCAGACCGGGATAGGGGGCCAGCAGCGAGTGCATCAGGTTGCGCAGGCCGGTGATCAGGTGTACCCGGTCGATATTCACCTCGATCTTCTCGTCCGGGCGCAGATGGTCGACCCGCTTGAGCAGCGTCTGGCCCACCACGATATCGCCGAAGGCGATAATGTAGGCAATGATCGCCGTGGGAATTGCCGCCACCATCAGCTCGATGGGCGGCGCACCGATGGAGAACGGCAGATAGGCCCAGATACCGGCGAAATCGGGCGCAGCAATACCCCACTCCACCGTGGGCATCGAGTACTCACCGACACCCCAGCCGATCGCCATGGTAATCAGCATGCCCGGCACCATGCCGAAGGCGACGATGTTGCGGGCCCAGCGATACTTCTCGGCCAGATCGCGGAAGGAGAGCGAGAACAGCACGTAGAGCGTGATCAGTCCGCCGATGCCCAGCGAAATCGGCGTGTTGTAGAGCCGGCCGCCTTCGACGATCTCCCCACTGATGGCCGCAATGCCCGCGCCGAGCAGGATACCGGCCTTGATCGAAGCCGGCACGTTGTTGACCAGCTTGCTGCCCAGCCGGGTAACGGCCATGAACAGGAAGATCGCCGTCACCATCAGCTGCAGCGCCACCATGGCACGAATCGCCTCGGGTCCTGGCTCAAACTGGCCGATGAACAGCAGCACGACGGGTATTGCCGGGGTAATCCAGCCGGCGATGAACGGTACCCCCAACAGCGGCGGAAGAATGAAGCCGATGCCGCAAACCACCACGAATGCCAGGCCGACCTCATAGGGCACGCCCAGGTACTGCTCCAGCAGCGGGATCATCCCCAGGGAGATGACGAACATCACCATGGCCTGGATGGTTTCGGGTATGGCCCACTTGAAGTGGATGAAGGGCAGGCGGACCTTGAAGGGTCCCAGTGGCCAATAGGGATGTTCCTGGCCGTATTCGCGTTTGAGCAGCACGTCGACACCTCAGCGGTTCTGTTTGTTGAGCGGTCCTCTTGGTCGGTTGTTGTTATTCTTGGCTGATCTCGGTTGTACGCATGTCTGACGCGGCGCAACATTCGACCATCTGACATATGGACAAGTGAAAAACTGATGAAACTTGTCGACAACATTACAGAATATAACGTGGTGATCTGGCACCAACGCCGCAGCTGCGGGCACTTACCGAGAAATATGAGGGGAGTTGTCGACAAGATTACAGCAAAATTAGGGAAGTTAACGTTAACGTCAAGCCACGACTCCGACGACTGAATCCGCCGAGAAGCTATGGTAACGCGACAGCAACAAAGCCGGCTGGAATGAGTGTAGAACTAAAGAATGAGAGGGCGACGTGGATTCAGCCCCCAAGCAGGCGCTCGATGGCCGCCATGTCCAACTGCGCTTCCAGGCAGTCGGCCAGCCGGTCAAGTTCACTTTCCCGATGGGCCTGGTGATCCACCGCCGCACCCTGGGCATCCAGCCCGCAGCGAGCCAGCAACGCCTCACACGCTGCCGGACAGTCGAACAGGCCGTGGAGATAAGTGCCCATGATCTGGCCGTCGTCGCTGACCGCGCCGTCGGGTCGGCCGTCCAGCTCACATAGCGGGCGCGCCAGGGCAGGTCCCTCGCTCATGCCATTGTGGATCTCGTAGCCGCTGATCGGCATGCCTTCGGGTAGCAAGCGCCCACTCACGTTGCGCAGCTGCTTGCCTGCCACCATGCGCGTCTCGACATCGAGCAGGCCGAGCCCGGGCGACGAGCCAGCTGGCCCTTCCAACCCGTCGGGGTCGTGAACCATCCGGCCCAGCATCTGGAAGCCGCCACAGATGCCCAGCACCTTGCCGCCATAGCGCAGATGGCGCTGAATCGCCGCCTCCCAGCCCTGGGCGCGCAGCCAGGCGAGGTCGGCTTGGGTGCTCTTGCTGCCGGGCAGGATGATCAGGTCTGCAGGGGGAAGGGACCGGCCCGTTCCGACCTGATTCGGCCCGATAAAGCTGAGTTCGACCTGTGGATGCAGGCGCAGCGGGTCGAAGTCGTTGTGATTGCTGATGCGCGGCAACGCCGGCACTAACACCTTGAGGATATACCCCTGCCCCACCCGGCCGCTGCGACCGATGCTGTCCTCGGCGTCGAGCAACAATCCCTGCAGATAGGGCAGCGTGCCATATACCGGCTTGCCGGTCCGCTCGGTGAGCCAGTCGAGGCCCGGCTCGAGCAGGGCGATATCGCCGCGGAAGCGGTTGACGATGAAGCCGCGGGTACGTGAGCGCTCGCTCTCGCTGAGGAGCTCCAGGGTGCCGACCAGCTGGGCGAAAACGCCGCCGCGGTCGATATCGCCCACCAGCACGACCGGGCAATCGACCATCTCGGCGAAGCCCATGTTGGCGATATCGTTGGCGCGCAGGTTGATCTCCGCCGGGCTGCCCGCACCCTCGGCGATGATAACGTCATATCGAGAAGAGAGCGCCTGCCAGGCCGCCAGCACGCTCTCCCGCGCCGTGCGCTTGTAGGCGTGGTAGTCCAGCGCATCCATGTGGCCGAGGACCCGGCCCCGCAGGATCACCTGGGCGCCGCGGTCGCTCTCGGGCTTGAGCAGCACCGGGTTCATGTCGCTGTGGGGCTCGACGCCTGCCGCCAGCGCCTGAAGCGCCGTGGAGCGGCCGATCTCGCCGCCGTCCACCGTTACCGCGCTGTTCAGCGCCATGTTCTGGGGCTTGAATGGCGCCACCGACACGCCCCGCCGCGCCAATACCCGGCACAGCCCCGCCACCACCGTGCTCTTGCCGGCATCCGAGGTGGTGCCCTGGATCATCAATGTCGCCATGGGATTAAAGCTCGATTCCCTTCTGGGCCTTGATTCCCTGCTCCTTGAAGGCGTGCTTGACCACCTTCATCTCGGTCACGGTATCGGCCAGCTCAATCAGCTCCTGGGGGGCATAGCGACCGGTAACCACGGCGTGCTGCATTTCCGGCCGTGCCTGCAGATCATCGAGAACTCGGTCAAGATCGAGGTACTCGTAGCGCAAGGCGATATTGAGCTCATCGAGGAGCACCAGGTCGAAGCTGGCATCAGACAGCATGCCGCGGGCCACCTCCCAAGCGGCCTCGGCGGCGCGGGTGTCTCGCTCACGGTCCTGGGTATCCCAGGTGAAACCCTCGCCCATCACGTGGTATTCGACGCCAGGCTGGCGGCGGAAGAAAGCCTCCTCGCCGGTCTCCCGCGTCCCCTTGATGAACTGCACCACGCCCACCTTCATGCCGTGGCCGAGCGCCCGGGCCAACATGCCAAAGCCTGAACTGCTCTTGCCCTTGCCGGAGCCGGTGAGCACCAGCAGCAGCCCCTGCTCCTTCTGGGCGCTGGCAATGCGCTCGTGCATGATCTTCTGCTTGGCAGCCATGCGCTGGGCGTGACGCTGGGGGTCCTTGGCATTCTCTCGCATGGGTCACTCCTTGGTGAAACGCAGCGGTTCGCCGCAAAAGATGGCAGCGGTCAATGCCGGCGCCGAAGGGAAATAGCCATGGAAATAGCTTGCTACCAGCCTGCCTTCGACATAGACCGGCTCGGCAGGGCTGCCGGCCAGGCGCCGGGCGTGGGCCGCCGGCTCGAGAGGTGTTTCCAGCAGCGAGTGGTGGTAGGTGTGGCCACGCAGCTCCCCGCTCTCGGTGGCCAGGCTTTGCAGACCCAGGGCCGTCAGCTTGCCGGCCATGCGTGCGGTGCCGGGCAACAGCCCCAGCATGGGATGCTTGCGCCCCTCACCATCCACCAGGGACTCCATACACGCCATCAGGCCACCGCACTCGGCGAGGATCGGCTTTCCTGCCTCTCGATGGGCGCGAATCGCGCCAAGCATCGGCGCATTGGCAGCAAGCTTTGCCGCGTGCAGCTCAGGGTAGCCACCAGGCAGCCAGAGGGCGTCGCATGCGGGTAGCTCGGACTCGACCAGCGGCGAGAAGAAATGCAGCTCGGCGCCCATCTGCGTCAGCAGATCGAGGTTGGCGCGATAGAGGAAGGCGAAGGTGTCGTCTCGAGCCACGGCGATCTGTACGCCATCGAGCAGGCGCGGCGGCGGCTCGGGGGCCTCGGCCTCGAGCGTCACCCGTGCCGGCAAGCGGTCGAGGCCCGCGTCCTTGAGTACTTCGGCGGCAGCGTCAAGTTGCGCATCCAAGCCAGCGAGTTCGCCGGCCTGCACCAGTCCCAGGTGGCGGTCGGGAATGGCCATCGCCTCATGTCGCGGAATGGCACCGAGCAGAGTGAGCCCTTCCGGCATGCTCTCCGCCAGCAACCTGCCGTGGCCCGGGCTGCCGACCCGGTTGGCGATCACCTCGTGAATGGCCAGGCCGGGATGATAGTTGGCCAACCCCTGGGCCACGGCACCGAAGGTCTGGGCCATGCCCCAGGCATCGATCACCGGCAGCGCCGGCAGCCCGGCGAGTATCGCCAGATCGGCGCTGGACGGGTCGCCGTCAAACAGCCCCATGGAGCCCTCGACCAAGATCAGGTCGGCTTCCCGGGCGGCCTCGGCCAGCCGCCAGCGACACTCGGCCTCGCCGGTCATCCAGGGATGCAGCTGATAGACCGGCTGGCCCGAGGCCACTTCCTGCACCATAGGGTCAAGATAATCCGGGCCATGCTTGAAGACACGCACCTTGCGGCCCGCATTGCGGTGCAGTCTCGCCAGCGCCGCGGTGACCATGGACTTGCCCTGGCCGGAGCCTGGGGCGGTGATCAAGGCGGCGTGGCACTCGCCGCGAATGGTTGTGGTTGTCATATCACCTCGCAGGAACGAAAACGGGGGAACCGTCGATCTCGGCGGTGGCCAGGGGCTGGTCATAGAGCCGCTCCAGGGCACTCGGCACCAGCATGGTCTCGCGAGGGCCCCAGCAGGCCTCGCCGCCGGGATAGAGCAGCAACAGATGGTCGCACCAGCGTGCCGCCAGGTTGAGGTCGTGGAGACACATCATTACCGCATGCCCTGAAGCGGCCTGCTCGGCGAGCAATGCCATGACAGCGGTCTGGTGGTGCAGGTCCAGATGGTTGGTGGGTTCGTCGGCAAGCCATATCTTCGGCCCCTGGGTCAGCACCGTGGCAATGGCCAAACGCTGACGCTCACCGCCGGAGAGGGTGTTCACCAGCCGGTCGGCCAGGTGTGCCACGTCCAGGCGGGCCAGGGCCGCCTCGGCCAGGCGCAGGTCTTCTCCTCTCTCCATCTGCCATGGTGACAGGAAAGGGTGACGGCCAATCAGAGCGGTCTCACGCACCGTGGCAGGGAAGCCATCCTGGCTATCCTGGAACACCAGGCCCAGCGACTGTGCTATCTCGCGGCGGCCCAGCCTGGAGAGCGGACGATCATCGAGGGACACCTGGCCGTCACGCGCCGCACGCAGACCGGCCAGTGTGTGTAGCAAGGTCGTCTTGCCGGCGCCATTGGGACCCAGCACCCCCCAGACCTGTCCTGGCTCGAGAGAGAGATCCAGCGGCTGCCCGTCGGCACGGCCCGGCACGTCGATGACCAGCTTTCTCGCCTCGAGACGGCTCATCAGCGGCTCCGGTAGAGCAGGTAGAGGAAGGTCGGAACGCCGAGCAACGCCGTGATGACGCCCACCGGCAGTTGCTCCGGGGCAATCATGGTGCGTGCCAGGGTATCCGCCAGCACCAGCAGGGTACCGCCAGCCAAAGCGCAGGCCGGCAGGATGAGGCGTTGATCGTTGCCTAGCACCAGGCGCAGCATATGCGGCACCACCAGGCCGACGAAGCCGATGCTACCGGCGGTGGTTACCGCCATGGCGGTGAGCAGGCTTGCCGCAATATAGATCAACCACTCCAGCGGGCGAACCGATACCCCCAGCGCCGCAGCTTGCAGCGGCCCACGCGCCAGTACGTTGAGGCTTCGCCCCAGCGGTATCACCAGCAGACAGACTGCCATGAGCAGCGTCATTGGCGGCCAGGGTGTGCGCGCGTAGGAGAGATCGCCCATCAGCCAGTAGAGCATTCCCGGGAGCCGTTCGGCGGGGCTGATCGCCAGCATGAGGGTGATGACCGCACCCCAGCCGGCGGCCACCACGACCCCGGTCAACAGCAGCCGCGAGGGGGTCCAGCTGCCGGTGCCATGGGCCAGGCCGAATACCAGCAGGGTGGATAGCAGGGCGCCGCCAAACGCCGAACCGGAGATCACCATGCCTCCCATGCCCCCCAACATCGCCGCCAGGGCGCCCACCGACGCGCCGCCGGATAGCCCCAGCACATACGGATCGGCCAATGGGTTGCGCAACAGCACCTGCATCAGCGCACCCGCCACCGCCAGCAGCCCGCCCACGGCGAAAGCCGACAGCGAGCGCGGCACCCGCAATTCGAGGACCAGCGTGCGCGACAGGGCCTCTCCCCCGCCACGCAGCACCGCCCATAGTTCGCCGGCCGCCACGTTGACGCTGCCGACGCTGACCGACAACGCCAGCGCCGCCAGCGATGCCGCCAGCAATATCCCCAGGGGCAAGCTCAACTGTCGCATCAGACTGGTCTACCGTCTGCCACGTGCCACCTCCAGCTTCTCACACAGGATCCGGCTGCCTTCCAGCAGACGCGGCGTCGGGCGCTGGATCAGCGATGGCGGCACGAAGAAGAGATTGTCCCGGGCCACCGCCGTCAGAGTCGGATACTGCTCCCAGTGTGTCAGCCAGTGGCGGTTCTCCTCACCCATGCCGCCAGCGACGATCGCCTCGGGATCAGCGGCCAGTACCGACTCGTCATCGATACGCGGCACCAGTCGCGACAGTGCGCCGAAGACGTTGATACCGCCGCACAGGGACACCACCTGGCCAATCAGGTGTTCATCATTGATGCTCATCAGCGGCTCATCCCACACCTGATAGAACACCCCCACCGGCTCCACATCGGCATATCGCTCGGCGAGCGCCGCCATGCCGTCGCGAAATACCGCGGCTGCCTGGTCGCCCGCCTCCCGGGTATCGGCCAAGATCGCCAGTCGCTCGATGGCGCTGGAAACGCCCTCGACATCACGAGGCTCGATGTAGAAAACCGGCATGCCGAGCGCCTCGATGGTCTCGAGCTGTTCGGGCGGGTTTCCGGTCATCCAGCCGATCACCAGGTCCGGGCGCAGGGTCACCAAGGCTTCCAGGTCCATCCGGGTGTGGCTACCCACCGACTGGACCTCTTGCGCTTCGGGCGGGTAGTCGCTGTAGGCCACCACCGCGACCACCTTCTTCCCCGCACCGGCGGCGTAGACCAGCTCGGTGGCGCCGGGCGAAAGCGCGGCAATGCGGGTGGCCGGCGCTTCCAGGCAGACCTCCCGGTCCCGGTCGTCGATGGCGCACAGCGACTCGGCGTGCGCCTCGCCGATGCCCAGCCATGGCAGGGCCAGGAGCAGCGAGGTAGCGGAAAATGCAGCGGGGCCAAAGGCCCCGCCGAACCGGCCGTTACTGACCAAAGTGAACACTGACGAAGGCCGCACGGCCGGAGCTGAGATAGTCACGAGCGGTTTCGTACTCCTTGTCCAGGGCATTCTCGACGGTGAGGCGAGCCGACCATAGCGGCGCGAACTGCCAGCCGGCACGCAGATTGACCAGCCCGAAGCCGCCAATCCGGTCCTCGTTGGCGGGGTCCTCATATCGGTGCCCTTGCAGGATCCAGGAGCCACCCAACGACCACTCCCCCAGCTCTCGGTCCAGATCGAGCCTCGCACTCTGGCTGGCACGGCGCTGGATGCGATTACCCGCATTGGCCTCGCTACGATTTTCAGGATCAATCCAGGTCAATGCCGCCGCCAGCGCCCATTCGCCGAGCTCGGCGCCCCCCGACAGCTCGATACCACGGATGCGTGCCTCGGCGATATTCTGAGGTGCCCATGGACCGCTCTCGGTCGGCGCCCAGGCGATCATGTCATCGAGATCGGTCTGGTAGGCCGCGAGGTCCCAGTACCAGCGCTGGTACTGTCCGCGCACGCCCACTTCAACGGTCTCGGATGTTTCCGGGTTGAGTTCGGGGTTGCCCGAGACTGGCCAGTACAGGTCATTGAAAGTCGGTGCGCGAAAGGCGGTACCATAGCTGGCTCGCAGCGTATGGAAGCTATCCAGATCATAGCCCAGCGCCAGGCTACCGGTGACTTCGTCGCCGTAGGCTTCATTGTCGTCATAGCGCAGGCCAGCCTGAAGCGCAAAGGGCGATAAGTCGACCAACCCCTGGGCGAAGACGGCTGCATTGTCACGGCTGGATACCTCAAAATCCGTTGTCCCGGAAACCCGATCTTCGCTGTACTCGGCACCGGCTACCAGCTCATGCAGACCGAGGCTCAGGGTGTTCTGCCAGCGGAGGGTTTGGGTACGTGTATCGATGACGGAAGTGCCGGCCGGCTCCCATTGAGTAGCTTCCGCATGGTTATCCAGCTCGTCCCGGGACTCACTTAACGTCAGGCGGCTACGCCAGCTCTCGGTCACCGGTAGCTCACCGTAGACTCCAGCGACCTGCTGGACGAAGTCCATCTCTCCACCGTCGTATTCGTTACTGCCGCGCGCCCGCAGCGCCAGCACTCCGACTTCACCACCGCCATCGAAGGTATGGGCGACACGCGCCAGTGCCGAGGTGTTGTCGTAGCCCTTGTCCTCTCCACCACGGCGCACCGGCGTGCCGTCGGTACTGAAATGGCTGCCAGCGAAACTGTAGCGGGTGCCACCCTCGCTGCCGGAGAAGCCGGCACTGTAGCGCTGGGTGTTGAAAGAGCCACCGCCCGCTGAAATTCGTGGGTGCGGGCCGCCCTCCTCGGCCTCAGGCGTGAACAGCTGTATCACCCCGCCCACGGCGTCGGCACCGTACAAACTGCCGCGAGGGCCGCGCACGATCTCGGCACGCTCGAACATCCGCGGCTCGAGATAGTGCCAAGCGGCGCCACCGGCCGTGGCCGAGCGCAACCGAATGCCGTCGATCATAAGCACCGCCGACTCGTTGCCGGTGCCACGTAGGTACACGCTACTTTCCTTGCCAAACGAGCCCCGTGTATTGACGTCCACACCTGGCTGTCCACGCAGCAGATCGGAAATGCTCACAGGATCCTGGCGGCGTAGGGTGGCCTCGTCGAGTAAGGTGACGGAGGAGAGCGTCTCGTCGGCGGTGCGCGGCGCCAGGGTGGCGGTGATTACCATCGGGTTGAGCGCGACGGTATCGTCGTGCTCGGCGGTGGTGGTCTGAGCCTGGACGGCCAGCGGAAGTGCAGCCAGGCTGAAGGCAGCCAGGCCAAGAGAGGCGTTGGTTCTGGTTTTCATGGTATTCCCTTGCTCGCCGTGCCTACCCGCACGGTCTTCTCTGTGAAGCCGGGGCGACGTGAAGGGACGAGGAGAGGGAAAACGTGAAAACCATGCCTGCCCTGCCCCTGGTCGCCCACCGCAACCCGGCATAAGGGAAACGCCGCAAGAATGACTGAACGGACGAAGCGCAGTGATACGCGTCATTCCGCTCATCGACAGATGTGCGTTTCCTGAGCTCTCAGGCCGGTCTCCGGGCTTACGAGCGAAGCGGCATGTAGAAAGGCCAGCTTCGGGACCATCGCCTTCCCATGCCAGGGCACAGTGGCGCAATGATGGACCCAGACTCGATCACCGTTGCGGGGGCAGCGTCGGATTGTTCTCCGTTCATCATGAAGAGCGGAGCGATCACCGACTTCCCGATTAACCTCAGATAACGTGATGAGGCACCTGAAAGGTGGACGTAAGCTAGCAATCGCTCCGAGGGGCGTCAATCTCAATCACCCGAGTATTGACCTGGCGCAGTGGTTGAACGAGCCCGTGGCGCACGAACCACACCTGTTCCGCCAGTGACGCTGCATCTTGGGCCAGCCAACCGGCGAGATCGCGCAGGCGCCTATCCCGATGCCCCATCGGCACGATTCCACGCCCTATTTCGACAAGAACCAGTATCATGGTCAGCCCGAGATCACGCTCGGCTTCAAGGATAACCGCCAAGGCTGCGGCCAGTTCATGCCGTAGTCGGTCATCATCGGGTTCCCGAACCAGGGCCGCCTCCAGCCAGGTGAGCCATCCCGTTACTACCAGGCTCCCTCCCGGCTCAAGTGCCGCCTGCCAGTCGAATAAGCCTGCCTGTGGATCGAGGCGATACCAGGCAGCCGTAGGAAAATGACGGACTACGGCCGCACGCTTGCCGGCGCAGGCACCGCCGATGAAGAGCTGCATGACCAGCCTCCCTGCCGATGGGTAAAGATCAGCCGGCGCCCCTGGGCCTGGCTGACGCTGCCCTCCCAGAAATCGATGGCCTCGAAGCGCCGGCGCAGTTCGCGAATCACCCCGCCATGGGTCACGGTCAGTATCCGGCGGTGCCCTTCGGCCTCGGCGGCCTGAAACAGCTCCGTCAGCCAGGCGCCAAGCCGCTGACGCAACTGTGCCGTGGATTCTCCACCGGGCGGGGCCTGCTCGCCACGGCTGTCGATCCACTCCCGATAGAGCGGCTCGTCCTTGAGGTCCGCATAGCGCATGCCTTCATAGTCACCGAAATCGAGCTCGCGCAGCCGGGCGTCGAAACGAGGCTCGCAGGACGCGTCACCGGCACTCCACACATGTGCCAGGGTCTGTCGGCACCGGGTAAGATCACTGCAGTACACCGCCTCGAAACGCTCACCGGCCAGCTGGCTCCGCAGCCGATCCATGGCATCGAGGGCATCGGGCAGCAGCAGTGGGATGTCGCGCTGTCCCTGGTAACGCTGCTCGCGGTTCCAGTCTGTGAGCCCATGCCGAACGATCACCAGTTCCAGTGTTGTCGATTCCATTATCCTTCCTCCTTTCCCGAGCAGTCAGCCCGTCACCCACCAGACCCAGACAATCAACAGCAGCCATAGCTCCGCTGCCTCGATGGCGGCACCGACGATATCGCCATTGACCCCGCCTAAGGCGCGGCTCATGAGCAGGCCATAGCCCAGCAGGAAAAGCAGCAGACAACCCAGCAGCAGCGCAGCCAGCCCGCTCGCCAGGAACAGCCCCCCCGGCAGCAGCCAGAACACCGCCACCAGGGGCACCAGCGAGAACGCAAGATCGCGGCGTTGCAGGTGCTGTCGCCAGGCCCAGGCCAGGCCCTCGCGCCGTGCACAGGGTGCAAGCAGCAGCAACGCGACACCACCCAGGCGACCCAGGGCTGGCACCACCACCAGCACGACCAGACTCACTCCCGCCTCCAGCAAGGTCCAGAGCAGCGTCACCTTCCAGGCCAGCAGGAAGACCAGCGCCAGGATGCCGAAACTGCCCACCTGGGGGTCCTTCATGATCTCCCAGCGCCGCTCCAGCGGCGCATTGCTGCCCAGGGCGTCGGCCACGTCCATCAGGCCATCCAGGTGCAACCCGCCGGAGAGCGCCACCCACAGGCTAAGCAGCAGCAGCGCCAGCATTGGCGTGGGTAGAACACTCTGCAGCAGCGCCCCGATGCTGGCAAGGATCGCCCCGAGCAGCAATCCGACAAGCGGGTAGCAGCGCAGCGCCCAGCGGCTGGTGGCAGGCGTCCAGGGGCATGCAACCGGCACCGGCAGCCGGGTCAGGAACTGGATCGCCAGCAGCAGGCCATAGCCGGCTTCTCTCATGGTGCGGGCTCCTCATCGGTTTTCCATTCGATGGCCATGCCCGCCACCACCTCGACCACGCGATCCGCCTCCATGGCCAGCTGACGGTGCAGCCGCTGCAGGAAGGCCAGATAGCGCCAGGTCTCGGCATCCCGGGGCGGCAGGTCCTCGTTGAGGTCGTTGGATACCACCACCAGGGCGATCTGTCTTTTCCCGGCCTCGAGTAGCAGCTCCGCCAGCTCTGCGCATCCCTCTTCTTCGTCGAAGCCGGCTTCATAGAGCGCTCGGCTGGCCCAGAGCGTCAGGCAGTCGAGCAGCACGGTGGCCCCGGCCGGCGCCTCCGCGAGCGCCTTACCGAGCGCCAGCGGAGCCTCCCAGGTGGTCCAGCCGCTGGCTCGTTCGCGTCGATGACGCTCGATGCGGGCCGCCATCTCGCTGTCCGAAGCCGTGGCGGTGGCCAGGTAGAAACGTGGCCCACCACGCCGCTGCTGCCAGTCGAGGGTCAGCCGCTCGGCCACTGCGCTCTTGCCCGATCGGGCCCCGCCGCTGACGAAGGCGATCATCGCGCCGCCTCCGCCGTCAGCGCCGCAAGCAGTCGATCGTTGTCGGCGCGTCCGCGCAGCGCCAACCGAACCCAGCCTCCGTCGAGGCCGGGGAAATTATGCGTATGGCGGGCCAGGATGCCGGCCTGCAACAGTCGCCGAAGCAATGCATCGCCTGTTGGCGAGCCACTGCCCTGGCGCACCAGAAAGAAATTGACCCGGCTCGGCACCACCTCGAGGCCCAGCGACAGCAGGCCCGACTGAAGGCGCGGACGCTCGTCACGCAGCCAGGCATGGGTGCGATCGAGGAAGTCGCTATCCGCCAACAGGGGCGCCACCAGGGCAGCGGAAAGGTGATTGACGCTCCAGGGGGGCTGGCCAGCCTGGAGCCGACGGATCGTCTGCGCGCCTGCCAATAGATAGCCCAGCCGCAGTCCCGGCAGGGTATACAGCTTGGTCAGGGAACGCAGCAGGATCAGGTTGTCGAAATGTGCCAGCAGCGGAGTCAGCGCTTCCCCTGGCTCGTCGACAAAATCGATGAAGGCCTCGTCCACCACCACCGTGACGCCCTGCTGCCGCGCCGAATCGAGCAGCCTCTCCATGGTATGCCATGACAGCAGGGTGCCGGTGGGGTTGTTGGGCCGGCAGAGAAACAGCACGTCGGCCTGGCGGAACGGGGAGGCGAGCCTGTCCGGGTCCAATGCGAAGGCCGGTGCCGCCAGGGGAAGCGAGGTGATCTGGAGACCATGTGCCGCGCAGGCCCGGGCATACTCCGAGAAGCTCGGCTCGACGATGACCGCCTGGCCACGGGCATGCAGCCCGGCGGCCAGAAAGATCGCCTCGGCACCGCCGTTGGTCAGCAGTACCTGATTCGGGTCAACGCCTTCGTGACGGGCGATCGCCTCGCGTGGCTCCGTGTAGCTCGGGTCGGGATAGCGGGCTAGTCCCGCCATCGCACCGGCAATGGCATCGGCCAGCCAGTCGGGTGGCCCCAGCGGATTGAGATTGGTACTGAAGTCCACCAGGGACTGGATCGCCGGAAGGCCGAAGCGTTCCAGCAGGGCTGACGCCTGTCCGCCGTGACTCGGCCAGGCACTGTGTGACGTCATGCCAGCCCCTCCTTTACCACTATCATGAGCGCCATCAGCAGAACGAAGAGCAGCCAGGTTCCATGCAGGTGGCGGATCGACAGCGCGATATGACGAACCTCCAGCGCCGCGAGCGGCCGCCCCAGCGTGGCACGATGGGAGGCAACCCCGGCATAGTGGTTGGTGCCGCCCACCTGAACGCCCATCAGGTTGGCCATCATCGCCTCCGGCCAGCCGCTGTTGGGACTGGCATGGCGTGGTGCCTCGCGCCAGGTGGACGCCAGGGCACCGCGGGTACCTGCGCCGGGAATCGTGAAGGCCGCCAGCCACATCGCCAGCGCGGTGAGCCGTGCCGGCACCCAGTTGGCCGTATCGTCGAGCCGGGCCGATGCCCAGCCGAAGTCACTGTAGCGCTCGTTGCGATAGCCGACCATGGAGTCCAGGGTATTGACCGCCTTGTAGGCCAGGGCCAGGGGAGCCCCGCCGAGCAGGGCCCAGAACAGCGGCGCGGTGACACCGTCGACGCTGTTCTCGGCCACCGTCTCCACTGCCCCCCGTGTGATCTCGCTCTCGTCGAGCGTTGCCGTATCGCGCCCAACGATCATCCCCAGGGCACGGCGCGCCCCCGCCAGGTCACCGGCGACCAGGGGCCGAGCCACGTCCCGTGCGGCATCCTGCAGTCCCTTGATGGCCAGCGTGGAGGCCAGCAGGCCGATCTCCGCGGCCAGCGTCAGCAGGGGGTGAAACCATGCCAGCCCCGTCAGCAGCCCCCAGGCCAGGAGATAGACGCCCATGACCACGAGAAGGGTCATGATGGCTCCCTTGCATTGGCGCGCCCGTGGCGAACCGCGGTTCCAGGCTCGCTCCAGCCGGGCGATCACCCGCCCCATGCCCACCACCGGGTGGGGCAGACAGCGTGGATCGCCAATCATCAGATCGAGCAGGATCGCCATCGCCACCAGGGCAAGCAGGGCCAGAGAGAACGGCTCTGCCGTCATGCGCCTTCGCTGCCCGCAACCCCGGCAGAGGCGAAGGTGGCCATATCAGCCAGTATGCGGGTCGCCGCTTCCAGCAGCGGAAACGCCAGCGCCGCTCCGGTGCCCTCTCCCAGGCGCAGCCCGAGCTCCAGCAGCGGGTCACCGCCCAGCGCCGTCAGGGCATGCACGTGGCCCGGCTCCCGGGAACGGTGGCCAAAGACAAGGTAGTCGCGCACCTTCGGGTCGATGCGACAGGCCAGCAACGCCGCCACGGTGGCAATGAAGCCATCCACCAGCAGTGGGACACGTCGAGACGCCCCGCCCAGGTAGGCGCCGGCCATGGCGGCGATCTCGAGCCCTCCCAGCTTGGACAGGATATCCAGCGGATCCTGAGGGTCCGGCGCCCGGGCCTCGATGGCGCGCTCGATGACGGCTTGCTTGTGTGCCAGCCGGCTCTCGGGAATGCCGGTGCCCTGCCCGGTCAGGTCGGCCACCGGCTCACCGGTCAGCACCGCCAGCATGGCGCTGCTTGCGGTGGTGTTGGCGATGCCCATCTCTCCCACGATCAGGCAGCGACACCCGGCGGCCACGGCCCGTTCGGCGGCCCGAATGCCCACCTCGATCGCCTGCACCGCCTCGCTTCTCTGCATGGCGTCCTGCTCGGCAAAATTGGCGGTGCCCCTGCGCACCTTGTCGTGCACCAACCCACTCTCGCCGCCCCGCGCGGCGCTGTCCCGGGAGAGTTCGCTGGCCACACCCACGTCGATGACCTCGAGCCGCGCACCGATCTGGCGGGCGAAGACATTGATGGCTGCCCCGCCGGCAACGAAATTTCCCACCATCTGGGCGGTCACCGCCTGGGGAAACGCCGAGACGCCCTCGGCGGCGACACCATGGTCGGCGGCGAATACCAGCACGCCGGGCGGGGTGATACGGGGCAGCTCCTCGCCCGTGATGGTGGCGAGGGTGATCGCCAGCGATTCCAGCCGGCCGAGACTGCCCGGCGGCTTGGTCAACTGATCGAGGTGATCGGCGACGCGGCCAGCGATGTCCCTGTCGGTGGACTGGAGGCGGGCAAGGGTATCGGCGAGCATCGTGGCATCCTGCGTGGGGGGTGGAAAGGAACATGGCAAGGGGCACCATATTAGCAAGGGCAGGGCATGGTGCGCATGCCGCTCAGGAGACCCGCTTGGTCTCTATCGCGAACTCGCCGCCCCCGGCCTTAACGGTTCCCCTGCCTCGCCCGGCTCGGCTGCCGGCTCCGCGCTGTCATGCCATGCCAGCCGAGCGGAGTTGCCCATGACGCTCAGCGAACTCGCCACCATGGCCAGCACGGCGATCAGGGGAGGAATCGCCATGCTCACCGCCAGCCCCAACGCCAGGGCATTGTAGAGCCCCGAGAGCACCAGGTTCTGGCGCATCACCCGACGGGTCCGACGGGCCAACCACCATGCCGAGGCCACGCCCTCGATGCCCGGGCGCATCAACACCACGCCGGCCCCTTCCCGGGCGGCCGAACTCGCACCCAGCGGTGCCATGCCCACCGTTGCGGTAGCCAGCCCCAGCACGTCATTGATGCCGTCCCCCACGTAGAGCGAGGGCTGGGGCAGTGCCCCGACGAGCCTTGCCTTGGCTTCGGGGCTCCGCTCCGGGTAGCACTCCTCGGCCGACAGGCCCACGGTCCTGCCAAGGCTTTCGACGGCACCTCGCCGATCGCCGCTGATCAGAGCCAGGGCCAGGCCGGCTTCACGCAGCCCTGCCAGCGTCTCGCCGGTGCCGGGTAACGGCTGCTCCCCCAGGGCAAAACTCCCCAGCCAGCGGCCATCGCAGGCCAGCAGTATCTCGCTGCTCGACGCCTCGCCGTATTCAGGCGCACAAATGCCCTGCTCCGCCAGCCACGAACGACTGCCCAGCAGCAGCTCGCATCCATCATCGAGCCGAACCCGTCGCCCACGTCCGGCCAGCTCCTCCGCCCGGGTGACGCCCTCCGTCTCTGCCTTTGTCACGGTCACGCCTTCATCACGCAGATGACGTCGCAACGCCCTTGCCAGCGGATGCGGGCTATCCAGGGCCGCCTTGGCCGCGAGAGACAGCAGCGTCGCCCGTGCGCCATCGGGTGCCACGTTGACGCCGAGCACCCTCGGCTCCCCGGGCGTCAGGGTGCCGGTCTTGTCGAACGCCGCAGCCCGGATGCCCGCCAGGCTCTCGAAGGTGCTCGGGTCGCGAAACACCACGCCCCGGGCGAGAGCCTGACCACTGCCCGCCAGCCCGGCCAGGGGCACCGCCAGGCCCACGGCGCAGGGGCAGGCCACGACCAGTACCGACAGCGCCCGCACCAGGGCTTCCTCACCCGGCACGCCCGCCAGCAGCGCCATGCCCCAGGTGAACAGGGCCAGCGCCACGGCCAGCGGGCTCAGCCAGGCGGCGAAGCGGTCGGCCAGGCGCTGTAGCTCCCCCTTGCGCGCCTGCTGCCACCACATCTGCTCACGCAGCTTGTCCAGTCGGCACTCGCCGGCGACGGCCGTCACCTCCAGTATCAATGGCCCACCCAGGTTGCGACAGCCAGCTGCCACGACGTCACCCGGCAGGCAGCGACGTGGCGCACTCTCCCCGGTCAGCGGCGCAAGGTCGAGCAACGCCTCCCCCTCCCTGAGCACCCCATCCAGGGGAAGCACCTCGTCTTGTTCCACACAGAGACAATCCCCCGGCGCTACGGTCTCCACCGGGCAGCTCCGCCAGCGGCCCCGGTCCCGTCGTCGCACCTCGCCGGGTGGCGTATGCAGGGCATGCAGTGCACGCAGGCCGCGATGACGACAGAGGGTCTCGACCAGCCGACCCGCCAGCAGCAGCAGGATCAGCATGACCGCCGTGTCGAAGTAGACCTCTGCCGAGCCTTGATAGAGCAACCACAGCGAAACCCCTACGGCCCCCAGGGTGCCCAGCGAGACCAGCGCGTCCATGCCGGGGCGCCTGGCGCGCAGGGTTCGCCAGGCGGCACGATAGAACGGTAGCCCGGCATAGACCACGACAGGCAGGGCAAAGGCTCCCGACACCCAGGCCAGTACCTGCTCCAGTCCGGCATCGGGCAGCGCCCCCGCATAGATCAGCAGCGATGCGATCATCGTCCACATGCCGAAGGAGGCGGCGATCAGCAGCCGCAGGATGAGGTAGCGGCTCTCCTTCTCGAGGCGTGCCTCGGCATCGCCGGCCGCCTCCGGTGGCCCAAGCCGATAGCCGATACGGCGTACCGCGCTGGCCAGGACACTCTCGTCGAGAGCCTCGGCATGGCCGCACACCAGCAGGGTCGCGCTGGGATAATGCAGGCTGGCGGACGTCACGCCGGGCAACCGTTTCAACTGCGCCTCCACTGCAAGGGCACAGCTGGTGCACCAGAGCCCCTGCACTGAAAAGAGCGCTTCGGCGAGGTCCCGGGATTCACTGTGGGTAGATGACGTCATGCCAACAAGCGTAATGGGCTGCCGTCATTTATCCAGCATTGGCACATCATAGGCTGGCCTCTATACTGTACATAAATACAGCTAACGGAGTCGTGACCATGCCGCCATCCGACCAGCAGCCGCCACGCAAGGGGCGCGGTGCCACCTTCAATCCGGATAACCGCTTCGCCCCCACTCACAGCGAAACCGAGGACGATGGCTGGTGGCAGGACGCGACGCCTCAACGTCTCGCCACACTGGTACGCGACGAAACCGCCCGCAGCGCCCTGTCATGGAACCGCTCCCCGGACCTGCCCTTCGACCGCTCGCTCAACCCCTACCGGGGCTGCGAGCATGGCTGCATCTACTGCTATGCCCGGCCCAGTCACGCCTACTGGGACCTCTCGCCCGGGCTCGACTTCGAAACCCGACTGATCGCCCGCAGCGGCCTGGTGGAGCGCCTGCGGGAGGAGCTATGCCAGCCGAGCTATGTCTGTCGGCCGATCAGCCTCTCCGGCAATACCGACTGCTACCAGCCACTCGAGGCCGAGCGCGGCACCACTCGCCGGCTGCTCGAATTCCTGCTCGAGTGCCGCCATCCGGTGGCAATCGTGACCAAGAGCGCCCTGATCCTGCGCGATCTCGACCTGCTGACCGCGCTGGCCGGCCACAACCTGGTTCGCGTCATGATCAGCCTGACAAGCCTGGACCGTGACCTCAAGCGCACCCTGGAGCCGCGAGCCGCCTCCCCCACCGCCCGGCTGCGAACCATCGAGGGACTCGCCCAGGCCGGCGTGCCGGTCGGCACCCTGATCGCCCCGGTGATTCCCGGGCTCACCGACCATGAAATGGAGCGACTGCTGGAGGCGGCCCGAAAGGCCGGCGCCGACTGCGCCGGATGGACCCTGCTGCGACTTCCCCACGAGGTTGCACCGCTGTTCGAGGAGTGGCTGCATGCCCACTACCCCGAGCGGGCCGGCAAGGTGATGAGCCTGATGCGCCAGTGTCGCGGCGGCATGACCTATGACGCCCGCTACGGCAAGCGCATGCGTGGCCAAGGGGTGTTTGCCGACCTGCTGGCCCAGCGCTTCGGTCATGCCTGCCGGCGACTGGGATTCAATGAACCGGCCGCACGCTCGGCGCAGCGGCTGGATGTCACGGCCTTCCGGCCGCCCCGCGACCAGGGCGACCTGTTCGAATAAAGTCAGTCGGCCTGTGGCGGCGATTCTTCCGTCACCTCGCGCCGATCCTCAAGCACGGTGCCGCTCCTGTGCAGCTCGGCTTCATGGTCCGCTTCGCGCCAGGGCTCGGCCAGTGCCTCGGTGTACCATTGCCGCATGGCCGGCAGTGCCAGCAGGCGCTCGGCATAGGCCAGTGATGGCTCGCTCAGCTCCAGGCCGAAGGTCTGCACGCGAAATGCCACCGGGGCGAAGAAGGCATCCACCGCCGTGAAAGCCTTCCCCGCCAGGAAGGGCCCGCCAAAGCGCTCGAGCCCCTGTTGCCAGAGCTCATCGAGCCGGGCCAGGTCGCGCGCCAGCTTCGGCGACACCTCATGCAGCCGCACCCGCACCCCGCAGTTCATGGCGCACTGCCCACGCAGCGCGGAGAAGCCGGCGTGCATTTCGCTACTGGCGCAGCAGGCCCAGGCCCGGGCATCGTCGTCGGCAGGCCATACGCCGGCATGCCGCTCCGCCAGGTACTCGATGATGGCCAGCGAGTCCCAGACCGGGCGGGTGCCATCTTCCAGGCAGGGCACCAGGCCCGATGGCGAGAAGCTCCGAAACGAGGCCCAGCTGGTGCCGGGGTCGAAGGGGGTCAGGCACTCCTCGAAGGGGATCTCGAGCTGGCGCATCAGCACCCAGGGGCGCAGCGACCACGAAGAGTAGTTCTTGTTGGCGATATGCAGGCGATACATGGTCCTTCCCTGAGCTATCGGTGTCGGAAGCACAAGCATAGCCTCTTGCCGCAACACTGCGACACCGTTTCAGGCCACCGCCACCTCGTAGCCGGTGAACTTGCGCAGGTTGATCACGCCACTGTCGAGGATCAGGTACTGCCCCTTCAGGCCCAGCAGGGTGCCGGCGACGACGGGGTTCTTGTCGAAGTTGTGGGAGACGATCTTGCGGGGAAATTCCAGGACCGGGTAATCGAATGCCATCGGCGAGGCCTCGAGCACCTGAATCGCCTCGGCCCCGAAGCGCTCGTGCAGGTTGGCGAGCCCCCCTTCCAGGCGCGCCAGCAGCCGATCCCGCTCGGCGCAAAGATCCAGCGGCTCGATCTCGCCCTTGAGCATGGCACGCCAGTTGGTGCGATCGGCCACCTCCTCCTTGAACAGCATCTCGACGAAGCCCGACTGCTGTCGCGTATCGACCTGCAATACCGGCAGGGCCTGGATCGCTCCCTGGTCCAGCCAGCGGGTCGGTACCTGGGTGCCGCGGGTGATGCCGACCTTGAGGCCGGAGGAGTTGGCCAGGTAGACCACATGGGGCTGGAAGCAGTGGCGCTCCCCCCACTCCGGCTCGCGGCAGGTGCCGGCGAAGAAATGACAGGTCTCCGGCTTCATGATGCAGGTATCGCACTGGGCCAGCTTCTTGAAGCAGGGATAGCAGTGACCCTGGGCAAAGCTCTTCTTCGTCGCACGACCGCAATGGGTGCAAGCGATGGCGCCCGTCCAGGTCAGCCGCAGCGGCTCGCCCAGGCGCGCATTAAGGTCGAGACGTTGCTCGCCGGCGCGCAGGGTATAGCGTACCGGTTCGCCCTGTTCACCGGGGACGATAGCCATCTTGCTCAGGCAGCCCTGACGCGTTGTCTCGGCCTCGATCAGGCGGGCCTCAGTCACGGGTGGCATCCCGGGCCAGTCCAGCCAGCTCCGGCGGCACATCGGCACCGGAGCTGGCGCTACCGCAGGTGCGCTGCTCCAGATAGCCGACCCGCTGCGCCTCGGGCACGTTGTTCTCCACCTCGTAGCGCATCACCGCCTCGAGACAGAGTTCGGTCTGGTCAGGGGTCAACATCCGGCCATCCGGCCATTTGCGCAGGGCCACCGCCTGCTTGAGGCTATCGTAGATGGCCGGGGTCATCTGCTGGATCATGCGCTCGAAGGTCATGTCGCTCATTGCAAACTCTCTTGATCAAAGGCGGCGGGCACGCCCGGAATAATACCACCCCATAGCCAGCCCCACGACCAGGCCGCCAAGATGCGCCTCGTTGGCCACATTGCCGAAGCCCACGGCGGCGGCGGCATCAGTCATGGTGAAAACCATCCAGCCCAGCATGAAGACCACCAGCATCTGGGGCACGAAGAAGCCGCTCTGGGGCGCTCGCCGTGACATCAGCCAGACGTAACCCAACAGGGCGAAGTCGACCCCGGACATGCCGCCGAACAGCACCGTGCCGGTGGCGTACTGCGCCAGGTTGGCGCCGATGCCGGCCACCAGCAGGATCGTCAGCATGCGCCAGGAGCCCTGCAGGGCCTCGACCTGGCGTCCGAAATACCACAGCCACAGCATGTTGAAGATCAAGTGCATCCAGCCGAAATGCAGGAAGGCTGGAGAGAGCAGCCGCCATACCTGTCCCGAGGCCATGGCATCGCCCAGACTGCCGAACATGACGCTACCGTTGACGATGCCCACAGGCACGATGGTCAATGCAGCCACCACGATATCGCCCATCACCGCCATCAGCGCGAACACCAGCAGGGAAAGAGCCAATGCGGTAGCCGTGACCGGTGCCTGGCGGAATGGCACCGCCAGCGAATTGCCGCCCGACGCCTTCCGACGCCGCTCGGTGGTGAGCCGCTCGCCCCGCTGCCAGCGCGACAACAGCTGCATCATGGCGTCGTGCTGATCGGGGTTGGCCAGCCACAATACCTGCCCCTCCTCCTCTTCGGTGAAGCGGTGGCCGATCCGGTGGGCCCAAAGCGCTCGGCGCAGCTCTCCGATCTCGGCATCATGGGGAAACAGCATGATGCGGTACATGAACACTCCCTGAAGTCATTACGGGTTCAATTCTGCTTCGCAACGGCGAGCGCCACAATGGCTTGTGCTGGAAATGATGGTTTGTACGGAAGAATCGTGCCGACGCAAAGAAAAAATCCGGCGGAGGGGGCCGCCGGATAAGAGCAAGGGATCATTCAAGGGAACACTTACTCTGATGGACATAGCAGCGGGAAGTTCAGGGCCGAGAGAAAAAATGTTGTTATTCTTTGTAATGGTATGGCCAGCCTTCCGAACGGCACCGCTCAGTCGAAATCGATCTCCCATGGCCTGGGCCTTGCCGCCTCCTCCTGAGGCACCCGAACCCAGACGAAATGGTTGGCGTCGAGCCGCGCCTCGCCGCTCCAGCGGTAGGCGACCAGCCGCCCGAACTTCACGGCACTGTAGTCAAGGCAGGCGATGTTGGCCGTCGGCAGGGCCGGAATTCCCTCGCACCAGTAGTGACCAATGAACAGCGGCCGCTCCTCCAGACCATAGTGACTGAGCAGGGCCTGGTCTTCTTTGGTCAGGGCGCGTGCCTCCAAATCCCCCGGCAGATTATCAGGCTGAAAGATGACGTCGCCCCAGGTTCGTGGCTCCCTTGCCCAGAAGTGAGCGCGAAAACTGCGCCGGGTAAAGCCATCCCCCGAATGAATTTCGACGCCTTGCGGCAGCGGCAGATGCGTCCCGCGGGTCAGCCTGTCCAGAATTCGGAACTCCCGGGTTCCCGGTATGACCGAGGCTTCAAGGAAGGCTTCGTCGATCTGTCCATGCGGGTGGCTCTGTCTCAGCGAATCGATCAGAGGCTGGTCCCAGCAGGCATGCACCACTCGCAGGCCGGGAAGCTCCAGGAACAACGGGATTTCCAGGAACCAGGCGAGCGCCTCCTCCCACTCGGCGGGGTGATCGCGGTACTGGTCCAGCGTCTCCTTGATGATGCGATTATGTCGCGGCGAATGCTCGCGCAGCCACTCCCGGCCCAGTCGGCGGGGGGCACGGTGGCAGTAGGCCAGGGCATTGTACTCGTGGTTGCCCATGACGATATGCGCCTCGCCCTCCTCCACCATGCGTCGAGCGATGCTCACCGCCAGGCGGATGCGGGGGCCTCGGTCGATCAGGTCACCCAGGAAGATCACTCGGCGTCGCGGGTGACGGTAGACGCCACCGCGCTGGTGATAGCCAAGCTTCTCCAGCAGGGCGCCCAGGGTGGCGCCGCAGCCATGCACGTCACCGATTAGATCGTAGCCTTCGATTGCTGCCTGTCTCGTCACATCAGTCCCCCAGCCGATTGCTCCAGCCCAGCTTGCTGCGCAGGACATCGTAGAAATTGTGGCCCGGGGGATGCACCAGGTGAACCCGCTGAGGCTTGCGCTTCACGACCAGGACATCGTCGGGCTTGGCCACAGCACGGGTCTGGCCATCGCAGCTGATATGGGGGTAGGTCTGATTGGTCTCGCCGATATGCACGCGAATTTCGCTGGCGGCATCGATCACGATCGGCCGGCTGGAAAGGGTATGGGGAAACATCGGCACCAGCTCGATCACGTCCAGCTTGGGATGCATGATCGAGCCACCCCCTGAAAGGGCATAAGCGGTAGACCCGGTCGGCGTGGCAATGATCAGGCCATCGCTGCGCTGGCTGTAGACGAACTGCCCGTCGATGAACAGCTCGAACTCGATCATCCGCACCGCCTTGCCCGGATGCAGCACGACCTCGTTGAGCGCATCGCCACTGCCGACCTGGATACCATCCCGGTAGAGTTCGGCGTCAAGCAGGAACCGCTCTTCCACCTCGTACTGCCCGGCCAGTACCTGACTGACGCGCTCCTCGAGCTCGTCCGGGGAGATATCGGTCAGGAACCCCAGGCGACCACGGTTGACGCCCAGCACCAGTGTGCCGCTATGGCAGAGCGTACGAGCCGCACCCAGGAGGCTCCCATCGCCGCCCACCACGATGACCAGATCGCAGAGTTCACCAAGGGTGCGGCGACTGGCTTCCGGATGCCCATGGTCGAGCAGCACGGTAGCGGTGCGATCCTCGATGATCACATGGTAATCCCGCTCGTCGAGAAAGTGCATCAGGCGCTTGAGTGTGTCGACCACCTTGGTGCTACCCAGGCGACCGATCAGACCGATGTTCTTGAAGGTTTGCATGCCCTGGCCTCTCGGATCACGGCCGGCCATTATGGAGGCTGACAGCAGGCCGGGCAAACTCAAGCCGCAACCGTGGCCCGCCGGCGCAGCCACCACTCGTTGAGAAACAGCGAGCCGACGATAATGGCTCCGCCGACAGCCAGGCGCGGCAGGTCGGCCTCACGATTCCAGATCACTAGGTTGACCAGCAGCCCCGCGGGGATCAAGGCGTTATTCATGATCGCCAGGGCGCCGGCATCCACCCGGGTTGCCCCCAGGTTCCACAGGAAGTAGCCAACGCCGGAGGCCACCAGGCCAAGCCAGGCAAGCACGCCCCACTGCAAGCTCGTGGTGGGCATGGCAGATGTATTGCCCATCAGGGCAAAGGCCGGCAGTGCAACCAGCAATGCACCGAGATAGAACCAGGCGAAGACACTATGCCGCGGCAGCGATGCCGGCAAGGTCACCGAGAGACGGCGATAACCCACCTGGCCCAGGGCGAAACAGAGATTGGCGCCCTGGACCACCAGGAATCCGAGCCAGAAACCGCTATCGAGACCCTGATAGCGAATCACCGCCGCACCCAGCACGGCAAGGGCCGCCGTCAGCAGGTAGAACGGTGTGAAGCGGCCGAACAGCGCATCGTCCAACAACGTGACATACAAGGGCGTGAAGATGGTGAAGAGCAGGACTTCCGGCACCGACAACAGCAGAAATGACTGGTAGAAGAAGATATACATTACGCCGAGCTGCACGGCTCCCAGCGCCATCAGCGTCATGCGCTGCCGCCCCTGCAGAAGCGACGGCCGCAGGAAGGGCAGGAAAATCAGGGCCGCCAGGGCAACCCGCACCAGCACGGCGAAATAGCTGTCCACCTGTCCGGCCAGGTAGACGCCGATCAGCGAGAACGAAAAGGCCCATAGTGCGGTAACGCCAATCAGATAGCCCACGGTAAACTCCATAGAGCGAAATAGTTGACAGCGATTATACGCACAACCGAACCCGCATCAATTCCCTGTCGCACTCTTTCCCCTCTGGCCGAGCCCCCTTTCCCCTGGCCGAGACCACCCGAGGCCTTTTCTTACTCACCGGTTGTCGGCAGGACTGCCTCTTCACCACGGCTGACGGCAAAATACTCCTCGAACCGGGCCTCGGCCTGATCACCGAACAGGATCGCACAGGCTTCTCTCAGCCCGGGCGAGTCACGTATCGCCGACTCATGCACGACGAGGGCGATCTTTGAGCGTCGACGCAGGAAATCCTCCAGACGGGTGACCATTTCGCGACGCTGCGCATGACGCAGTTCGCAACGCAGGTATTCGGTTCCCTCTATCAATACCTCAGCCTGTCGCGGGTCCTCGCGGATCTCCTCGAGCATCTCCAGGGCATGGGTGCCGTAGCGGCGCCACAGGCGGGTCGACAATGGCTCGGAGGCCTCCGGTGCCGTCATGGCATCGAGCCCCATCAGCGCGGCCTGATGCATGAACTCTTGCCGGACTTCTGCCGGCGGCTCGCCATACCAGCGGTAGCCCGGGTGAGGTATCGTCACGCCCATGTCACGAACGGCTTCGACCACTTCATCGCCGACATTGAGGCAGTCGGTGAGCTTGCCGCCGAAAATGCTCAGGTGGGCCTCCTCGGAATTGATGTCGATGGCATGCTTGCGGGAAAGCTGCAGAAAATCACGATCCCCGCCGCCGTTGGCCCGCACGGCCAGGGGGCGAACGCCGCAGCGGGTGGAGATGATATCGTCGGTGGTCAGGGGCCTATCCAGGGTAAGACGCTTGTTGATGTTGTCCAGGACGAAGCGGATGTCCTCCCCGGTGACACCGACTTCCGGCTTCTCGACCCGGGTGTCGGTGGTACCGATACAGGTTCTCGGCCCCATGGGGATGACGAAGAAGAGGCGGCCATCGTCGGCGAAGAAGGCCAGTACGCGCTGACTGTCGGTCAGTCGCGGCACGATCAGGTGAATGCCCTTGGAGTAGACGTGATGATAATCCGTCTGCTGCCCCGTCAGGGCGTTGTGCTTGTCTACCCAGGGTCCCGCCGCATTGATCATTACTCGCGAGCGCACTTCCAGCGTTCTGCCATCCATTACGTCGCGCAACTGGGTGACCCAAAGCCCGTCCTCCCGTTTTCCACCCAGTGACTCGACGTAATTGACCGCAACGCCACCATAATTGAGCGCCCCGCGCACGAAGTTGAAGACGAAGCGGGCATCGTTGTCATGCAGATAGGCATCCGAATACTCGAACCCACCGATGGCCTCTTCCACGTCAACGATCGATTCGCCCTGCTTGATTGCAGAGGGCGTCAGGAAACGGGGGATTCGGGTAAAGCCATTGCCAATCAGCCAGTAGAGCCAGCTGCCGGCCCAGAGATAGCGGGGGTGGTAGCGAAAGCCCCTGGAAATGGTGGTCAGGAAACGAATCTCCTGCACCGTCGACGGGTAGCTCTTGATCAGGTGATTACGACTCTTGCAAAGCTTGCGAACCAGGGCGAAATCACGGCTCTCCATGTATTTGATGCCGCCCCAGACCAGATTGGAGGAGTGCATGCTGGTGCTGCCGGCGAAGTCACCACGTTCGACCACTGCCACCCTGGCACCCTTTCCAGCCAGGGCCGCCGCGGCGGCTGCACCGTTGATGCCCCCACCGACGATCAGGACGTCGAAGACCTCGCCAGTCAGCTTGTTGATATTACTGCTGCGCAGTTGCATGTGCGGACCTATAGAAAAATCGGACCTTTTCGGAAACAAAACCCCGCTCGGCAAGCGCCGAACGGGGCAATAGTTGACCCGGTCAGGCTACCGGAAACACGAACAGCGGATGTCGGGCTCGGGCGCGGCAAGTCGGTACGGGCTTGCCGCGCCGGTAAAAGTGGTCTCGGTCAGGCACCACCGCCCGACAGGAGCCCTCAACGTGTACCGGCGGCCATCCACTCCTCCATCATCTGGTCATAGGGAACGGTGGTGCCCTGCGGCATCTCGTCGTCGAGCTTGGCCTTTGGCGCACCATCCTGCGACAGCCAGTACTCGGGGTCCTGCTCCTCGTTGAGCACCGGTGCATAGGCCTCGAACACATTGGCCCGGGCCAGGCGGGCCATGATGTTGTCCATCGCCTCGGCCAGATTGTCGAGACCTTCCTGGGGCGTAATCTCGCCGCTGATGACCGGCGCGAGGTTCTGCCACCAGAGCGGCGCCATGCGCGGATAGTCAGGCACGTTGGTGCCGGTCGGCGTCCAGTTGGACTCGTTGGGGCTGCGATAGAACTCCACCAGGCCGCCCAGCTTCGGTGCCATCTCGGTCATCTGGTCGGAGAAGATGTCGGATTCACGGATTGGTGTGAGGCCGGCAAGCAGCTTCTCCAGGGAAACCGACTTGGCCACGGTGAACTGCCCGAAAAGCCAGGCGGCGGTGCGGCGATCCTCCGGGGTGGAGTCGAAGAAGGTCCAGGAGCCCACGTCCTGATAACCCACCTTCATGCCCTCTTCCCAGTACGGACCCACCGGTGACGGCGCCATGCGCCACTTGGGATTACCTTCTTCATCGGTGACCGCAACGCTTGGGTCGGTCATGTCGGCGGTGAAGGCCGTGTACCAGAAGATCTGCTGGGCGATCTGGCCCTGGGCAGGCACCGGGCCGGCCTCGCCGAAGGTCATGCCCTGGGCTTCGGGCGGCGCGTAGTCGCGGAGCCAGTCCACTGCCTTCTGCATGGCAAATACCGAGGCAGGCGCGTTGGTGCCACCGCCGCGGGTCACGCTGGCACCCACCGGGCGGCTCTCTTCATCGACACGGATACCCCAGTCGTCCACCGGGTTGCCGAACGGTACGCCCGGGCTGCCCATGCCGGCCATGGAGAGCCAGGAGTCGTGGAAGCGCCAGCCAAGCGACGGGTCACGACGGCCGTAGTCCATGTGCCCATAGACCTGCACACCGTCGATCTCGCCAACGTGCTCGGTAAAGAACTCGGCGATGTTCTCGTAGGCCGTCCAGTTGGTCGGCACGCCCAGGTCATACCCGTAGATATCGCGGAACTGCTCCTGAAGATCCTCGCGCTGGAACCAGTCGTAGCGGAACCAGTAAAGGTTGGCGAACTGCTGCGCCGGCAACTGGTAGATGCTGCCATCGGGTCCGGTGGTGTACTGGATGCCGATGAAATCATCGAGGTCCAGGGTCGGCAACGTGAAATCCGCCCACTCGTTCTCCATCGCTTCGGAAAGATTGATGGTGGTGCCATAACGTATATGAGTACCGATGGCGTCCGAGTCATTGATGAAACCGTCGTAGATATTCCGGCCGGTCTGCATCTGGGTCTGCATGTTGTCGACCAGGTCACCCTCGCCGATGATGTTGTGCGTCACGCTGATGCCCGTGAGCTCCTCGAAGGCCGGTGCCAGCACGTCGCGCTCCCAGACGTGGGTGGTCAGACCCTCGGCGACGGTATTGATCTCCATGCCGCGGAACGGCTCTGCGGCCTGGGCAAACCACAGCAGCTCCTCGATCTGCTCCTCACGGGAGAGCGTGGAGTTCTGGAAGTGTTCATCGACCAGTCGTTCGGCGATGGCCCGTGCATCGTGGGAGTCGGCATGCAGCGCGGCAGACGCAAGCAGAATGCTGCCTGCAATTGCCGTCAATTGGATCCTTTTGTTCTTCATGTTGACCTCGTTGTGCGTGTTGTTAGTCATCCGTGACACGTTGATCGTCCGTACTGCCTTGGTTCAGCCCCAGCGCATCAGCACCAGCAACCATAGGACGGAAGCCCCCAGGGCAAACCAAATCGTGATATCGGTGAAGCCGACGACTGCCAGATGGATATAGGCAGCGGAAAGCAGGCCTATGAAAAGCCGGTCGCCGCGGGTGGTGGCGATCGGCAGGAAGCCACGCCGCTCCACCGTGGGCGACACCAGCTCCCAGGCCGTCATGCCAAGCAGTATCGCGGCGATGACGGAGAAGAAGATTGCCGTGGGTAACGTCCAGACCATCCATTCCATCGTGGTTTCCTCCCGTTCAGGTCCGGCCCAGGGCAAAGCCCTTGGCAATGTGATTACGCACGAAGTAGACCACCACGATGCCCGGGAGTATGGTCAGCACACCGGCCGCTGCCAGGGTTCCCCAGTCGATACCCGACGCCGTCGAGGTACGCGTCATTATCGAGGCAATAGGCTGAGCATTGGTGGCGGTGAGCGTACGAGAGAGCAACAGCTCGACCCACGAAAACATGAACAGAAAGAACAGTGTCACGCCGATACCCGAGCGAATCATCGGAATGAATATCGTGACGAAGAAGCGTGGAAAACTGTAGCCATCGATATAGGCCGTCTCGTCGACCTCCTTGGGCACACTGCTCATGAAACCTTCGAGAATCCATATCGCCAGCGGGATGTTGAACAGGCAGTGAGCCAGTGCAACGGCGATATGGGTATCGAAAAGGCCCACCGAGTAGTAGAGCTGGAAGTAAGGCAGCAGAAAGACCGCCGGTGGTGCCATCAGGTTGGTCAGCAGCCAGAAGAACAGGTGCTTGTCGCCGATGAAGCGGAAGCGGCTGAAGGCATAGGCGGCCGGCAGCGCCACCGCCATGCTGATCAGCATGTTCATCGACACGTAGGCCAGCGAGTTGACGTAGCCCATGTACCAGTTGGAGTCGGTGAAGATTCGCGCGTAGTTGGCAACGGTGAAATTTTGCGGCCAGAACGAGAAGCTGCCGAGTATCTCGCTGTTGGTCTGGAACGACAGGTTGAGCAGCCAGTAGATCGGCAGCATCACGAAGACGAGATAGAGCCCGAGCAACGTGCGCCGACGCCAACGAATGGGGGCCGAACGTGCCCGCTTGCGACGCTTGGCAGCGCTCTCGGCGGCCTGTTGGCGAACGGTTTCAGGCGTGGTCGGTACGGAGCGGGTCATGTCAGGCTCCTCCCTGATTGGCATTGTCTTTCTGCATATTCATGATGGCGGTATAGAAGACCCAGCAGACCAGCAGGATGATCAGGAAATAGATCAGGGAGAACGCCGCCGACGGGCCCAGGTCCTGCTGACCGATGGCCATGGTGGTCAACGACTGGCTGAGGAAGGTGGTGGAGCTGCCCGGTCCGCCGCCGGTGAGCACGAACGGCTCGGCATAGATCATGAAGGAGTGCATGAAGCGCAGCAGGATGCCGATGACCAGAACGTTAGTCAGCTTGGGGAGCTGGATGTAGCGGAACACCGCCCACTTCGATGCCCTGTCGATGCGCGCGGCCTGGTAGTAGGCATCGGGAATCGAGCGCAGGCCGCTGTAGCAGAGCAGCGCGATCAGCGGCGTCCAGTGCCACACGTCCATCAGGATGATGGTGGCCCAGGCATCGGCGGGGTTACGGGTGATATTGTAGGCGTAGCCCAGTTGGCGAATACCCACGCCCATCAGGCCGATGTCGCCGCGGGTGAAGAGCTGCCAGATGCTGCCCACCACGTTCCAGGGAATCAGCAGCGGCAGGGTTATGAGAATCAACACGGCAGAAGCCTGCCAACCCCGCTTTGGCATCAACAGGGCAATGCCGATGCCGAGCGGCACCTGAATGGCCAGAATGGTGAAGGAGAAAGCAAACTGACGCAGCAGAGCGGCCTGCAGCGTCGGATTGTTCAGCATCGTCTCGAACCACTCGGTTCCCGTGAAGAAACGCGTATTGGCATCGAAAACGTCCTGGACCGAGTAATTGACTACGGTCATCAGGGGTATGATGGCAGAGAACGCCACAAGCAGAAGCATGGGCAGGATGAGAAACCATGCCTTGTTATTGTATACCTTATTCATCACCTACCTCCACGCGATACTCATCGACGTAAAGGTTCAAATGTGCATCCGGAAAGCGCACATGAACCCGATCCCCTGACACGACCTGGCCCTCATCGATACGCGCCTTCAGATTCTGGCCAGCGAAATGGAAGGAGAGGATGCGGTAGGTGCCAAAGTCCTGGGTGTTCTTGACTTCCACCACACAGGTATCGTCGGATGGTTCCGGTAACACCTCCACGAACTCAGGGCGTATACCGATTTTCAGATTACGAGAGCCTGAACGTCGCATGGCCGCCTGGAAACGTTGGCTCAATGGAAACGAGACACCATTGACCAGCGCCCCCGTCTCCGTCAGTTCGACATCGAGAAAATTCATCCCCGGACTGCCGATGAAATAACCCACGAACGTGTGTGCCGGCACTTCGAACAGTTCCCGCGGAGTACCGAACTGCACAACCTGTCCGTCATACATCACCGCTATCTTGTCGGCGAAGGTGGAGGCTTCGAGCTGGTCGTGCGTCACATAGATCATGGTGATATTGAACTTCTCGTGGATCTCCTTGAGTTTGCGACGCAGCTTCCACTTGAGCTGAGGATCGATGACCGTCAGCGGCTCATCGAAGAGGATGGCGGAGACATCGTCACGTACCAACCCGCGCCCCATCGATACTTTCTGCTTTTCATCCGCAGTCAGGTTCTTTGCCTTGCGCTTGAGCAGCGAGGTGAGATCGAGAATATCCGCCACTTCTGCAACCCGCTGCTTGACCTTGTCTGCCGACGTGCCGATGTTGCGCAAAGGGAACGCCAGGTTGTCGAAAACCGTCATGGTGTCGTAAACCACCGGAAACTGGAAAACCTGCGCGATATTACGCTCCTCAGGAGGTAACTCGTTCATCACCTGGTCATCGAACAGCACCTGCCCGTCAGAGGGTGTCAGCAGGCCGGAGATGATATTGAGCAGGGTGGATTTACCGCAGCCCGAGGGTCCAAGAAGCGCATAGGCACCTCCCTGATGCCAAACGTGATCCATTTCACGTATGGCATAGTCTTGCGGCCCGTCTGGACTGGCCGAATAGCTGTGAGCCAGCGCCTTCAAAGTAATCTGAGCCATCTCACTGCACCCCTGGTCGTGCAGGAATGTGTACGACGCCACCACTCCTGTCGAAGGCATAAATCTTGTGTGTCGGAAAATAGACCTTGATCGTCTGGTCTACGTCGAAGTCATAAATCCCGGTGAGATGGAGAACCAACTTGAACAAATCGTTTCTCACATGCAGGTAGGTTTCAGAGCCGCTGATTTCCGCGATATCAACCGTTACCTCGAGTTCAAGGTCATCATCGGCCTGTGGTTGCAAACCGATATGAGATGCTCTGACGCCGAAGTGATACTGACCCGGGGCCAGCGCGCCCAGGTCCTGATTCAATGGGAAATGGATATTTCGATCGAACGTTACCTCTGAACCCGACACCATCGCCGGTACGATATTGATGGGTGGCTCGGAGAACATCTCGGCGGAAAGGATATCCTTCGGTCGATGGTAGACATCGTCGGTACGGCCATACTGCAACAACCTTCCCTCATGCAGTACCGCAGTATAGCCGCCCAGTGCCAGTGCCTCGTTGGGCTCCGTGGTCGCATAGACGGCAATGCAGTTACGTGTCTTGAAAAGCTCCCGAAGCTCCTCGCGAAACTCCTCGCGCAACTTGTAGTCCAGATTGACCAGCGGCTCGTCGAACAGGATCAGGTCGGCATCCTTTACCAAGGCACGCCCCATGGCAGTACGCTGCTGCTGCCCTCCCGACAGCTCCTGAGGAAATCGATCAAGCAGATGCTCGATATGCAGCATCTCCGCGGTTTCATGAACCCGCCTGTTGATCTCTGCCTTGGGAACGCGAGCCAGCCTCAGTGGCGAGGCAATGTTGTCGAAGACGGAAAGGCTTGGATAGTTGATGAACTGCTGGTAGACCATCGAGACATTGCGCCGACGTACCGAGGTTCGGGTAACGTCCTCCCCGTTCATCAGTATTCTTCCTCGGGTCGGCGTATCCAGCCCGGCCATGATTCGCATCAGTGTCGTCTTGCCGGCCAGGGTTCTTCCCAGCAGGACATTGAACGAACCCGGCGCCAGCTCCAGATTGACGCCTTCGATATGCGTGGCCCCGTTGACCACGTGATCGACGTTTTCCAGGATCAGTGACATGCTGAACTCGCTGTCATCGTTGTTATGTCGGATTGTTAGTCACCGCATGCCGCGCGATGACCGCCATGGATCTGGCCTGCCGGGGCAGGCACACAGCTCCGGCCGGCACGGCCTCGCCGAGATCGCTCCTCACACGCCGCACGGCACTCTGCCAACCGTCGTAGAGCGATTCCCGCTCGGCAGAAGTCATGCTCGGTGTGAAGGTTCGCTCGCATTGCCAAAGTGCGGCCAGCTCATCCAGTGAGCGATACCACCCCACCCCCAGCGCGGCCAGATACGCCGCGCCCAGGGCCGTTGTCTCGAGAACCGCCGGCCTGTCCACCTCCTGGCCGAGCATGTCGGCCAGAAACTGCATCAGCCAGCTGTTGCACACCATGCCGCCATCGACTCTCAACCGCCCCTGCCCCAGCGCCATGTCCTGCCCCATGCAGACATGCAGGTCACGGGACTGGAAGCAGACCGATTGCAGGCCGGCCGCGACGATCTCGGCAATGCCGGTATCCCGGGTCAGGCCAAAAATGGCGCCTCGTGCTCGCGGATCCCAATGCGGTGCCCCCAGACCGGTAAAGGCGGGAACCAGATAGACGCTGTGACCCGCGCGGGTCTGGTGGGCGAGGCGCTCTGTGTCGGCGGCATCGGTGAATAGCTGCAAGCCATCCCTGAGCCACTGCACGGTTGCACCGGCCACGAAGATACTGCCCTCGATGGCATAGGTAGGACGACCATTGAGTCGATAGGCAAGCGTGGTCAATAAACGGTTATTTGAAACGACCGCTTTCTCGCCGGTGTTAAGCATCATGAAACAACCGGTACCGTAGGTACTCTTGGCCATTCCTGGCTCGAAACAAGCCTGGCCGACCAGAGCAGCATGCTGGTCGCCCGCCACGCCGGCTATCGGCACTTCGCAGCCAAACATGGAGGCTTCGACCAGGCCAAAGTCATCACTGGAGTCCTTGACTTCAGGTAGCAATGCGGCGGGAATATCAAACAGTTCGAGCAGCCTTTCGTCCCACGCCTGGGTATGGATATTGAAGAGCAGAGTGCGTGACGCATTGGTCGCATCGGTGAGATGCTGCCTGCCACCGGTCAACCGCCAGATCAGGAAGGTATCGATGGTGCCGAAGGCCAGCTCACCGCGCTCTGCGCGCTCACGTGCGCCGGGGACTTCGTCGAGAATCCAGGCCAGCTTGGTGGCGGAAAAATAGGGATCGATCAATAGCCCGGTACGTGCCTGAACATTCTCGGCGTGGCCGGCAGCGTCCAGGCTCTCGCACTGCTGCACCGTCCGCCGGTCCTGCCAGACAATTACCGGGTAGATTGGCTCACCAGTGGCGCGATCCCAGACCAGCGTGGATTCGCGTTGATTGGTAATACCAACGCCAGCGAGATCACCAGCCCTGACATTGCCTTTTCTAAGCACATCACGGCAGATGAAAAGCACCGACTCCCAGATCGATGACGGGTCGTGCTCAACCCATCCATCTGCAGGAAACGACTGGGCGAGTTCCTGCTGGGAGGTAGCGACAGGACGTAGCTCACGATCGAAAAGAATCGCCCTGGAGCTGGTGGTGCCCTGATCGATGGAGAGAAGATAGGAAGACATACACTTCGCCCTGTTATTGTTCTGGGTCGGTTAAGCGTAAGAGGCAGCGTTCATTGCGACCAATGTTCGTTTTCAATCATTCTTGACCGAAAATGTTCGATTTCGATACCGAGACTAGCGCAGGACCCCGTCATGGGCAACGATTACGATCATCACCTGCCTTATACCTTCGTCTATATTCGAGACACTGACTGGAAAGCAACCTGACAACCAACTGATGTTAATAAAGAAATTAGCTGTCAACGCTATTGGTTTCGCACACAACCTTTCGCTTACGAACATTTCTGGCGCTTTTTTCACCGGAAATGCACATGCGTGGGCAAATATCAGAATGAGGAGGGAGCTGGGGCAAGGTTTATGACCAGAGGTTCAGCCAAGGGGGCGCCTCAGCCAAATAAAGGCATGGACCACTCCGGGGACCCAGCCCAGAAGGGTCAACGCCAGACTCACCGCAACACGCCGCCCGCCACCGTGGGAGAGCCCCACAGCCAGCGGCGGCATCAATATCGCCAACACCTTGAGGGCAACGCGAAGTTCCGCGGTGTCGGCCAAGGTCGCACCTTCAGGCCGAGGCGCGCTATCGCCGTGGGGATGATCGTGAACCTGCGGGGTAAAAGTGCGAACCGCATCGCGTGATTCCCGCTCGGATGCATGGAGGTGGGCATCATGATCGATCTTCTGTTCGATGGACTCGGCCCCTTCGGCCAAGGCGTCGTGGAAGCGCTCCCAATCCTCCCAATCATGAGGCGTTCCGGCATGCGGCTGACGATGGCCAGCGCCGCGGGCTCTCTCCCAAGCCTTCTCTTCCAGCGTAATGGGGCGCTCTTCCTCTCGCCCCTGGCCTATGCCTTTTCTGGCCAGATATTCACGGGCATCCATCGCATTCTCCTCTGGTAAGGCGACTCATCCGCAAGGCAAGCCGACCTTGAAGGTAGCGTACAGGTTTGGAGTCATGGCATGGGCACCATGTTCCCGGACAAGATCACATCAGCGTTGGAAAAAGTGTTTATGACCTCTGGCCAGACCCGGGCTCCTCTCGGCTATGATGGTTACATAACCTGCCACGTGCCACCGGCCAAGGAGATGCCAATGCCCAACAAGGCTCCCACCATCGTTCGCGATATCATGTCTCGGGACTGCTACCGGGTCACCGCCACCACCTCCGTTAGCACCCTGGCCGAAGGGTTGGCCTTGCATCGACTGCCGGGTGTCCCCGTGGTCGACAAGAGCGACCGCCTGATCGGCTTCATATCCGAACAGGACGTGCTGGGAAAGATTCTCGAGAGCGCCTACCTCAACGATGAACCGCCGCTGGTCGGGGATCTGATGCGGAATGAGGTTCTTTCGGTTTCACCCAACAAGAGCATCACCGATCTTGCCCAGGAGATGCTTGGGCACAAGCCCAAGGTCTTTCCCGTCGTGGAGCAGGAGCGACTGGTAGGCATCGTTACTCGTCGCGACGTCCTGACGGCCGTTGTACGTATGCGGCACAAATAGGTCTGCGCCCATTTCCCCATCAAGCCAGACAAGGCACCCGGCAATTGGCGGGTGCCTTTTTACTCTCCTTCGGCCATGGGCCAGCAGCCTCCTGGCTCGAAGGCACAGAAACGTAGTGCCGGAACAAAAGAAAGCCGCCACATGTGAACATGGGCGGCAAGATCGAAACTGCGAGCCAGAGCAACAGTGTTAGCGACTGCCATCGCGCTGCTGTCTGTACTAGATCAGACAGCGCAATCGAAAAAAGTTCTCTCCCCAAGAGATTTTTCTTGCCAACCGCTGCTTTTTTGCACTCTGCCCCAGAAGCTGCTCGCATCAACCACTGCTCGACGCTCACGCCCACAACGATAAAACAACCACTTAGGCAAGCCGTGTCGACAAAGAAGATGGAGAACTTGCTTAACATAAGGCATTGAGTTTACTATCGAATCCGGACAGCGGGTGTAGCTCAATGGCAGAGCAGAAGCTTCCCAAGCTTAAGACGAGGGTTCGATTCCCTTCACCCGCTCCAGTTCGCCGCAGGTATACTGCCAATCGTCACCCGGCAACATCGGCCCTGCCGATGAGCCCTCTTCTGCTACGACCCTGACGTCTACCGGTGCGAGCAACTGCATGGCCCTTTTCCTTCTCATCTTCGCCGTCTGCACGCTGATCATTGGCGGCATGCTACTGATTCTGCTGTTTTCGCGGACTGCGCGCTATCGCACCGAGCCTGAGCACCTGCTGGAGCTCTTCGACAAGGCACTGGAAAACCGCCTCAGCCAGCACGAGTGGGATACCATCATCAACTACCCGATTCGTCATGACGACTATCTGGACGGAGTGAGGCGCCGGGCGCACCGCCTGATGGAGGCCCACGGTCGAGCCTGGCGCATCCCCCAGGGCAAGCCGTTGCTGGACACTACCGGACAGGAGGAGCTGGCCGCACTGCGTGACCATCTTGCCGCCCACACCCGACTCAGAAACCAGCGGCGTGACCAGGACGAAAGCTGACAGCTTTTCGAGTATGGTATGCTTTGAAATAATGCCAGTCAGGCCGGGAGGTTCCCATGCCCAGCGCCATACGTCAGATTCCGCTCGATACCGCCACTCAGCACCACGCCCACGACTTCCACCAGATCGTGATTGGCCTGCAGGGCAAGGCCGAGTTCGAGATCGAAGGTCTCGGCGGTGCCATCTCGGCCCTGTCCGGCTGTATCGTGCCGGCGAACCACGTGCATTACTATGTCGGCCAGGGTGAGAACCGCCAGTTGATCCTCGATCTGCCTGCCGATGCACCGTCGCTGACCGGGTATCATCATGAGCTCTCGCGCCTGTTCGATGCCCCGCGCTTCTTCTCCCTGGACGACCCACTGAAGCGCTACCTCGATTTCCTGCTCCAGGAGTTGGCGATTACCCAGGCAAGCAATAGTGTCGCTGCGCAGAGCGACCGCCTGTCGGCCACCCTACTCGGCTGTCTTCATGCCCGCCTGGGTAGCGACACGACTCCGCCAGCCGGTGGGCGCCGTCTGGATCTGCAGAAGCTCGACCAATATATCGACCAAAACCTGGCCCGCTCCCTGACGGTGGGCGCTCTGGCCAGACAAGCCTGCCTGAGCGAAGCACATTTTCGCAGCTGCTTTCGTGAGCAAACCGGTCTGTCCCCCTGGCAGTATGTTCGCCGACGTCGGCTGGAAGCAGCCCGGAGGCTGCTGGAAGAGAGTCGCCTTCCACTCTCGGAGATCGCAGCCAATACCGGCTTTGCCCATCAGAGCGCACTATCCCATGCTTTCCGAAGCACGTTTGGCTGCCCCCCAAGTCAGCTGCGACGAGCAAATAGCGAGCGAGCCAATACCGCGCTTATTGCCCAGCCTCAGCATACGACTTAAGTCGAAAATCCAGCCTTGTAACTGCGATTAGCCACGGAATCTATAAAGAAACCCGGGAAATTGGCAAGCGCCCTCTACCCTGGCCCCCTACAGTCAAAGCTATCTATCGGTACCAGGCAAGATCGCCTGGTGAAGCCGTGGATTTGCCGTTTGATGGCGGACGACACCCGGGGGACCTCTGATGCTCAATGCCAATAACATGCTGGATTCTGCCACCTGGCAGCAGGAACTCGACGCCTTGTTCACTCGGATCAGTGAGCACTATGCGGTCGATGAAGATGCTTTTGTACACGAACTCGTCCGCGTGCTGAGTGCCGATACTGATGACTTCCGGCGCATTGCTGGCAAGACCGCCGACCTCGTGCGCGAGGTGCGCGAGATGGACACCGCCGTGGATACTATCGATGAGCTGCTGCAGCAGTACAGTCTCGATACCCACGAGGGCCTGATGCTGATGTGCCTGGCTGAGGCCATGCTGCGCATTCCCGACAAGGCTACCGCCGATGCCCTGATCGAAGACAAGCTGGGCCCCGCCGACTGGCAGGCGCATATGGGACAGAGTGAGTCCTGGCTGGTCAACGCCTCAACCTGGGGTCTGTTGATGACAGGCCGCGTGGTCTCTCTAGACAAGCCACGCGAAGGCAAACCATCGAGCTTCATCAACAAGTTGGTCAATCGCATGGGCGAGCCGGTCATCCGACGCGCCATGGTTGAAGCCATGAAGATCATGGGCAAGCAGTTCGTTCTCGGCCGTGACATCGACGAAGCCCTGAAGCGCTCCAAGCCGCTGTTCAACAAGGGCTACACCTACTCCTACGACATGCTCGGCGAAGCGGCACGCACCCGGGCCGATGCCAAGCGCTACTACGCCGACTACGCCCGTGCCATCGAGCGAGTCGGCAAGACCTGTCAGTCGCTGCCCGCCGGCACTCCCTCTCCCTCGGTGTCCATCAAGCTTTCGGCACTTCACCCACGCTACGAATTCGGCCGGCGCGATCAGGTGTTGGTCGAACTGGTGGACACCGTGCGGGCACTTGCTGCCATGGCCCGGGAACGGGACGTGGCCCTGACCATTGATGCCGAAGAAGTGGATCGCCTGGAAATCTCGCTGGAGGTCTTCCGCGCCATCTACGAAAGCGACACATGCAAGGGCTGGGGACATTTTGGCCTGGTGGTGCAGGCCTATTCCAAGCGCGCCCTGCCGGTATTGCACTACCTTAATCGCCTGGCCGAGGGTCAGGGAGACGAGATTCCGCTGCGCCTGGTCAAGGGCGCCTACTGGGACAGCGAGATCAAGGAGTCACAGCAGCTCGGCGTCGAGGGCTATCCGGTCTTCACCCGCAAGGCAAGCACCGATGTGGCCTACCTGGTCTGTGCACGCTTCCTGCTCTCGAACCAGACCCGCGGACGAATCTTTCCCCAGTTTGCCACCCATAACGCCCACACCATCAGCACCATTCTCGAACTCTCGAACGAGGCTGGGCGCTCGTTCGAGTTCCAGCGCCTGCATGGCATGGGCGAGGCACTCTACGATGCCGCCCTGAAGCGCGCACCCGAAGGCACCTACTGCCGAATCTATGCCCCGGTTGGGGCCCATAAGGACCTTCTCCCCTATCTGGTGCGTCGACTGCTCGAGAACGGCGCCAACTCCTCCTTCGTACATCAACTGGTCGACCCCAAGGTTCCGGTGGAGTCACTTTGCGTACACCCGGTGGAAAGCCTGCGTCAGTACGCCAGCTATGCCAATCCTCGCATTCCGCTTCCCAAGGACATCTTCGGCGAAAAACGCCGCAACTCAAAAGGGGTCAACCTTAACGTGCGCAGCCATTATCAGCCCCTGATGGACGCCATGGCCGGTTTCATGGACAAGACCTACGAGGCGGTACCGCTACTTGCCTTCGAAGTACCCAGGGATGCTGCCAATACCCAAGTAGTGAATAGTCCCTATGACCGCAACCGCCAAGTCGGTAGCGTTCAGTGGACCAACAAGGAACAGGCATCACGAGCGGTGGATGCCGCCTGGGCCGCCTTTCCACGCTGGGACGCTACGCCGGTCACCGAGCGGGCCGCGATCATCCGTCGCCTGGGCGACCTCATGGAGGAGAACCTGGCCGAGCTGATGACGCTCTGCTCCCGCGAAGGTGGCAAACTGCTCACCGACGGCGTCGACGAGATACGAGAAGCCGTCGACTTCTGCCACTACTATGCCATGCGAGCGGAAGAGCTGTTCGAAGCGCCAACCGTGCTGCCAGGACCCACCGGCGAATCCAACGAGCTGATGCTCAGCGGCAAGGGCGTCTTCGCCGCGATCAGCCCCTGGAATTTTCCGGTGGCAATCTTCTGCGGCCAGGTCGTTGCCGCCGCGGTGTCGGGCAACACCGTACTGGCCAAGCCTGCCGAGCAGACCTCCATCGTGGCCCATCGTGTGATAGAGCTGCTGTACCAGGCCGGCATGCCCCGTGACGTGGTGCAGCTGCTGCCCGGCGACGGCCCCACCGTGGGTAGCGTCCTGAGTGCCGACACACGAATCACCGGCGTTGTCTTCACCGGCGGCACCGATACCGCTCAGATCATAAACCGTGCCCTGGCGGCCCGAGAAAATGCACCGCTGCCCACCCTGATCGCCGAGACCGGGGGCATGAACGCCCTCATTGTCGACTCCACCGCCCTGCCCGAGCAGGTCGTGAGCGACGTGATTCAGTCAGCGTTCCAGAGTGCCGGCCAACGCTGCTCCGCTCTGCGCGTACTCTACTTGCAAGACGACGTGGCCGACCGGGTGATCGAGATACTCAAGGGCGCCATGGACGAGCTCCATGTCGGCGATCCCCGGGACCTCGGCACCGATGTCGGGCCCGTTATCGACGAAGATGCCCGCAAGGGGCTAATGGCTCACATCGATCGGCTCAAGGGCGAGGGCCGGCTGCTGGCAGAGACTCGGCTTGACCCGGCGTTCACCGCACTTGGCACCTTCGTGCCGCCGGTGGCCTTCCGCATTGACAGCATCGACGCCCTGGACCGGGAACAGTTCGGCCCGGTACTGCATATCGTGCGCTACAAGGCCAATGAAATCGATCGGGTCATTGACTCCATCAACAAACGGGGATATGGCCTGACATTTGGCGTCCACAGCCGCAATGAATCCTTTGCTAATGCCATTGCAGAGAAAATTCGCGTTGGCAATGTGTACATCAACCGCAATATCATCGGCGCCGTCGTAGGGGTACAGCCCTTCGGTGGTCAGGGGCTTTCCGGCACCGGCCCCAAGGCGGGCGGGCCACACTACCTGCTGCGCTTCGCCACGGAAAAGACCGTGACCGTCAATACCGCCGCGCTGGGCGGCAATGCGTCATTGCTCGCGCTTGGAGACGAGTGAATCGCCCACTCGTCTCCACGACAACAACACTGAAGGAACCTTCAAATGGTTGACAACAATATGGCCATCGGCTTCACCTTCCTGGCGTACCTGCTGCTGATGCTCGGCGTCGGCATCGTCGCCTATCAACGAACCACGAACCTCTCCGACTATATCCTCGGCGGACGTTCACTGGGTCCTTGGACCTCGGCCATCTCCGCCGGCGCCTCCGACATGTCGGGCTGGTTGCTGCTTGGCCTGCCGGGTGCCGCCTACGTCAGCGGCATCTCGGCCAGCTGGATCGCCGTGGGCCTGCTGATCGGCACCTGGCTAAACTGGCTGGTCGTGGCGCGCCGGCTGCGCCTCTACAGCTTCAAGGTCAGCGATGCCCTGACCCTACCGGAGTATTTCGCAAACCGCTTCCAGGACAAGACGCAGCTCTTGAGGGTGATCTCTGCCATTTTCATCCTCATGTTCTTCCTGTTTTATACCAGCTCCGGGCTGGTGGCAGGTGGCCGGCTGTTCGAGACGGTCTTTGGCTACGACTACACCGTTGCCGTAACCATCGGCACCATTGCGGTCATTTCCTACACCTTCTTCGGCGGCTTCCTGGCGGTTTCCTGGACTGACCTGATCCAAGGCCTGATGATGGCAGCAGCACTTGCCATCGTGCCGGTTATCGCCTTCAGCGACCTGGGCGGTGCCAGCGGCGCAGGCGCCGCACTGGCGGCTGAGAGCGAGTACATGCTTTCCTGGTTCCGTGACGCTTCCACCGGCGAGGCGCTAACCACCATTGGCATCATCAGCTCGCTGGCCTGGGGCCTGGGCTACTTCGGCCAACCCCATATCCTGGCTCGCTTTGCCGCGATTCGCAGCGATCGCGACATCCCAGCGGCCCGTCGCATCGCCGTTTCCTGGACTGCCATCGCCCTGGTCAGCTCCATCGCCGTGGGCCTTCTCGGGGTGGGGTTCGTGCAACGCGACCTGGCAGACGGCGAAACCGTCTTCATGGTAATGGTCAACATCATCTTCCACCCGGTGATCGCCGGTATCCTGCTGGCCGCCATCCTGGCCGCCATCATGTCCACCGCCGACTCCCAGCTGCTGGTCTCTTCCTCGGCACTGACCGACGACTTCTACAAGGCAATCTTTCGCAAGGATGCCAGCCAGACAGAACTCGTCTGGGTCGGTCGCTTTGCCGTCATTGGAATCGCGGTACTCGCCTATCTGCTGGCGCTCAATCCCGATGCCACTGTTCTAGACCTGGTCGCCTATGCCTGGGCCGGCTTCGGCGCTGCGTTCGGCCCGGCCCTGATCATGTCGCTCTACTGGCGCCGTATGAACAAGTGGGGCGCGCTAGCCGGCATCGTGGTTGGCGGTGTGACCGTAGTGGTGTGGGCGGAAATTTCCGGCGGCATCTTCGATGTGTATGAGATCGTGCCGGGCGTGATCCTGGCTTATATCGCCATCGTGGTGGCAAGCCTGGCCACCGAAGAACCCAATCTGCGGGTCACCGCCGATTTCGATACCTTCGAAGAGGCCTGACGGCCTGTATCGGTGGAAGCACACCCGTCAATGACCGCAACAGGCCGCCCTTGGGCGGCCTGTTCGTTACTACGCCAGAAAATCATGCCAGCCATTTCATGCTGGCTTTTTCATTCCAACCACATCATGCCAACCACAGGGCACGCACCAACACGATCATCGTGAAAACACCCAAGGCCACCAGGCTCCAGGGCGGCGTAGTGGCACGCCTCTGCCAGTGGCGCCTCAGCTCCAGCCCCATGGGCTGCATGAAGGCAGCGCCAAGCGCCCAGACTCCCAGGCCAATGACCGGGAGACGCAGGGGCATGGGCAGGCCGCTGATCAGTTCAGGATGCAGCAACAGCCAGAGAGCAAGAACTGCGGCAAGCAGCATGGCTCCCATCGCCAACCAGACAGGCCGCTCTTTCGCCAAACTCTTCATCACCCTCTCCTTCCGATCGACTATAGACAAGGCTTAGCCCCTCACGCTCCTTCACGCCAATATTGCGCCACAGCAATACTTATACACACTATTGCCTTGAGCGTTCCATCCCAGAAGGAAAAGAGGCGCTTAATTTAGGAGAATGTCACTATGCATCCGGCCTATCGCGCTAATAACAAAATTAAACAAGACTTTTAGAAACAGTGTTTCTATACTTGACACAGTTCAATAGCCGGCCTCTTCCGGCCAGCGTCGACCAGGAGAACGCACTGATGAAAACGACTCGCTTGATTCCCGTGGCCGTGATTGCCGCCAGTTGCGCCTTCGTCAGCCAGGCGGCCCTGGCGTACAGCGCCGGCGACACCTTCGTCCGCGGTGGCTTCGCCAAGTCCGATACCCGCTCCGACAGTGGCAACATCGGTGATGCCGACCTGGGCATCAGCAGCGGAGAAACCGGCTTCACCTTTGGCGCAGGCTACCTGTTCCACGACCAGATCGGCATCGAGCTCAATAGCTCCGAGAAGATCGAGCACAGCCTCAGCGCCGACGGAGCCGATGCCGGGACCATCGATCGCATGCCGGTCAACCTGCTGGTGAACTACTATCCGCTGGGCGGGCTTGATTCCCGCGTGCAGCCCTATGCCGGTGCCGGCCTCAACTACACTCGTTTCTCCGGCGAGCCCGAGGGGATCAACGCTCGCCGCTCCTACGGCGCTGTGGGCCAAGTAGGTGTGGACCTGGCGGTCACCGACAACGTCATGCTCAACGGCTTCGCCAACTATGCCGACGTCGACTCCCGCCTCTCCAGCGAAGGCGAGCGTATCGGCACGGCCAAGGTGGACCCGGTGACCATCGGCGGCGGCGTAACCTTCCGCTTCTAACGCTGAGCAAACCGATAGCAATACAACGCCGGGCCATGTGCCCGGCGTTTTGCATCATGCGCGCGCGTATCAAGGCCGTGCATATAAGGAGTATTTTAAATACCTTTTAGTTGTCGGGGTCAACTATTGTCATGGGTCAATAATCCACTCCCAGCCACTGAGTAGACTGGCTTCGTTCATGGCAGCCCGAGGCTGCCTCTTTGCAACGACAGGAGTCGACCCATGCGCAAGCACGCACTTCCCACCCTGCTGACCGCCGGCCTGGCCGCCACTGCCTTCTTTGCCAGCAGCCAGGCGCTCGCCTACAGCGAAGGCGATTTCATCACCCGCGTGGGCGTTGCCCATGTCGACCCCAAGAGCAACAACGGCAGCCTGGCGAATGGCACCATCGATGTGGATGTGCGTAGCGACACCAACCTCGGTTTCACCCTGGGCTACCTGTTTCACGACAATTTTGGCGTGGAACTGCTTGCGGCCCTGCCCTTCAAGCATGATATCCACCTCGATGGTGCCGATATTGCCTCCACCAAGCATCTCCCGCCGACCCTGACCGTACAGTACTACCCGCTGGGCGGTACCGGTTCGCAGGTCCAGCCCTACGCCGGCGTTGGCCTCAATTACACCAACTTCTTCAGCGAAGAGATCGAGGGCGATGCCGCTCTTGACCTGAGCAGCTCCTGGGGGCTGGCCGGCCAGCTTGGGCTCGACGTGCGTCTCGACGATAGCTGGGCTCTAAACGCCGCCGCCTGGTATATCGATATCGATACCGACGCCAGCCTCGATGGCACTGACATCGGCAAGGTAAGTATCGACCCTTGGGTGTTCATGGCCGGCATCAGCTATCGCTTCTGAGTCAGGCATGACAAATGCGTGAGGCCCGCCTGAGAGGCGAGCCTCACGCCGTTCTGCCCAGCCGTTTAACGCGGGCTGTGACGCGACAGCCCCAGAAGGTGAAGCGTAGCATCGTCAAGGCCGGAAACGACCTCCACGCGGGACAGCTGCCGGTAGTACTTGACGCTGAGAAAGGCCTCGCCAGCGAGCAGATGCGCCAGGTACTCACGGGCCGGCTTGAGTGAAGGAGAGGTGGTGCCGGGCGCAGCGATATAGACCCACGACGGAATGGCGCCCTCCTCGGTGACGACTGGTAGCCGATGGCGCTCATACTCATGTGGATAACCTTCGTAGGGATCCATCAGCTCGATCTGCTCGGGCTCTGTGAGCTCGAACAGCGCTCCCTCGACCCGCCCACCGATCGAAGGGACAACATTGGCATGGGCGATGCCGGCCACCCGCGACGCCTTGTCGAAGCGCAGGTCGTACTGATGAAGCACACCGGGCAATGACCGTCGAGTAGCCCCGATGCGCGCTGCGACCCGGGCCATATTCATATTGCTGCCATAGGCAAAATAGTAAGGCATTAGCGTCTCGCTATCCTGCGTCAGTTGTCCGTCACCAGTTGATCGATCTCTTCCACCGCCTTGCAGAGCAGCAGCCGGTCGGGAGCTCGGGTCCCCTGCTGAGTCAGGTAGGCCTCCACCGCCGGGGCCACGTCACATTTCGCCGGCATCGGGCCACCCGCCTCCACCAGGGCATCCAGCCGCGCAATAAAGACAAAACGCAGCCACTGGGGCAACGCCATGGTGTCGATGCAGAACGGCTGCTGACTGTCGAAGGCCTCGGCCTCGGGTCGCTCCAGCCGCCACATGTTGGTGGCCTTCATGGTGGCCTCCAGCCGGCGCAGAGCAACATCCAGCTCCTCATGAACGGTCATGTCGGTTACCTCGCTTGCGTTAGGTTCCATTATCTCGCTCCTGTTCCGGCCTGGCCACCCCGTCTGCGCCGCACTATGCACAGATATCCTGCAAGAGCCTGTGGATAAACTATGGAAAGCTGCTCTCGCCCCTGATGGCCAGGGAGCAGGGCACATGTGGTCAATTTTTGATCAACCTCTCTCCTGCCTGCCCGCTGCCAATGGCTGACAAGCCCCCGGGGGGCAAGGTAGAGTGCATGCTTCAAGAAGGGAGCCGACATGCAGCCGATCCATACGCTTCACGACTTTTTCGTGCGCACCGGCGCCGAAGTGCGAGCCTATCATCTTGGGCGACGGGCCGAGTCCTGTAGCCTGGAGACCCTGGCAGAATTCGAAGCCGGCGAACTCCCGTGGCCCTACCCATGGCAGAGCCAAGCCAGGATAAGTCTGGTGTTTCGCCTGGGCGACGTAAGCGACCCTTTGATCTGGTTCCTCGCCTTGCCACTGGACGAGCAGGGGCAACTTGTCCCGGCCTCTCGTGACGCTTTCCTTCAGCGGTTGCTTGAGACCCTGGGACGTAGCGTGCAGCAGGTAGGCCGCAGCGAGCCAGATGAGTCGATCGAAAACCGGATGAAAGATAATCCGCTGGCCTTCACACCTTCGCTGCACTTCCAGGCCATGCTGCATGCCAGAGCCAGCCATGATATGGGCAAGCCCGCGAGCCCTCACCTGGAGCCTGTAGAAGCGTATCTCAGCGGTCAACAGGTTCTGGACTGGCGAGCCTTGGGCCTGCAGGGGCTCGCCGACTTTGCAGTACGCCTGGATGAAGAGGCGAGTCGGGAGCTCGCCGGGCAACTATCCGCGCTGCCCAACGAGGTGTTCACATCGCTATGCTACTGTCTGGAACATGTCGATATTCCCGACACCTTGGCATTGGCAATACAAGATCGGGGGGAGAGCGCCGCTGCCGATGGCAAGATCGAAGCATTCTGTGCCTGTGTTCGCGCGATAAGCGGTGCCGCCATGGCCGGGGAGTGGTTCGATACCCTGCTGGAGGACTCCAACGCCTGTGGCCCGGACCTGCTCGCGGCCATGGCCGGCCGCGGCTGGCGACATCTGGAGCATGCCGAGCGCCTGCCACGCTTTCTGACCCGATTGGCAGAGACTCCCCAGGCCGATTTTGCCGCCGTGGCTCGGGATCTCGCAGTAATACCACGCCTGCGGCTGCCAGTGCTGATGGCATTGCGCGAAGCCGCGCCCGACTCGGCGATCGGCCGGCGACTGGCGGGACTTGGCCACTGAGCATGGAAACCAGGAAGTGAAACGATGAAGGAACTCCCTTATACCCCCAAGGCCGTGATCGGTCGGCGTGAGATGGTAACGCTACCGGAGATGGGCATGACGGTTTGCGCCAAGATCGACACCGGCGCTCGCACGTCAGCCCTGCATGCCGAGGATATCGAGATCGACGAGGAAGAGGGTCATCTGTGGGTCAGCTTTATCACTCGCAGCGGGGGCCAGGAGACGCCGCCCCATCACTTTCGCACACACCTGCATGACCGCCGCCGCGTGACCAGTTCCAATGGTCACAAGGAGTGGCGCTATGTGATACGCACCCCCCTGCAACTCGGCAAGCTCGAGATGATGGTGGAATTGACCCTGACCGATCGCCGTAATATGCGCCACCCAATGCTGCTGGGCCGCCGCGCCCTACGCCGCCTGCTGGTAGCGCCCGGTGTCACTTTTCTGCACGGCGAACCTTGACCCTACCCGCCAACTCGACTTCGGAGTCTTCGATGCATATCGCAATATTGTCACGCAATCGTAATCTCTACTCCACACGTCGCCTGGTGGAGGCCGCCGAACAACGTGGCCACAGCATCCGGGTCGTCGATACCCTGCGCTGCTACATGAGCATCGCTGCACACCACCCCTCGATCCACCTCAAGGGGCAGGAACTCGAACATTTCGATGCCGTGATTCCGCGTATCGGTGCGTCGGTGACCTTCTACGGCTGCGCCGTGCTGCGCCAATTCGAGATGATGGGCACCTATGTAGTCAACGACTCGGTTGGCATCACCCGCTCACGGGACAAGCTCCGCTCGCTCCAACTGCTCTCGCGCAAGGGCCTGGGGCTGCCGATCACCGGCTTTGCCCACTCGCCCGATGACATCCCCGACCTGATCACCATGGTCAAGGGCGCCCCGCTGGTGATCAAGTTGCTCGAAGGAACCCAGGGCATCGGCGTGGTACTCGCCGAGACCAATCAGGCCGCCGAGTCGGTGATCCAGGCCTTCATGGGGATGAAGGCCAACATCATGGTGCAGGAGTATATCAAGGAGGCGAAAGGCGCCGACATTCGCTGCTTCGTGATCGGCGACAAGGTGGTGGCCTCCATGAAGCGTCAGGCCGCCGAGGGTGAGTTTCGTTCCAACCTCCATCGCGGGGGCAGCGCCAGCGTGATTCGGATCACCCCCGAGGAGCGCTCCACGGCCATCCGTGCCGCCAAGGCAATGGGGTTGAGAGTTGCCGGTGTCGATCTGTTGCGTGCCAACCATGGGCCTGTGATCATGGAGGTCAATTCCTCGCCCGGATTGCAGGGCATTGAAACCGCAACCGGCAAGGACATCGCAGGCCTGATCATCGAGCATCTGGAAAAGCATGCCAGCACGCCCCGCAAGACCCCGGCCAAGCCAAAGGGTTGAATAGACAATTAATTAACCGGTGGGGGTGGCAAAAGGACGGCGAGACCCCCACAATCTGCGTCACCGGAGGAGGTGACCGCTCATGTTTCTCGACAATCGCCAAGTGGCGATGGACAGCGTTCTGGAAGCGCTGGCCGACAGCATCGATTATTTTCAGGACAACCTGGAGCGCCTGCGCCCGTCGCTGCGCGAAACCCTGAAGCCGCATTACGAGGCCAGGGTCAAGGCAATGCGCCAACTCCAGGAGCTTGCACGGCATCATCTGAAGATGTTGCCTCGAGATGCGGATGTCGAGCGCGACGACTACATGTGGCTATGGAGCCGGCTGAAAAGCTTCGTCGGTAACGAGAGTCAGGTCGTGATCGGCGAACTGCTGGAACAGGAGCGCGTGCTGATGCAGGCGCTTTCCACCCTCTTCACCCACCCCCTTCCCGATCCCCTCGAACCCATCGTCGAAGAGTGTTGGCAGCAATGCCGCGCCCTGATCCGCGAGCTCTACCGACTCCAGAAGCAGCGCCAACGCTAACGGCAAGTCGCCTGCGCTACTCCCCCGGCTCGTCACCGTCAGACCCGACCCCGTTGAGTGTCCCGTCAATCATGATGGCATTCCATATCTGCGGTGCGATCTCCAATGGCTCGACGGGACCCAGAAAATAGGGTTCCCGGCCCCAAAGATAGAGATCCCCCACGGTCGACGCCCTGGCCAGCCACTCCCTGACCTGCAGCCGCCACAATCCGGCCACCGGTCGTTCCGGGGCTGCACAGCCAACCGCTTCAACGCCCAGCGCATCGGCAATGAACAGCGCCCGGGGAAGATGCCAGGACTGGGTTACCAGCAGGGCCTGTTCGACGCCGAAAACATCCCGCGCCCGAGCCAGGGTGTCGAAGGTGCTGAAGCCCGCATAGTCGAGCGTCATGTCCTCATGACGCACGTGCTGCCCACGTAGATCGCGCCACATGGTAACGGGCTCATTGTAGTAGCGGGTCCGGTTGTCACCGGATAACAGAAGATGCTCTACCCTGCCCAGCCGTATCAGGCGGGAAGCGGCATTGATGCGCGCATCGAAGTGGGGATTGCGCACGCCGCTACGGGTCCAGTGCGACGTGCCGAAGACGATGCCGACCTGCTCGGGCCCGCAGAGTGGCAGGGAGTGCTGTATACGGGCCTGGGTCTGAGCCAGCACCCAGGCGTTGGCTCCCAGGAACAGCAGCGACGCCAGGAGCAACGCAGCCCCCAGCGCCATCAGCAGTATCTTGAAGACCTTCCACAACAGCGCAACCATCGATATCCCCGGGACGAAAATGGGGAAGCAGAAGTATCGAACAATTTAAGCGCATGAGTACCGCAACTTTGAGTCGCGCGGTGGCTAGAACATGCCCAGCTCGAGCTTCGCCTCGTCACTCATCATCTCACGGCTCCAGGGTGGATCGAAGACGATTTCGGTATGTACCTTGCTTATCTGCGGTGCGCCGAGGATCTTGTTGCGTGCATCGGCAGCGATGACGTCACCCATGCCGCAGCCCGGTGCGGTGAGGGTCATGCGAATGGTGACGAGCCTCTCGCCGGTGATCAAGCGCTCGATGCGACAGCCGTAGACCAGCCCCAGATCGACAATATTGACCGGGATCTCCGGGTCGAAGCAGGTGCGCAATTGATCCCAGACGAACTGTTCGATCTCTTCTTCCGTGGCATCCTCATGCAGTGTGGGTCGCGGCAGTGCCTCCAGCCCCAGCGCATCGAGGTTGGCCCCTTCGATCAGGTAGAGGCGGCCCTCATAGCCGACGCTGACTGAGCTGCCCTTGGCTTGCATTACGCTGACGACGCTGTCCTCGGGCAGGGTGATGGTCTTGCCGAAGGGAATGGAAATCGCCGCCACGTCACGCTGCAAGGGCAGCGTCTGCCCCCGCTCCAACCTTGCAATCTGTTCGATATCGCTCATGCTCAGCGCACCATCCCGATGACCCGCTCCAGGGCAGCCACGAAGGCGTCAACCTCTTCCAGGGTGTTGTACACCGCAAAGGAGGCCCGGCAGGTGGCATCGACACCGAAGCGTGCCAGCAGCGGCTGGGCACAGTGGTTACCGGTGCGGATTGCCACGCCCAATTGATCGATCAGCAGCGCAATATCCTGGGAGTGGGCACCATCGACGACGAAGGAGAGCACGCCGGCCTTGTCGGGGGCGGTGCCGAGCAGGCGCAGCCCATCGATACGCGAAACCCCCGCCGTGGCGCGTGCCAGCAGCTCTGCCTCCCAGGCACCGATACGGGCTAGCCCCACGTCGCTGACCCAGTCGAGGGCCACGCCAAGCGCGATGACTTCGGCAATGGCCGGGGTACCCGCCTCGAACTTGTGGGGAATCTCGGCGAAGGTAGTCGGCACATCGAAGGAGACGCTCTTGATCATCTCGCCGCCGCCCTGCCAGGGTGGCATCGCCTCCAGTAGCTCAGCCTTGCCGTAGAGTACGCCTGCACCGGTGGGGCCGTAGACCTTGTGGCCCGAAAAGGCGTAGAAGTCGGCATCGATCTCGCGCACGTCCACCGTCTGATGCGGCGTCGCCTGGGCACCGTCGATGAGAATCCTGGCGCCATGTTCATGGGCGATGGTTGCCATTTCACGCACCGGGTTGATGGTGCCGAAGGCATTGGAAACGTGGTTGACCGCCACCAGCCGGGTACGCTCGGAAAATAGCGCCCGGTAGGCGTCGATATCAAGCACGCCACGCTCGTCCACCGGGATAACCTTGACAACGATCCCTAGCTGGCTGGCCAGAAGCTGCCAGGGCACGATGTTGGAGTGATGCTCGAGCAGCGACACCAGCACCTCGTCACCCGGCTTGAAGTTGGCCCGGCCCCAGCTGTTGGCCACCAGGTTGATCGCTTCGGTGGTTCCGCGGGTGAAGATGATCTCGCGCCGATCGGCCGCATTGAGAAAGGCCCGCACCGTTTCGCGGGTGCCCTCGTAGGCCGCCGTGGCCTCGTCGGCCAGGGTATGCAGCCCGCGGTGGATATTGGCGTTGTAGCGGCTGTAGTAGTCGCGGAAGGTATCGATGACGCACAAGGGCGTCTGGCTGGTGGCGGCGTTGTCGAAGTAGATCAGCGGCTTGCCATGCACCTGTCGCTCGAGAATCGGAAATTGCGCACGGATCCCGGCCACATCCAGGGACGGGGTCTCGAGCACGCGATCGGTGGCCAGGTGGTTCATCATTGACTCCTCGACTCAGTCGTCATGCAGCGATATGGCGGCTTCCACCAGACCGGAAAGGTTGAAGCGCTCCGGAAGCTTGCCGGCTACCGCCAGTTCGACTCGCTCGGCAACGGCCGCCAACTCCACCAGATCCATCACTTCGCCGGCGAAGGCGAGGGTCAGCAAGCCCCGGGCCGTCTGCTCGTCAATGCCACGGGTACGCAGAGCAAACACGGCCTCTTCGTCGAGCTGGCCGGTGGTGGAACCGTGTGAACACTTGACGTCGTCGGCGTAGATCTCGAGCTCGGGCTTGGTATCGATCTCAGCCCGATCGGAGAGCAGCAGATTGGCGTTGCTCTGGAAACCCTCGATCTTCTGGCTGTCGCGCTTGACCACCACCTTGCCGTTGAACACACCGCGGGCACGATCGTCCAGAATCCCCTTGTAGTTCTCGTTGGAGAAGGTGCGCGGGGCATTGTGGTTGGCCAGGGTGTGATTGTCGATGTGCTGGCGACCCTGACCGTAGAACAGCCCGTAGAAGTTGGCCTCGGCCCCTTCGCCGTTGAGTTCGCTGATCAGGTCGTTGCGCACCAGCCCACCGCCCAGGTTCAGGTTGAACGAGGTGTAGCGGCTGTCGCGGTTCTGTTCGACGTGGATGCTGGCCACGTGGAGATCGGAAAGCGGCGCCTCCTGAAGCTTGTAGTGAGTCAGGATCGCCCCGCGGTCGAGCATCAGCTCGGCCACCAGATTGGTGAAGTTGGCCGCCTCGCTCTCACCGACGTGATGCTCGATTACCGTGGCCTGGCTTCGGGCTCCGGCCTCGACCAAGACCCGCGGATGGCTCATTACCGGCTGCGCATTGGCGCGGGACAGAAACTGCAGAAGGATCGGCTTTTCCACCACGCTGCCCGGGGCCAGGCGCACCACGGCGCCCTCCTCCATGAAGGCGGTATTGAGGGCCGAGAAAGGCGAGAACTCCACCCCGGTCAAGCGCCCCAGGGGACCGCCCACGGCTTCGTGATTCTCGGCCAGCGCCCGGGACAGCGGCAGCACAGCGACCCCGGCCGGCAGCTCGCCAAGATCGGAGAGTGCCGCGGAGAATACGCCATCGACGAAGGTGAGCCGGTGCGCCGAGATGGGCAGCGTCAGCGCTGCCGCCGAGGCAGGCGAGAAATCGGCACTGTCGGTCAGGGCAAAGTCGCCCCGGGCGATGGCACGCACATCGGTATACTTCCACGCCTCGACACGACGATGGGGAAAGCCCATCGCCTCGAAGCGCGCGGCACCCGCCTGGCGCCGAGCGGCGATCCAGGTCGGCTCCGGCCCATGTACCTGGCGCCGGGCTTCGGTGCGCTCGGCCAGGCGATCGAGAAAGGTCTGAACATCGCTCATGCAGCGGACTCCTCCACCACCCAGTCATAGCCACGCGACTCGAGCTCATGGGCCAGTTCCTTGCCGCCGCTCTTGGCGATGCGGCCATCGACCAGCACATGGACATGATCGGGAATGATGTAGTCGAGCAGGCGCTGGTAGTGGGTCACCAGCAGGATACCGCGGTCGGCGGCGCGAAGGCTGTTGACCCCATCGGCGACGATCCGCATGGCATCGATATCGAGGCCGGAGTCGATCTCGTCGAGCATGGCCAGCTTGGGCTGCAAGACCAGCATCTGCAGGATCTCGTTACGCTTCTTCTCCCCGCCGGAGAAGCCCTCGTTGACGGCACGCTGCAGGAAGCTGGCGTCCATCTTCATCTCGGCGATCTTCTCCTTGATCAGCTTCATGAACTCCGGTGCCGGCATGTCGCCCAGCCCGTTTGCCGCCCGCTGGGCATTGAGCGCCGCCTTGAGCAGATAGATGTTCTTGACGCCGGGGATCTCCACCGGGTACTGGAAGCCGAGCAGCATGCCGGCCAGGGCCCGCTCCTCGATCTCCATCTCGAGCACGTCCTGGCCTTCGAAGGTGATGGTACCACTGGTCACCTCATAGCCATCCTTGCCGGCTATCACTGCCGACAGGGTCGACTTGCCGGCCCCGTTGGGGCCCATGATGGCGTGAACCTCACCGGCATTGACGGTCAGGCTGAGGCCCTTGAGGATTTCCTTCCCTTCCACCGTGACGTGCAGATCCTTGACTTCGAGCATCTTGATACCTTTTCGATTCTGGCGAGCCGCCGCGGCGACCCGATAAAAGTGTCTTTCCATCGCCCTTGAAGCGCATCATGAGCGAGCGCAATAGCGCCTAGCCCACGGCGCCTTCGAGGGTCACGTTCAGCAGCGCCTCGGCCTCCACCGCGAATTCCATCGGCAGCTCCTGGAAGACGTCCTTGCAGAAGCCGTTGACGATCATGCTCACCGCATCCTCCTCGGAGATGCCCCGGCTCTGGCAGTAGAACAGCTGGTCCTCGCCGATCTTAGAGGTGGTCGCCTCGTGCTCGACGGTCGCGCTGCTGTTGCCGATCTCCTGGTAGGGGAAGGTGTGCGCCCCGCACTGGTCGCCGATCAGCAGCGAGTCGCACTGGGTGAAGTTGCGCGCACCCTTGGCCCTGGGGCCGATCTTGACCAGCCCACGGTAGGACTGGTTGCTGCGGCCGGCGGAGATGCCCTTGGAGACGATGTAGGAGCGGGTCCCCTCGCCGATATGGATCATCTTGGTGCCGGTGTCGGCCTGCTGCCGGCCATTGGTCACTGCCACCGAGTAGAACTCGCCGATGCTGTCCTTTCCACGCAGCACGCAGGAGGGATACTTCCAGGTGATGGCGGAGCCGGTCTCGACCTGGGTCCAGCTGATGCGCGAACGGTCGCCGCGGCAGTCGCCGCGCTTGGTCACGAAGTTGTAGATGCCACCCTTGCCGTCCTCGTCGCCCGGGTACCAGTTCTGCACCGTGGAGTACTTGATGTAGGCGTCCTCGAGGGCCACCAGCTCGACCACGGCGGCGTGGAGCTGGTTCTCGTCACGCTGCGGCGCGGTACAGCCTTCCAGGTAGGAGACCTGGGCGCGGCTCTCGCAGATGATCAACGTGCGCTCGAACTGGCCGGTATTGGCGGCATTGATGCGGAAATAGGTGGAGAGCTCCATCGGGCAGGTCACTCCTTCCGGCACGAAGACGAAGGAGCCGTCGGTGAAGACTGCCGAGTTGAGCGCGGCGAAGTAGTTGTCGGCCACCGGCACTACCGTGCCCAGGTACTGCTTGATCAGCTCCGGGTAGTCGCGGATCGCCTCCGAGATGGAGCAGAAGATCACGCCCGCCTCGCCCAGCTTCTCCTTGAAGGTGGTAGTCACCGACACCGAGTCGAATACCGCATCCACCGCCACGCCGGCCAGCGCCGCACGCTCGTGCAGCGGAATGCCCAGCTTCTCGTAGGTCTCCAGCAGCTTGGGGTCGACCTCATCAAGGCTCTGCGGACGGTCTTCCGGGCGCTTCGGCGCACTGAAGTAGGAGATCGCCTGGTAGTCAATGGCCGGATAGTCGAGGTGTGCCCAGGAGGGCGGCGTCATCTTCAGCCATTGATGGTAGGCCTTGAGGCGCCACTCCAGCATCCACTCCGGCTCCCCCTTCTTCTGGGAAATGAAGGCGATGGTGCCTTCATCGAGCCCCGGCGGGATAGTGTCGCTCTCGATATCCGTGACGAAGCCTTCCTTGTATTCGCGACGGACAAGCTGTTCCATTTCCTGACTTGCCATGATGGTTCCCCTCCCGGGCGGTTGGGTCGGCGAGCAGCGAGCCCGCACGGGTAAATGTTGGCTTGCGCGTCTCAGGCCGAGTCGGCGGCCAGACTGATGCTCTGTATGGGCAGCTGTACCGGCAGCTTGATTGGCGAAGAGTCGGCAAGGTGCGCGAGTGTCACGCTGTCGAGCAGGGTGCGTACCGCCAGCGAGACCCGCTGCCAGTTGTCGGACACACCACAGGTGGCGAGCAGTTCGCAGTCGCCATCCACATGGCTGCATTCGGTCATCGCCACCGGCCCCTCGATGGCAGTGATGATGTCGCGGGCAGTGATACGCGACGCCGGCCGCGCCAGGGAATAGCCGCCCTGCGCGCCGCGGCGGGATTCCAGCAACCCGGCCCGGACCAGCATCTTCAATGTCTTGCTCACGGTCGGATGAGGCAGTTGCACCGCCTCGGCCAGCTCAGCCGCTGCGTGGGGCTGCTCCGGGTGACGGGCGATCTGCGCCATCACCACCGCGGCATAGTCGGTCAGCCGAGAAAGCTTGAGCATGCCTGACTCCTAACGATTCGCCGCCAAGCCCTGTACGAGCTTCGCATTCGATTGAGGACCATTTTAGTCCTGTATGGATTCGATGTGAAGTCCCCTCTGGCCATTTGGCCATGGCTAGCGCCACGATACCGGCAAGATCGATGCCGATAGCATAAAAAACAACAATCATTCTCATTAAAACGAAACGCCGCAGGCGTGCTGCACCACATCATCGAAAGCAATGCGCGAGCGCATCAAGGGCTATTTCCATTCGCCTGCTAGACTCAAACAAGCACACAACAAAGATACAAAACGTCTACGCGAGCCCCTCCAGGGAGATCCTCATGAAACCATGTGGAACAGTGACGAAATCGACCGCAGGATTGGCCAGCCTTGGCGGCGGCCTGCTGGCAGGGTTGATACTGGCGCTGCCGGCCCAGGCAGCGGAAGATCAGATCGTCATTGGAACGGCCAGCTCAACCGGCGTCTACCACATTACGGGCCAGGCTTTTTGTCGCCTGCTTGAAGGCCCATGTCATGCCCGCCCGTCGGAAGGTTCTGTCGCCAATCTGCGCGATATCCGTCGTGGTGAAGTGCCGATCGCACTGGCCCAGTCGGACCAGCAGTACTACGCCGTGGAGGGTCGGGAAGGCTTCGCAGACGCCGGCCCGGATGACACGCTTCGCGCTCTTTTTTCAGTACATAGCGAACCCTTTACCCTGGTGGTACGCCGGGAGTCCGGCATTCAAGGCTTCGACGACCTGGAGCAGCGTGCGGTCAACATTGGCAACCCCGGTTCCGGGCAGCGGGCCACCATGCTGCAGCTGATGGCCGCCAGGGGCTGGACACTGGACAATTTCGCCCTGGTCAATGAGCTGCCCGCCGATCAGCAGTCGCTGGAACTGTGTCATGGCAATATCGATGCCATGGTCTACACCGTGGGGCATCCGGACCTAAGCATTCGCCAGGCCGTGGATCTCTGCAACGCCGCCGTGGTCGGCGTCGAGGGGGATTTCGTCGCGTCCCTGGTAGACGAGGCACCCTACTACAGCCTGGCCGAAATCCCCGCCGGACTCTACTACGACGACCAGCCGGAAGTGCAGACCTTCGGCGTCCGCGCCACCGTCGTGGCCAGCGAAGCCACCGATCCGGATCAGGTCTATACCCTGGTCGCTGCCGTGTTCGACAATTTTGAGCGTTTCACTGACTTTCATCCCGCCTATGCGGTTCTCGAACCCGAACGGATGATCAAGGATGGTCTCTCGGCACCGCTTCATGAAGGCGCCCTGCGCTACTACCGCGAGCGTGGCTGGATCGAGGAAGCATCCAACGGCGAAGACAAGGACGCAGCCGAGGAGGCGGAGACCAACGCTGCGACGGACTAGCAGCCTAGGCGTTGCCCGAAAAGTCGGCGAGCGAAGGCCAGGGCCGTTCCCTACGGGCCAACGCACTTCCCACTTCTCTGTGGGTCGCAAGGCAAAATCGGCGTGAAGACGGACAGGGCTCGCGTGCGAGTTTACGGGGTGTAAATGAGTACTTTGAGCCGATTTTTTTCACGTCTGGCCGAGCGCAGCCAGTTTTCGGACTGAGCCTAGCGCTTATACCTTCTTGACGAACACAGACTTCCACTTCATCGATCCGATGCCATCGACCTCTAGACCACAAAGGAGTAGCCGGCGGTGTGGGCCAACTCCACTGGCGAACATGGGCAATATTACCCAGAATCAAAGGGACTATTAGCCGCCCAAGCCAAGAAATAACGGAATGTTACATTGATGAGGCATGGCCATGCGCACCTTGAAACTCGACCGCATCGACCGCCTGCTGCTGGAAGCCCTGCAGCAGGACGCCCGCCTGACTACCGCGGAGCTGGCGGAGCGTGTCAACCTATCGCCCTCCCCCTGTGCCAGACGTATTCGACGACTCGAGCAGGACAACCTGATCACACGCTACCGCGCCGAACTGGATAAGGAACGACTGGGGCTCGATCTCACCATATTCGTCCAGGTACGCCTCAGCCAACATCAAGACTCACTGGTCGAACAATTCGAAGCTGCGGTCAGCGAGATGCCAGAAATCATTAATTGTCATACCATTTCCGGGGCCTTTGATTATCTGCTTCAGGTGGTCACCGCCGACCTGCGCGGCTACGAACGCTGGGTACGGCGACTACAGAAGCTGCCCATGGTCAGCAGCGTGGACAGCAGCTTCGCCATACGCGCTGTCAAGGAGAACGGTGCGCTGCCCCTGCCAGCGGGCTGAAAGCTGCAATCTCGAAAGGAGGCAATGATGTCGTTCGGCTGTGTCACCGTCTTCGGCGGCACCGGCTTTCTCGGCAGCCACGTGGTCCGTGAGCTGGCGGACGCCGGTCGGACGGTACGCATCGCCGCCCGTCGGCCCGCCCTGCCCGACTGGGCGGAACCCGGCGATCCGCTGGAGCTCGTAAGCGTCGATATTCGCAGCAAGGCCGATATCGCCAAGGCGCTGGAAGGGGCCGATAGCGTGGTGAATGCGGTCAGTCTCTATGTGGAAAGTCGTAGCACACGCTTCCAGACCATTCACGTGGAGGCCGCCGGGCAACTGGCGCAGCTTGCCCATGAGGCAGGCATCCAGCGGCTGGTACAGCTTTCGGGCATCGGGGCCGACCCGGCCTCGCGCTCGGCCTATGTCCGTGCGCGAGGCCGTGGCGAAACGGCAGTTGTCACGGCGCTTCCCAAGGCAATCATCCTGCGGCCCAGCGTCATGTTCGGCCCCGATGACGCCTTCCTGTCGGCCCTGGCGGGCTTGACGAGGCTGCCGGTCATTCCCCTGTTCGGCCATGGCGAGACGCGCCTGCAGCCGGTTCATGTGGTGGACGTGGCCCGCGCCATCGGCAGGCTGCTGGGCAGCGACCCGCCCGAGCGACGCCTCTTCGAACTCGGCGGCCCCGATATCATTCGCTACCGGGAAGCGGTGGAACTGGTCATGCGCGAACTGTCGCGGGAACGGCCTCTGCTTCCCATCCCCTTCCCGCTGTGGCAGCTGCTGGCGCTCATGGCCTCCCCCCTGCCCAATCCACCGCTGACCCGCGACCAGGTGGTCTTGATGACCCAGGACAATGTCGCAAACGACGCCATTGGCAGCTTCGATGACCTGGGCATACTGCCACGCTCGCTACGAGACAGCCTCCCACTATGTTTAGCGGTTGATGCGGTTTGACCCTACCCTGCCCGCTCAGCCGTCGTCGTCGGCATCGGAATAGAAGTCCAGGTCTTCCAGCCGCCCCAGAACGGCCGTGGCGATGTTGGCGAGATGTGCTGCGACACGCTTGTAATGCCGCGCCAGCAGTGAGTAGGCCACCGCCTCGTGAAACGCGATATGGTGCTCGTCGCGAAACAGCTCCTCGATCAGGCGGTCACTGCGCTGACGCACTTCCACCGCCTTGGTGAGCGCCTGGCGGGCCTGCTTTTCGTCGGAATTCCGCGTCGCCTTGATCACCTTGTCGAACATGTCACCCATCTCGAGCGCCATGTTGTCGAGGGGCTCCTGGTACTTGGGCACATGGAAGCCTTCGGTGTAGAAATGCCCCACCTCGAAGACATTCTTGCAGTAGTCGCCAATGCGCTCGGCATCCTTGGCCACGCTCATCAAGGCCAGGCAAATGGCGACATCATGCCCCGGATTGACGGTCAGGTGACGCAACACCTTGCGGCGAATCGAGCGCTCCAGCTCGTTGATCGCCTGGTCACGGTCATAGAGCGGCTGACGCACCTCATCGGCCGACGCCTGACTGTGCAGCACTTCATTGGCGCGGTCGAACATCCAGGCGCCATGCTTGAGCATCTGGGTCAGATCCTCGAAGGCCAGATTGAGCGTGTTTTCCGAGGTCAGGGCGCTGTAAAGCTGTCGAAACATGGTAGAAATCTCCTGAGGCGCCGCGCTCAGCGCAGGCTCGTGAACAGTTCGGTGGCGCCGATTCCCAGCAGCGGTATCACCAGGAATACGCCGATCAGGAAGACGAAGGCGTAACGGGTCTGGCGGGCGGCCAGCCGGCCATACCAGGTGGCAATCCGCAGCGGGATATAGCGCAGCGGGTACCAGACGGCGGTGCCGGTCAGGTTGAAGATGACATGAAACAGGGCCACGGTCATCGCGGCAGCCACAGGGTTCGCCGTGGCCGCCAGCACGCTGGTCACCGTGGTGCCCAGGTTGGCACCCATCATGAAGGGCAACACGCGGCGCAGGCGAACGACCCCGGCGCCTGCCAGCGGCACCATCAGGCTGCTGGTGATGGTGCTGGACTGGACCAGTACAGTGGAGACCAGGCCGACACCGTAGGCACGCACATCGCTGCGAAAGAAGTAGGTGCGGAACAGGCCATCCATGTGACGTAGCAGGGCGCCTCGCAGGTTCTGCACCATGAAGATCAGCGCAGCGAACATCAGCAGCATGCCAAGACCGGCCACCACCAGCCCCTGGGCAGCCGGGGTGGTCGTCAGCAAGGAGGCGACACCGTTCGCACCATCGACCACCGGCGCGGTGATCACCTTGACCGGGCTGTCAGGGCGAGCCACCTCCTCCATTCCGATCAGGTCGGCCAGCCAGCCGGCCAGCCGGGTAAAGATCCCCCTGCCAGCTTCGTGGAAGAACCCGCTGATGAACTCCAGGGGAAAGACGATCGCCACGGTCAGGATATTGAAGAAGTCATGCATTAATGCCGCCGTGAACGAGCGGCGGAAATTGCGCTTGATCCGCACGTTGGCCAACGCCACGATCACCCCGGTGACCGCCGTCCCGATATTGGCCCCCATGATGGCGAACACCGCCGTGCCCAGCGTCATCTCGCCGCTGGCGACCAGCGTCACGATCAGCGCCGAGGTGAAGGATGAGCTCTGCACGATCATGGTGACCAGAACGCCGGCCAGCAGAGCGATGAAGGGGTTCTCGCCGTAGGCGAAGAGCTGGGTCAGGAAGTCGCTGGCCCGGCCGAACGTTCCCAGCCCCGAGCCGAGTACGTTGAGTGCCGCCAGGAAAAAGTAGAGGCAGAGACCGGCATAGATGCCGCGCAGCCAGGCCGGTACCTCACGGATATCCTCGCGGGTGAGAGCCGCTCGGTTCGTGTCGGGCGAAGAGGAATCTGGTTTCGACATGAAAAGGCCGTTGAGAGGTTACACGTTCAGGATGACGGGTGTGTGACACCCACGTTACTGTCCGCGCACGGTAACCGGGACATGTGACAGTTTCATGACAGCCAGGCATATCGCCTCGCCGACATGGGTCCACCTTCCGGTACGGCGCGCTATTCCCCGATGTCTTCGTTCCAGAGGTCGGGCGATGCCTCGATGAAAGCGGACATCATGTCGATGCAGGCCTGCGACTGCAGCACCTCGACAACGACGCCCCGAGAACGCAGCAGCGCCTCCTCACCCATGAAGGTCCGATTCTCGCCAACGACCACCCGGGGAATGCCGTAGAGCAGGATGGCGCCGCTGCACATCGGGCAGGGTGACAGCGTCGTATAGAGCACGCAATCCCGATACACTGAGGCTGGCTGGCGCCCCGCATTCTCCAGGGCATCCATCTCGCCATGCAACACCGTGCTGCCCGACTGCACCCGCCGGTTATGGCCTCGCCCCAGGATGCGTCCACGGTAGACCAGTACCGAGCCGATGGGGATACCCCCTTCCGCCAGGCCCCGGCGGGCTTCATCCAGGGCAGCTTGCATATACTTGTCCATGGAAGGCTGACTCCAAGTCCATGAGATGGGAAAACGCCGGTCGCCGCGTGACCATAGCAAAACAGCGGCAACTCTGCGCGATGACCGGCCGGCGAAGCGGGAAGCGGAGAGTGTAGCAACCTGCCGGCCGGGCTCATCCAAACGACGAAATGGCACAGGGAGATCCAAGATGTCAGACCAGACCACCGCAGCTCGAATCCTGGTATTCGCCGGAAGCACCCGGGAAGCGTCCTTCAACAAGCGGCTGGCCCGCCTGGGTGCCCGCCGCCTGGACGCGCTGGGCGCCCAGGCCACCTTCATCGACCTGCGCGACTATCCAATGCCGCTCTACCAGGGTGACCTGGAGGCCGAACATGGCCTGCCCGAAAACGCGCTGGCCCTGCGCAAGCTGCTGGCCGAGCATCGGGGCCTGCTGATCGCCTCCCCGGAGTACAACGGCTTCATTACCCCATTGATGAAGAACACCATCGACTGGATCTCACGTCCCCATGAAGGCGAGAGCGGCCTCAAGCTGTTCGCGGGCCGGGTCGCTGCGCTGCTCGCAGCCTCGCCCGGTGGACTGGGCGGCATGCGCCAGCTGCTGAGCAATGTCGGGGTGACGGTACTCCCGGACCAGCTGGCCGTAGCCAAGGCGGGTGACGCCTTCGATGACCACGGCGCCCTGACCGACGAGAGCCACCAGCAGAAATTGGACGCCATCTGCCAGCGGCTCGCCGAAACAACGAAGCTGTTCGACCGGGCATGAGCGAGACCGCGCGAAGCCCTGGCAAAGCCAGCAGCAGCTACTCCCAGCGCCAGCCGTGCCGCTGCCACCACGCCAGCGCTATTTCACGGTTCTCGCGGTTGGTGCTCTCCGTCAGCACCGTACCCAGTTGGATGTAGTCGCCGCCGGTTTCCGCCATGAGCGCGGAATCCTGGGTGGCCAGCTGTAGCGCGTAGAGCACCAGCATCAACTCATAGGCATCGGTAGTGTCGATCAGGCCGAACAGCAGCGGCACCGCCGGCTCACCGATCTGTCCAAGCCGCTCCGCGGCGATGTACCAGACCCGCGGGTGCTCGTCGCCCCCATAGGTGTCGATGAAGCGCCGATCCGCCAGCCGGCTTACGTAGTAATGCGCCTCATCCTCCTCGGTGGCGAACAGGGCCGGCAGCCAGTAGCGATCTTCCCTTGCCGTGCCGCTTGGCGGCGGTTCGGCTTGGGAGGAAGGCGGCGGTGCCTCCGCCTGTGGTAGCGCCGCCTCATCCGCCGGTGGCGGCTCGGAACGCCCGGCACAGCCAGCGGCCAACAGCGCGGTCAGCAAGCCCAGGCCGGCGGAAAGCGTGCGAATTGACATAATGCCCCTTCTCCCTACGTTCGGCATGTCATTGCCGGTAACTTACAAGCCGGCCACCGCCCCTCCCTGCCGGTAAAAGAGGGACTAAACCAGCCGGATTCTATCGCGGTCGCGGCAAGCCGCACAGCACTTCACGGACACTCACGAGCGCTTGCCGTTACACAGGGCTGTCACAGAAGGTTCATCAAACCCCCGGCTTTTGTCACCGAAGTGTCATCCGCTCTCCCTATAGTCGCAGCCATCGGTCATCGCGAATGTGATCGAGATTCCAAGCTGGATGCCAGCGCTGCGAAATAGTGGAGAGAGAAAAATGAAACTGAAGGTAATGGCTGCTGCCGTCATCGGCGCCTCGTTCATTTCGATGCCTGTCCTGGCGGATGTCGATCCCGATCTGCCCGACTACGAGACCGTCAGCGGTATCTCCGGCAACATGACCAGCATCGGCTCCGATACCCTCAACAACCTGATGACCCTGTGGGCCGAAGAGTTCGCTGGCTACTACCCCAACGTCAACATCCAGATTCAGGGCGCCGGCTCCGGCACCGCGCCGACCGCGTTGACCGAGGGCACCGCCCAGTTCGGCCCCATGAGCCGCGAGATGCGCACTTCCGAGATCCAGTCCTTCGAGGAGCGCTTCGGTTATCCGCCGACCATGGTACCGGTGGCCATCGACGCCCTGGCGGTCTACGTCAACCAGGACAACCCGATAGAGAGCCTGACCATCCCCCAGATCGATGCGATCTTCTCCGATACCCGCCGCTGCGGCTATGACGAGGACATCACCCGCTGGGGTCAGCTGGGGCTGGACGGCGCCTGGGAGAACCGCGACTTCACCCTGTACAGCCGCAATGCCGTTTCCGGCACCTACGGCTTCTTCGCCGAGAACGCCCTTTGCGGCGGCGACTTCAAGGCCTCGATCAACGAGCAGCCGGGCTCCGCCTCGGTGGTGCAGGGCGTCAGCGAGTCGGTCAACGGCATCGGCTACTCCGGCATCGGCTACATCACCTCCCAGGTGCGTGCGGTGCCGGTAGCACGTGACGAAGGTGAAGAAGCCTTTACCGTGGACAACGAGAACTATCCGCTGGCGCGCTACCTGATGGTCTACGTCAACAAGCACCCCAACGAAGACCTGGATCCGCAGCAGGCCGAGTTCCTGCGCATGATCCTGTCGCGTCAGGGCCAGGAAGTCACCAACCGTGACGGCTACATCCCGCTGCCCGAGGCGGTTGCCAGTCGCGTGCGCGGTGAGCTGGGCCTCGACTGATCCGAGTGATCGAGCGGGCCATACAAGGGGCGCTTCGGCGCCCCTTTCGCATGCATGAGGGCAGCACTGTCACGGATCTGTCATCTACGCCCCTTACGCTTGCCCTACCTTTCGCACTCCCCGGGACTGCCAATCCATCATGAATGACATTTCCCAGTCACCACAACGTCGTCAAATCGCCCCTGGCGGGCAGCGCTCGCTGCTGCCCTCACCCGAGCAGCGCGAGCGGCTGCGCAAGCGGCGCGCCTTCAAGGATCACTTGTCACGCTACGGCATCGGCATTGCTGGGATCGGCGTGGTCGCCGCCCTGGCGATGATCTTCGTCTATCTATTCTCCGAAGTGGCGCCGCTGTTCCGTTCCGCCACGGTCGACCCCCAGGCCAGCTACAGCGTGCCGGGTGTCGACGCCGACGACGAACTGGTGCACCTGAGCCTGGAGCGCTATAACCAGCTGGGTACCAGCTTCTCCCAGCTTGGTAACGTCACCTTCTTCGAGACCGAGGACGGTGCCATCCGCACCCAGTTCGAGCTGCCAATCCCGGAGCAGGCGACGACCACGGCGGTGGCTACCGCCGTCGCCAATGCCAATGCGGTGGCCTACGGTTTCGATAACGGTCAGGTGTCGCTCGGGGTACTGGAGTACGAGCTCTCCTATCCCGATAACCTGCGTCATATCGAGCCCGACCTGGCCCTGCCGCTGGGCGATGAACCCATCACCCTCGATGAGGCCGGGCGCGCCATCGAGGTGCTCGGCGTGCAGGTCAGCGATCGCGGCACCTATATTGCCGCTGCCACCGAAGACGGCGAGCTGCTGCTGGCCTCGTTTCAGCGGCGCGAGAACCTGATGACCGGCGAGGTCAGCATCGAGCAGGACACGGTCACGCTGCCGGCCTTCGACGGCGAGCCGCGCCAGATCCTCATCGACGGTCGCTTCCGCCATCTCTACGTGGGCGATGACGGTGGCCGGATCCACCACTACGACATCGGTAACCTGGACAATGTCGACTACCTGGGTGCCGTACAGGTCACCGACCAGGGCCAGGTCACCAGGATGGCCTATCTCAACGGCACGGTGTCGATCATTGCCGGGACCAGCGACGGCCAGGTGCGTCAATATTTTCCGGTGCGCCAGAGCGGCGGGCAGCACAGCCTCGAGCACATCCGCGACTTCGCCCGCTACCAGGGCGCCATTACCCATATCGAGCCGGAGTACAACCGCCACGGGTTCCTGGTCGGCGACGACCAGGGCTACCTTGGTATCCACCACACCACCGCTGGGCAGGATGTCTTTCAGGCCCGCATGACCGAGGGGCCGCTGAGCCGGATCGCGGTCTCGCCGGTGAATACCATGGCGCTGATCGTCGATGACCAACGCCAGCTGCAGCGCGCCGAGGTGGCAAATCGCCACCCGGACATCTCGCTGTCGTCGCTGTGGGGCAAGGTCTGGTACGAAGGACGCAGCGAGCCGCGCTATATCTGGCAGTCCACCGCCTCCACCGATGCCTTCGAGCCCAAGATGAGCCTGATGCCGCTCACCGTCGGCACCCTCAAGGCGGCCTTCTACGCCATGCTGTTCGCCACCCCGCTGGCGCTGATGGGAGCGGTCTATACCGCCTACTTCATGACCCCCAAGCTGCGCGGCAAGGTCAAGCCGACCATCGAGATCATGGAGGCACTGCCGACGGTGATCCTCGGGTTCCTCGCCGGCCTGTGGCTGGCGCCCTTCATCGAGGGCAGCCTGCCCGCGGTGTTCAGCGTGCTGCTGCTGATGCCGCTGGCGATGCTGGCCTTCGCCTACGCCTGGAGCCGACTGCCGGAGGGTATTCGCCGGCTCGCGCCGGAGGGCTGGGAAGCGGCGCTGCTGGTGCCGGTGATCCTGCTGGTGGGCTGGTTCTGCGTGGCCATGAGCCCGCACCTGGAGATCTGGCTGTTCGACGGCAACATGCGCCAGTGGTTGACCGACATCGGCATCGTCTACGACCAGCGCAACGCCCTGGTGGTAGGCATCGCCATGGGCTTTGCGGTGATCCCGACGATCTTCTCGATCGCCGAGGATGCGGTGTTCAACGTGCCGCGCCACCTGACCCAAGGCTCGCTGGCGCTGGGCGCCACCCGCTGGCAGACGGTGCTGGGCGTGGTGCTTCCCACCGCCAGCCCCGGGATGTTTTCGGCGGTGATGATGGGCTTCGGCCGCGCCGTGGGCGAGACCATGATCGTGCTGATGGCCACCGGCAACAGCCCGATCATGAACTTCAATATCTTCGAGGGCATGCGCACCCTGTCGGCGAATATCGCCGTCGAACTGACCGAAACCGCGGTGGGCTCGAGCCACTTCCGGGTGCTGTTCCTCGCCGCCCTGGTCCTGCTGGCCATGACCTTCGTGGTCAACACCCTGGCCGAGATCATTCGCCAGCGCCTGCGCAAGCGCTACAGCAGCCTCTAATTCCAGGAGTCGATGATGAAGCAATGGTACAAGAGCGGCGCCCCCTGGATCTGGCTGAATGCCGGCGCTGTCGCGATCTCCGTGATCATGGTGCTTGGCTTGATCGGTCTGATCGCCGTGCGCGGTCTCAGCCACTTCTGGCCGGCCGAGATCGTCGAGTTCCAGGTCGGTGATCCGGAGCTGGGCCTTGGCCAGATGGTCATGGGGGAGCACGTGCGCTCCCAGACCATTCCGGTTCAGGTGGCGCGGGATGCCGGCATCGCCGTGCCGCCGGAACTGGGCGAGGGCGACCTGGTGACGCGTCACCTGATCAAGCAGGGCAATCGCGACGTCACAGGGCGCGACTTTGCCTGGTATCCCGAACTGCAGATGAGCGAATGGCAGACGCCCCCCGATGCCATGGTGCTGGAGCGACGCGAATGGGGTGACTTCTTCGGCTACCCGCTGCGCCTCCTCGAAGATGGCGAGGTGGTCGCCGAAGGCGAGGGGCTGTGGGACGAACTGCAGGCGCGGATTGACCGCGGCAATGAGCTGTTCCGCGAGATACGCCGTATCGAGCGCCGCGACGTTGGCGTCATCAGCGAGCGCATGGAGGAGTTGCGCCTCCAGCAGCGCGGCCTGCAGCGCGATCCAGATATCGATCCGGACACGCTCGCCGACGCGCTGGACCGGATCGAGAGCGAGGGCGCCTCGCTGCAGGCGGAGTTCGAGGTCCTGCGTGAAGAGCTCGAGGTGCTGCGCCAGGCCAGCCGCCGCGACGTGCTGGTGGCCAGCGTGGCCGGCGGTGAAGAGGTCGAGGTCAGCGTCGGCGAGATCGTTCGCGCGGTGCAGCCCAACAGCATGTCGTTGGGTGCCAAGGCGGCGGCCTATGTGCAGCAGTTCTGGGCCTTCGTCAGCGGTGAGCCCCGCGAGGCGAATACCGCCGGCGGCATCTTCCCGGCGATCTTCGGCACCGTGACCATGGTGCTGCTGATGTCGCTGATCGTCAGCCCCTTCGGCGTACTGGCGGCCATCTACCTGCGCGAGTACGCCAAGCAGGGGCCGCTGCTCAAGCTGATCCGGATCTCGGTCTACAACCTCGCCGGGGTGCCGTCGATCGTCTATGGGGTGTTCGGCCTGGGCTTCTTCGTCTACACCCTGGGCGGCTCCATCGATGAACTGTTCTACGCCGACCGCTTACCGTCGCCGACCTTCGGTTCGCCGGCGCTGATCTGGGCTTCGCTGACCCTGGCGCTGCTGACCCTGCCGGTGGTCATCGTCTCCACCGAGGAGGGCCTGGCGCGGATTCCCTCCTCGGTGCGCCAGGGCAGCCTGGCGCTGGGGGCGACCAAGTCCGAGACGCTGTGGAAGGTGGTGGTGCCGCTGGCCACGCCGGCGATGATGACCGGCATGATCCTGGCGATTGCCCGAGCGGCGGGGGAGGTGGCGCCGCTGATGCTGGTGGGGGTGGTCAAGCTGGCGCCGACGCTGCCGGTGGATGGCAGCTTCCCCTTCGTGCACCTGGACCGCCAGATCATGCACCTCGGCTTCCATATCTACGACGTCGGCTTCCAGAGCCCCAACGTCGAGGCCGCGCGGCCGCTGGTCTACGCCACGGCGCTGGTGCTGGTGATCCTGATCATCGTGCTCAACATGACCGCCATCAGCATCCGTAACCGGCTGCGCGAACGCTACCGCGCCGCGTCCGATTGACGCCAACCCGACTGCATGGCGGCGGCCTGGGCCGTCGCCACGATACTTAAGAGGCGAGAGATGACTACCATGACGTCAGCCATGACCACCGCCAGCCATCGTGACGCCATGCGCGGCATGGGCAAGACCACTTTCAAGGTGCGCGACCTCAACCTGTTCTACGGCAAGGACCAGGCGCTCAAGGGCATCGACCTGGATATCCCGGCCAACAAGGTGACCGCCTTTATCGGCCCCTCCGGCTGTGGCAAGTCGACCCTGCTGCGCTGCTTCAACCGCATGAACGATCTGGTCGATATTTGCCGCGTCGAGGGCGATATCCTGCTCGACGGCGAGGACATCTACGCCCGCGGCGTGGATGTCGCCGAGCTGCGCCGCAAGGTGGGCATGGTGTTCCAGAAGCCCAACCCCTTCCCCAAGTCGATCTTCGAGAACGTCGCCTACGGCCTGCGCCTGCAGGGCGTCAACAGCAAGTCGGTGCTCGACGAGGTGGTAGAGCGCTCGCTGCGCGGCGCGGCGCTGTGGGACGAGGTCAAGGATCGCCTCGGCGACAACGCTTTCGGCCTCTCCGGCGGCCAGCAGCAGCGCCTGGTGATCGCCCGGGCCATCGCCATTGAGCCGGAGGTGATCCTGCTCGACGAACCGGCCTCGGCGCTGGACCCGATCTCGACGCTGAAGATCGAGGAACTGATCCACGAGCTCAAGGAGCAGTACACCATCCTCATCGTCACCCACAACATGCAGCAGGCGGCCAGGGTCTCCGACTACACCGCCTTCATGTACCTCGGCGATCTGGTTGAGTTCGGCGAGACCAACACCATCTTCACCGAGCCCGAGAAGAAGCAGACCGAGGATTACATCACCGGACGCTATGGATGATGCCGGCACCCACCGTCGTCACTTCCACCGGGTCGCCGGGTGCGATAGCGCTGTCATCGAAATGACATGATATCGTGCTGTTATCGTCATCGACCCGCTACTGAGCTAGAGGCCCCGAATGACAGCCAAGACCGTTCTGATCGTCGATGATGAAGCGCCGATCCGCGAAATGATTGCCGTGGCCCTGGAAATGGCCGACTACCGGGTGCTCGAGGCCGACAACGCCCAGACCGCCCACGCCATGGTCGTCGACCACCAGCCCGACCTGCTGCTGCTCGACTGGATGATGCCCGGCACCAGCGGGATCGAACTGGCCCGTCGCCTCAAGCGCGAGACCACCACCAGCGAGCTGCCGATCATCCTGCTCACCGCCAAGGGCGAGGAGGACAACAAGATCCTGGGGCTCGAGGCCGGCGCCGACGACTACATCACCAAGCCCTTCTCGCCGCGGGAACTGGTGGCCCGGCTCAAGGCCGTGCTGCGCCGCTCCACCCCGAAGGGGGTGGAAGACCTTGTCGAGGTCGAGGGGCTCGAGCTCGACCCGGTCAGCCACCGGGTCAGCGCCAACGGCAAGTCGCTGGAAATAGGACCCACCGAGTACCGCCTGCTGCAGTTCTTCATGACCCACCAGGAGCGAGCCTATACCCGCGGCCAGCTGCTGGACCAGGTGTGGGGCGGCAATGTCTATGTCGAGGAGCGCACCGTGGACGTGCATATCCGTCGCCTGCGCAAGGCCCTGGGCGATGACCACCAGCATCTGATCCAGACCGTGCGTGGCACCGGCTACCGTTTTTCCATCAAGGTCTGACATGCGCCTATGGAGCCATGAAATCTGGCGGCTAGGGCTGTTGGCCGGGGCCGGCGGCCTGATCGGCTGGTTCTTCTCGGCCTTCGGGCTCGGCCTTGCCGCCGGCATGGGCGTCTACCTCTACCGCCACCTGCGCCGGCTTCGCGCCCTTCACCGCTGGCTCACCCGCAACCCCCAGGCCGAGCCACCCGCCGCCAATGGCCTGTGGGGGGAGCTGTTCGATCGGCTCTACCGCTATCAGAAAGGCCAGCGCCATACCCAGGAGCGGCTACGTACCACGCTCAAGCGCATCCAGGAGTCCTCCGAAGCCATGCGCGACAGCGTGGTGATGCTCGACCAGCATGGCGACCTGGAGTGGTGGAACGGCGCCGCCGACCGCATGCTGGGCCTGCGCACCCACCAGGATCGCGGCCAGCACATCACCAACCTGGTGCGCGATCCGCGCTTCGTCGCCTACTTCAATGCCCGCGACTACCGTGACCCCCTGACGCTGCCCTCGCCCATCGACGAGCGGATGGTCCTGCAGATCCAGATCACCCTCTACGGTGACGACGAGCGCCTGTTGATGGCGCGGGACATCACGCGCCTGCATCGCCTGGAGCAGATGCGGCGCGACTTCGTCGCCAACGTCTCTCACGAACTGAGGACCCCGCTGACCGTGCTGGCCGGCTATCTCGAGACCTACGCCGACAACGCCGACCAGCTGCCACCCCGCCTTGCCCGCAGCCTCGCCCAGATGCAGGGGCAGACCACGCGCATGCAGAGCCTGGTCAACGACCTGCTGCTGCTGTCACGTCTGGAGCTCGAGCAGAGCGGTGACGACCACGCGCCGCTGGACATGAGCGAGCTGCTCGAGAGCGTCCGCCACGATGCCGCAGCGCTCGCCAACGGCCAGCAGCAGATCTCGGTGGAAATCGACGAGCAGCGGCCGCTGCTCGGCAGCGAACAGGAGATTCGCAGTGCGGTATCGAACCTGGCCTACAACGCCGTGCGCTACACCCCGGCAGGCAGCCAGATCGTCCTGCGCTGGAAGGCGTGCGGCCCAGGTGCCTGTATCGAGGTAGAAGACAACGGCGACGGCATCGACCCGGAGCATGTGCCCCGGCTCACCGAGCGCTTCTACCGGGTCGACAAGGGCAGAAGCACTGCCACCGGCGGCACCGGCCTGGGGCTGGCCATCGTCAAGCATGTGCTGCTGCGCCACGACGCGACCCTGGAGATCGATACGCGCCCCGGCCAGGGGGCGCTGTTCCGCTGCGTCTTTCCCGAAGGGCGGCTGGTCTCACGGCGCCTCAACCACGACGCTTGAGCGCATCCTCATCGATCTGGTCCGGGTCCATGTGGCGAATATCCAGCCCCTTGACCAGGTAGATGACGTACTCCGCCAGGTTGTCGGCATGATCACCGACCCGCTCCAGGGCACGCAGTATCCACATCACGCTTAGCACCGGACCGATGGCGCGGTTGTCCTCCATCATGAAGGTCATCAGCGAGCGCATGGCGCTGCCGTATTCGTCGTCCACCGCCTCGTCCTCCCGCACCACCTGCAGCGCCAGCTCGGTATCGAAACGGGCGAAGGCCGTCAGCGCATCGCGCAGCATCTTGCGCACGTGCTCGCTGATGTGGCGCACTTCCACCAGTCCGCGCACGGTGGTGCCGCTCTCGATCAGGCTCAGGGCGTTGCGGGCGATCTTGCTCGCTTCGTCGCCGATACGCTCCAGGTCCGCCGTGGCACGGATCACCGCCAGTACCAGGCGCAGGTCCGACGCCGCCGGCTGCCGGCGCGCCAGCACCCGGGTACACTCGTCGTCGATCTTGAGCTGCATGTCGTTGACCTGGCGATCTCTGTCGCGGACCTTCTCGGCCAGCCGGCTGTCGCCCTCGAGCAGGGCCCTGACCGCCTCCAGGACCTGGTTCTCGACCAGCCCCCCCATGGTCATCAGGTGGGTCTTGAGCTCCTCCAGCTCCTGATTGAACTGCCGGGAGATATGCTGGCTATGGGTGTCGCTGGTGATGTCCATGTGACTCTCCTGGTGACCGTCAGGCCATGCGGCCGGTGATGTAGTTTTCGGTGCGCGCCAGGCGCGGGTTGGTGAACAGGCTGGCCGTGGGGGCGTACTCCACCAGTTCACCGTCGTGGAGGAAGGCGGTGTAGTCCGAAACCCGCGCCGCCTGCTGCATGTTGTGGGTGACCAGCACCAGGGTCAGCTGCGACTTCAGGCTGCGAATCAGCTCCTCGATCTTCAGCGTCGAGATCGGGTCCAGCGCCGAGGCCGGTTCGTCGAGCAGCAGAACCTCGGGGCGAACGGCCAGGGTCCTGGCAATCACCAGGCGCTGCTGCTGGCCGATGGAGAGCGACCAGGCCGAGGCACGCAGGCGATCCTTCACCTCATCCCAGAGCGCCGCCGCCTCCAACGCCCACTCGACGATGTCGTTCATCCGCCGCCGCGTCAGGCCCCCCTGCAGGCGGAGTCCGAAAGCCACGTTCTCGTAGATCGACATGGGAAACGGGTTGGGAGCCTGGAATACCATCCCCACCCGGCGCCGCAGCTCGTCCACCGCCACCTCGGGTGCATGGATCTCCTGTCCCTCCAGGCGGATGCTGCCCTGCCGACTCACCGCCTCGTTGAGGTCGTGGAGCCGGTTCAGGGCCCGCAGCAGGGTCGACTTGCCGCAGCCGGAGGGTCCGATGAAGGCCGTGACCCGGTGCCGCGGCACCCGCAGGGTCAGGTCGCGAAGCGCCGGCTTGCCACCGTAGGCCAGGCTCAACCCCTCGACATCGAGACAGCTGACATCGGGGGCAAAGTCGATGATCGGCCCCGCTGTGTTGGAGCGACCCGATTCCAGACGACTGGCATCCGATCGCTGGCTTGGCTGTGAGAGCGGCAGTTCGGACATCGCTTGGCTCTATCCTCCGTCAGTGGCGCGACAGCGCACCGTGACGCGCCCTGAAATAATGGCGCAGAAATATTGCAGTCAGGTTAAGCACCACCACCACCAGCACCAGCAGCAGCGCGGTGGCATAGACCACCGGCATGGCCGCCTGGATATCGTCGCCGTGGAACGCGGTATCGTAGACGTGATAGCCCAGGTGCATGAACTTGCGATCAAGATGCAGGAAGGGGAATTCGCCGTCCACCGGCACCTGTGGCGCCAGCTTGGCGACACCCACCAGCATCAGCGGCGCCACTTCGCCGGCGGCACGGGCGACGGCCAGGATCACGCCGGTCAGCATGGCGGGTACGGCCATGGGCAGCACCACCCGGGTCAGCATCTCAAGACGCGTGGCGCCCAGCGCCAGCGCCCCCTCCCGCTGATGCTCGGGAATCCGGACCAGCCCCTCTTCGGTGGCCACGATCACCACCGGCAGTGTCAGCAGCGCCAGGGTCAGCGAGGCCCACAGCAGCCCCCCGGTGCCGAAGGTGGGCGACGGCAGCTCGTCGCTGAAGAACCACTCATCGAGAGAGCCGCCAATCCCGTAGACGAAGACCCCGAGACCAAACACGCCATAGACGATGGAGGGCACGCCGGCCAGGTTGCGTACCGCGATGCGTACCCAGTTCGTCAGGCGCCCCTGGTGGGCCACCTCGTTGAGGTAGACCGCCGCCAGCACGCCGAAAGGCGTGACCAGCAGTGACATCAGCATCACCATCAGCACGGTACCGAAGATTGCCGGCCATACGCCGCCGGCGGTATTCGCCGCCCGCGGCCCCTCGGAAAGAAAGCGCCACACGCCCCGCGACCAGGCGCCGATCTTTTCCGGCAGCGGCATGGCATTGGGCCGCCAGGCCCTGAGCACCTCGTCCAGGGTCAGGAGCAGTCGCCGGCCATCGACGCTCTCCAGCACGACCACATCCCTCCGCATGCTCTCCTGAAGCTCACGAACCCGCTCGTTGGTCTCGGCCAGCCTGCGCTGCGTCGCCCTATCGCCGGGGTCCTTCTCGAGCCGGCGCATCAGCGGCTGGATCACGCCGTGCTGGAGGTCATCGCGCTCGCCACGCAGCGCATCTACCGCGGCCAGGCGCGCCTGGAGCGCGGCCCAGGCCGCTTCGCCGCCTTCGGCTGTCCGAGCCCCTGTCTGCCCCGCGGGTCGCACCTCGACCAGGCGACCGATGAAGTCACCATGGCGCAGACGTTCCATGACCACAAGCTCACGGGGGCGGTCGCTTTCGACGATGCGGTCGACTTCCACCCACTGCCAGACATGGCCGTCGAGATCGCGATTGCCGGTAAAGTAGAGCCGCTCCTGGCCCCCGCTTGCGCCATCCGCTACCGGCAGCGGAAGTTCGCGCACCGCACGGCCCGCGAACACCTGGCCATCGTCGAGTTCCACCAGCGACACGGATGCCGGCCAGAAGTATGCGAGGCCGCGCACCGCGATCAGCGTCAGCAGTCCTCCGAGCAGCAGCAGCGACAGGGCCACGCTGCCGGCGGCCAGCCAGGCCCAGGCCCCCTCGCCCCGTGGCAGCCGGGCGCGCGCCGTCACCGAGGCCGGACTCATGACAGGTCTCCCAGCCGACGATAGCGGCGCCGCAGCCGGCTGCGCACCACCTCGGCCATGGTATTGACCAGGAAGGTGAACAGGAACAGCAGCAGTGCCGCCAGGATCAGCAGCCGGTAGCTATCGCTGCCCGGTACCGCCTCGGGCAATTCGATGGCGATGCCCGCCGCCATGGAGCGCATCCCCTCCAGCGGACTGAGGCTCATCAGCGCGGTATTACCGCTGGCCATCAGGACGATCATTGTCTCGCCCACGGCTCGGCCCGCGCCGATCATCACGGCGGCGAAAACGCCAGGCGCCGCCGCCGGCAGCACCACCTTCCACAGGGTCTGCCACCGGGTTGCCCCCATGGCCTGGGCGCCCTCGCCCAGGCTGCTCGGCACCCCCGACAGGGCGTCTTCCGCCAGGGCGTAGACACTGGGCATCACCGCAAAGCCCATGGCCAGGCCAACGATCAGGGCATTACGACTGGCATAGTCGATGCCCAGCTCGGCATCCAGCCAGCCGCGAAGGTCACCGGCGAAGAGCCGTGCCTCCAGCCAGGGGGCCAGTTCCAGCGCAGCCAGCCCCAGCATGGCCAGCCAGGGCGCCAGCCATAGCCCGGCCCAGGCTAGCGGCAGTCGCTGGCGCAGTGCAGGGCTCAGCCATCGCCAGGCACCACCCGCTATCAGGATGCCCAGCGGCATCACCAGCAGCAGGGCGAAGGCCCCGGCCAGGTGGCGCTCCACCCAGGGGGCCAGCACCAGGCCCGCCACGAAGCCGATGACCACCCCGGGCAGGGCTTCCATCAGCTCCAGTGTGGGCTTGATCCGGCTGCGCAGCCGTGGAGACATATACACGGAGGAATGAATGGCCGCCCCCAGCGCCATGGGGACGGCGAATACCAGCGCCCAGAAGGCCGCCTTCAAGGTCCCCCAGGCCAGCGGCGACAGCGACAGGGTGATCTGCTCCTGGCCAAGTGCGCCGCTGAATAGTGACGGCACCACCTCGATTGCCAGGAAGGCGCCGATGGCCAGCACCGCCAGGATCACACCGATACCCCCCGCCGCGATCAGCCCCGTCGCCAGGCGATCGAGCAGATGGCGCCGCGGAGACCGGTGTGCAGGAGAAGCGGGAAAGGCCTTGGTCATGAGCAGGAGAATATAACGGCTTGATGACAATTGGATGACAAGCTCACGGCGCCAGGCCGAGCTCATGCCGCTGGCGCGACAGTGTTGCTTCAGGCAAGGCAACGAAGCCCAGGGACGCTACCGTCTCCTGCCCCTGCGGGGAAAGCACCAGGTCGAGAAAGGCCCGCTCCGGCGCTGGCAACACGTCACCCGGGGGGAGGTTGAGGTAGAGATAGAGCGAGCGCCCCAGCGGATAGTCACCGCGTTGCACGCTCTCGGTGTCCGGGGTATGCAGCGCTCCCTCGGCATCCACCAGGCCCAGTGCCTTGACCCCGGGGGTCAGGTGGTTGAGGCCGGCATAGCCGATGGCGTCGAGGCTCTCGGTGACCGCCGCCACTACGGCCGCCGAGCCGGGGTGCTCGTTCAGCCTACGGCGGTACTGGCCGTCGCACAGCGCACGCTGGCGGAACAGGCCATGGCTGCCCGATGCCAGGTTGCGGCCATGCAGCTCGATGCGTCGGGTGGGGAAGTCGAGGCCCAGCTGTTCCCAGCGATCAATGGCATGCTCGGCGCCACAGCGACGGGTACGCGAGAAGATCGCATCGAGCGTCTCCAGCGGGAGGACATCGAGTGGATGATGGCGATGCACCACCACCGCCAGGGCATCGCGGGCCACCTCGACCTCCAGTGGCGGATAGCCATGACGCGCCATGAACGCCTCGCGCTCCTCGTCGGTCATGGGACGCGACATGGGGCCCAGCCGGGTGGTGCCGGCGGTCAATGCGGGCGGGGCACTGGCGGAACCGCTGACCTGCAGTTGCAGGCGCACGCCGGGATAATGGTGGGTGAGCTGTTCGCCCCAGCGCAGCATAAGCCCGGCCAGGGTATCGGAGCCCACCGTACCCAGCGTTCCCATGGGCATATCGCCACGCAGCGGAGCCTGCTCCAGTGACAGAGCCTGAACCGGTAACCAGGCAAGGCCGACCAGCAGAGCCAGCAGGCCGTGCCGCCAGCGCAGAAGCCACCGCCCAGATGCTGGCCTCACTCCTCCCTATCCAGCATCAACCGGCTATGCACCCGACTCTCGAACAAGATGCCCCCTTCATTTACAAGGTTTTACTGACATAGCGCCGACCCTGCATCATCTGCCGAATGGAACCCGGCAGCTCGTCCGGGTCACCCTTGAGGATATACCCCTCGGCGCCGGCCTCGAAGGCCTGATCGACATAGCGACGCTCCCCGTGACCGGAGAGGATCGCGCACTTCATCGCCGGGTATTTCACCTTGATCGATTTGATCAGATCCAACCCATTGATTCCACCCAGGGAGAGGTCGACCAGCACCAGGTCAGGTGTCATCTCCTTGAGGCTTTCCAACGCAACCTCCCCCGACTCGACGGTCTCGCAGACCTCCAGGTCCTCCTCCTGTTCGATGAACTCTCGCAACATGTCACGCATGAAGGCGTGATCCTCGACGACAAGGACTTTTATCATGGCATCCATGCTCCCGATATAGTCAGGTTTTCGCTGTAGAAGTCCCATGGGCCTCCTGTAACCATTCCGGCCGAGCCGGTACCTTTATCAGGATAGATGTTCCCACGCCCGGCGTGGTCTCTATCTGCATGCAGCCGCCCATTAGCCGAAGGCGCTCGCGGCTGGTGACCAGCCCGAAGCCGGGGTGCGTTTGCTGCTCCGCCTCCACCATTGGCAGGTCGAATCCGCTGCCCGTATCGCTGACCCGGATGAGAATGTGCGTATTCGTCTGGTCGAGCTCGATGTGTGCCCGATGCACGTCGGAGTGTTTCTTGACGTTGAACAGCAGCTCGCGAACGATCTGGAAGAGCAGTACGCGCAGATCCTTATCGGGAGTGTGGGGCGGATGCTGTATGGTCAGATCCACCGTCAGCTCGTGGAGCTCCAGCATCTGGCGCTGCAACCATTCCAGTGCTTCGGCCAGCCCCTCGGACTTGAGGATGGGGGGGCTGAGATCGACGGTGAGCTGACGTGTGGTTTCGATGGCCTGCCGAATCCATAATAGGGTGCCCGCGACCAGCTCGGTCAACTGCTGGTGCCCTGCCTCGCTGAGTTTCTTCTGAACCAGGAGCTGCTTGATCTGCAGGCCATAGAGCAGCTGCTGCAGGTCATCATGCAGCACCTGGGACACCCTGCGCCGCTCTTCCTGCTCGGCCATGGTCAGCTTCGACGCCAGCTCGCTGTCCAGCCTGATACGCTCTTTGACCTCCACCTCCAGCGCCCGGTGGGCCTCGGACAGCTCCTCTTCGAAACGCTTGCGCTCGGTGATGTCGACGAAGGTGATCACCACGCCAGCGATCTGGTCGCTGGTGCTGCGGTAGGGGCGCACGCGGGTGAGATACCAGTTTCCTTCGATGTCCTCTACCTCGCGGTCGATCGGCTCCAACCTGGCGAGCACCTCCTGCGAGTCGCCGATGAGCTGGTCATAGCCGAGCCGGTGGGTCAGGTCCGATAGCGGCCGGCCGATGTCAGCCACGCGAATATTGAATAGCCGGCCCACCTGAGGGGTGAAACGCAGGATGTGAAGCTCAGGGTCGAGGAAGATCGTGGCGATCCCGGTAGCACTGAGCAGGTTCTGCAGGTCGTTGGAGAGCTGGCTGAGCTCTTCCACCTTGTCGCGATTTTCCTGGCTGACCGTTGTCAGCTCCTCGTTCATCGACTGCAGCTCCTCCTTGGAGGTCTCCAGCTCCTCCATGGTAGAGCGCAGCTCCTCGTTGGCCGACTGCAGCTCCTCATTGGCCGCTCTCATATCCTCCTGACCCGACTCGTAGTCTTCGATCACCGTCTGCAGGCGCTGCTTGTTGAGCTCCAGTTCCGCTTCGAGCTCCGCTGTCGATGAAGCATCCCCCGTAGCCCGCCCGGCGGCTTCTACCCTGGACTCCGTTCGCTCCTCGAAGATGACCAGAGCGAGGCCCTGCTGCCCCTGGTCCTCCTGCTCTTCAGCAGGGCGCACATGCATGATGACTTGGCGCCGCTCCCCGTCGAGACGAATTCGTATGGGCTGGGAGCGAACCGGCCTGCCCCTCTGGTTCGCCGTAGCCAGGGCTGCACGCAGCTCAAGGCGCAGCTCCTCGCGTACCAGCTTGAAGACGCTGAAGGTGGGTTCACCGCCCGGATGCACCAGAAAGCGTCCGACGTTCTCGGAAAAATGAACGACCATGCCGGCGGCATTGAGTAGAAGGCTCGGTGGTGCATAGCGTTCGACGATCTTCTGGTGCAGGGCGCCATAGGTGGCCAGAGGCTTGGTATCTGCCACCGACTGATTTTTCGCCTGGCCAGGGCGCCCCCCTGTACGGGGAAAGACCGGAAGTTTCAGGGCATGGGTGGGCACGTCTCGCTTGCGATAGACGCAATGCTGCTTGTCCTCGATATGGAACAGATCGGAGCGGCTGGTTGTCTCCGAGGCACCCAGAATCAGGTAGCCGGAGGGGTTGAGGGCATAATGGAAGACCTGGATGACATCCTGCTGCACATCGCGTTGCAGGTAGATCAACACATTGCGGCAGGTGATCAGGTCGAGCCTGGAAAAGGGGGGATCGCCCATCAGGTTGTGGGAGGCAAAGACCACCAGCTCCCGCACATCCTTGCGAACCCGAAAGCCGCCATCCTCCAAGGTGAAAAAGCGGCGTATTCGCTCGTCGGAGACGTCGATCTGGATATCGCCGGAATAGAGCCCCTCTCGCCCCATTCTGAGCGAAGGCTCATGCAGGTCGGAGGCGAAGACCTGCAGGCCAGGCGGGTTGTCGACGCGTGCCGCCTGCTCCATCAGCAGAATCGCCAGTGAATAGGCCTCCTCACCGGTGGCACAGCCAACCGTCCAGACACGAATCTGGTCCTCAGGCCCCTTGCCCTCGAACAGCTTGGGTATGACATCGTTTTCAAGCCCTTCGAAGACCTCACGGTCGCGGAAGAAGTTGGTAACGTTGATCAGGAACTCATCCGCCAGCGCTCGGACCTCATCCGGTTGCTCGCGCAGCAGCTCAAGATAAGGGCCCAGCTCCTCGACATGGTTCAGCTGCATTCGCCGCCGGATACGGCGCATCACCGTAGAGTGCTTGTAGCGGCTGAAGTCTCTGCCGGTACGGGCACGAATCTGAGTGAAAATCTGCTGCTGGAGCTGCAACTGCGCCTCATCGAAATCGTCGCTCTCATCGTCAGGCACCACGACGCGAGGCTGTGTGCGCGCATAGCGCATGATCTCGTCAGGAATTTCCGCCACCGGCAGCACCCGGTCGATGAGGCCAGTCGAGAGCGCACTCTGCGGCATGCCGTCGAACTCGGCCTCGTTGGGGTCCTGCACGATCGTCAAACCGTTGCGCCCCTTGATTTCCTTGATGCCCAGCGTGCCGTCCGATCCCGTACCGGTCAGAATGACCCCGACCGAGCGGCCATCATGGGTGGATGCCAGGGTGCGAAAGAAATGGTCGATTGCCGCACGGTCGCGGCGCGCCTCCTCCAGATCGGAGAGCCGCAGGTGGGTGTCGACGGAATTGAGATTGCGCCCCGGCGGGATGACATAGACCTGATCGGCTTCAAGGACGACGGTCTCGTTCACCTGGCGGACGGGAATCTTGCAGTAGGCCTGGAGGAGGTCGGCCAGTTGGCTCTCGTGATCCGGTGAAAGGTGCATCACGACGACGAAGGTCAACCCGGTCTTCTCCGGCACATTGGCAAAGAACGTCTTGAGCGCCGCCAGGCCCCCGGCCGATGCCCCGATGCCTACCACTGTCGGTTTTTCATCCCCATTCTTGACTGGGCCATCAGCCTGGTCCGATCCTTTCATCCAATCAATCCTCGTTCTGGGAGCACCCACAGCGATAAGTATCCTGTTGCAAATCAGCCGGCATTTCCAGCGCCAGCGGCGTCCATCATGGCGGAGCCGGCCAACACTGAAGGCTGGCCTCGCACCAGGGGGAATACAGCGTGGGGTAGCAAAAGGCTAGGCCATAATCGAGCCATGCGCCGGGACACCATCGCCCTGTTGCAGGGTCGCGCTGCACCAATGGAGCCGATGGGTATAGTTTTGGCATTACCACTATCCTGATAACTCTGATGCTTATAGGAAGACGCCGAGTCGCAGGAGACAAGATGAGATTTGCAATCATGGGTAGCGGTGGTGTGGGAGGATACTTCGGAGCCCGCCTGGCGGAAGCGGGCGAGGACGTGACCTTCATCGCCCGTGGCGAGCACCTGGCCGCCATCCGCCAGGATGGGCTGATCGTTACCAGTATCAAGGGGGACGTCTCGATCAAGCCTGCCCAGGCCACCGACGACCCGGCCAGCGTCGGCGTAGTGGACTGCGTGATCGTGGCAGTAAAGGCGTGGCAGGTGCGTGAGGCAGCGGAGGCGATCCGCCCGATGATCGGCCCGCACACCATCGTGCTGCCGCTGGAGAACGGCGTGGAAGCCGCCGACACCCTGATCGATGTGCTGGGTTCGGCGCCGGTGATCGACGGCCTGTGCGGCATCCTGGCCTGGCGCGAGGCCCCGGGGCATGTGCGCCACGCCGGGGTGGATCCCTTCGTGCGCTTCGGCGAGTGCGACAATCATGCCAGCGAACGAATCAGCCAGCTCAAGGCCGTCTTCGATGGGGCTCGGGGTGTCAGCGCAGAGATCCCCGATGACATCAAGGTCGCCCAGTGGAGCAAGTTTCTGTTCATCTGCGCCATGAGCGGCATCGGCAGCATCACCCGCGCGCCCATCGGGGTAACGCGCCAGTTGCCGGAGACACGGGCCATCATCGAGCGCATGCTCGAGGAGATCGATGCCGTCGCCCGCGCCCATGGGGTGGCCTTCCCCGAGGACGCTGCCGTCCGTGCCATGCATTTCATCGATGCCATGCCGGCGGAAAGCACCTCCTCCATGCAGCGCAATATCATGGCCGGTCAGCCCTCGGAGCTGGAATCGCAGAACGGTGCAGTGGTGCGTCTCGGCCGCGCCGTGGGCGTCGCCACACCGACCCATGAGCTGGTCCATGCTGCCCTGCTGCCCCAGGAGCAGGCCGCTCGCGACAAAGAGGCGAGCGACCGGTAGGCCGGTCCGCGATGGCAGCCTGCCCGACAAACGTTGCCCCAGTCACTGGAATGAGCACCACGGATGGCGGGATCGCGTGAATGCGGTAATCTAGGTGAAAGAGCAACTCACTCCCGGAGGCACCATGAACGACGTTCCCCACAACGCCCCCGGGCAACATTGGCAGGCCAGTGGCTATGCCCATCACGCCGACTTCGTTCCCGCCCTGGGCGAGGAAGTGGCTGCGCTGCTGGCGCCGAATGCCGGTGAGCGCATCCTCGACCTGGGCTGCGGCGACGGCAGGCTGACCGAGGTCCTGGCCAAGTCCGGTGCTACGGTCATCGGCGTGGATGCCTCCCCCGACATGGTCGAGGCCGCCAGGGCACGCGGCCTGGACGCGCGGGTGGTGGATGCCCACCACCTACCCTTCGATCATGAGTTCGATGCAGTATTCAGCAATGCCGCGCTGCATTGGATGCTCAATCATGAGGCCGTCATCGCCAGCGTGCATCGTGCACTCAAGCCCGGGGGACGCTTCGTCGCCGAATTCGGCGGTCACGGCAACGTCGCCGCCATCTGCACCGCCTTGCTGGCCGCGCTCCAGGCTCGCGGCATCAGCGGCAAGGCGCGTTTCCCCTGGTTCTTCCCTACCGTGGAGGAGTACAGCACCAGCCTGACGGCGGCCGGCTTCACCATTGATTCCATCGAACTGATTCCACGCCCCACCCCCCTGCCCACCGGAATGGCCGGCTGGCTGGCCACCTTCGCCAACCCCTTCCTGCATGGCCTAGAGGAAGAGGTGCGCGAAGCCATTCTCGACAACGCCGTCGACCTGCTGTCCCATAGCCTGAGCGACAGCCACGGTAACTGGACCGCCGACTATGTCCGCCTGCGTCTCAAGGCGTACCGCTGAGGGAACGAAAAAGCGCTCATAACCCCTGGGCGCCTCGACGCAGCCAGTCATGCATGAAAGCTAGCTTGCGGCGCGACACTTCGGAAAGCACGAAGGGATACAGGTCCAGCAACCCCATTGAGCGATTGATGTGATTGACCCCCATGACCAGATGAGTCGCAACATGGATCAAGCGCTCGGCATCCGCCTCCATGTAGGGATCCCACCCGTGATGCGGCAGGTCGGCAGAGGAAAGGCCTGCGGCAACGAAGCTGTCGGCGATATCCGTGAGATGCAGCAGATGGGCAGCGGTTTCTGCCCAGTCCTCATGGGGATGAGCGGAGGCATAGGTGCTGACAAAGCTCGAGCGCCAGCCCGCAGGCGGGCCTTGTCGGTAGTGCCGCTGCAGGGCCTCCGCGTAATCTTCTCGCTCGTCTCCAAACATCGCCCGGAAGGCGTCGAGAAAGTCGTCTCGCAGGCTGAGTCGCCACCAGAGCATATGCGAAACCTCGTGCCGCATATGGCCGATCATGGTCCGGTATGGCTCTTCAAGCGCCTCACGCCGGGCGGTTCGCAGCACAGGGTCCGCCTCCGCCACGCTGATGGTGACCACCCCCCCTACATGCCCCATGGCAACCGGCGTTGGCCCTTCGGCCAGCAGATGGAACACCGGGGGAGCCCCGGGATCTTCCGGCCGGAACCAGTTCCACCGGCCCAGGTTATCGATCACCCAGCGCTTGGCAGCCTCGGTTTTGGCCCAGTGGGGCATGGCATTGGGTATGGAAGGGTCCGGGGCAAGTGCCGTCATCGCACAAGAGCGACAGAACCCCCCCTGCTCGGGGGCAATCCAGTTGCATCCTATCACGTCGCGATTGGCGCAGAATGGGGGCATGGTAATGAAGGCCCTGGCCTGCGGGTCATAGGCAACAGGGGTACCCGTGGCTGTAGCGAGGTTGTCAAACCACAGAGACCCGCGACCGACCGGATTGGCATAGACACGCATAGGCAATGACTCCTGGACTCCGCCAGAGCGTGCGCAGGATAAGCGCGCTGTTCTCTGGCGCAGTACTCTGGATAAGGAGCGCGGCTGAATGCCGAACTCCACCTTTCAGCCTATCACTTAAGCAGCAAGTGCCCAGGCATCTCTTGTTACCCAAAGTAAGAAGCCGCAATCCCGATTGGCGGTACCAACTGGCCTGAGCTGCAGAAACGCTGTCACCTGGTTGGATTACCGCGAGCTATCGGAAAGCATGGCACCATACGTCAGCATGAATCATCACGCCGAACAGAAGGGGCCGAACTGGTAAAAGCGACGGCATCGCAGCTCGGCTTCGCAGGCGGGAAGCTGTGCCTGGTAGCGGGCGGCTCGTGAACTGACCTGATTGGCGGCTTGAAGAACCTGGGGCTTGTTCTGGTAAGTACCTCGGCGATAGCCACCTTGGCCTTCATGATAGGCGAGGTAAAGATGCTCTGGATTATGCAGCGATATACCGAGCTGGTCGTGGGTGCGCCGGTTGTACCAGCCAATGAAGTCAGTGGCATGCTTCATATTGCTGCGGCGTGCCAGCGTACTGCCGGCTTCCTCCCGGTACTCGCCCCAGACAGGATCCAGGGCCTGCGCATAGCCTCGGGCCGAAGAGGGTCGGCTGCCGGGAATGAAGCCCAGGATGCGATTCCTGGGCGGGCGAGCATGGCTCCGGAAGGACGATTCCTGCTGAATGAAGGCCATCTGGGTGGCGATGGGCGTCCCCCAACGCTCTTCCGCAGCACGTGCGTGATCGTACCACCTCGGATGCTCATCAAAGATCTGGCAGATATTGGTCTGATCCTGTGGTGGCGCAGGCGCCATCATGGCACAGCCCGAAGCCAGCAGGCCGATGGCCACTACGCCTAGTCGAGGCACTATACATAATCGAGGCATTAGCCATAGCCGAGACGCTAACCACCATGAGCCGGGTCGAAGCCGCCTCTGGCGGCTCCGGTTCCTGTCTATCTGAGCCACACAGCCCTGCTTCATCGCACACCCAACGGTCAGCTTCTTCAGCCAGGGAGCCTACTGCAGAGTCGGCAGGCCGGCAAACCCGGCAGACAAACAGGCAGCCGTGCCGGGGCTTGCCGGACGCTGTGCTACCGGACCGGCCTTAAAGGGGTCCAGTCCTTGCGGTTGGCCAGAAATTCAGGCCGTGGCCGGTTACCGCAGAAAGGGTTGAGCAAGCCGTTCTCGACGCTGTTGTAGACGAAGAACAGGTTGCTCCTGGGCCAGCAGGACATATTCATGTTGGAACCGTGCATGGTATTGCACTCGAACAGCACCAATGATCCCGGCCCCCCCTTGGGCGCCTCGATGTCCCCCTCCAGCATCAGCGTGCGCAGGCTGGCATTGTCCGGCACGCCCACGTCCTGACTCTTGAGGGACTCCTTGTAGTTGTCCTGAGGAGTCCGCCCCACACAGGGAATAAAATAATTGTGGGAACCAGGCACCAGCATCAGCGGGCCGTTGAACTCGCCGTTCTCGGTCAGGATGATCGAGCAACTCAAAGAGCGCATGCGGGGCATGCCGTCTTCGCTGTGCCAGGTCTCGAAATCGGAGTGCCAGTTGAAGCCCTTGCCCTTGAAGCCCGGTTTGTAGTTGATGCGTGACTGATGGATATAGACGTCGCTGCCCAGCAGCTGCTGGACCATCGCCAGCAGGCGCGGATCCCGGGTCAGGCGGCTGAAGCGTTCGGATATCTCATGGATACCGAAGATCGAGCGGATCTCATGGCGGCCGGGCTCGAGTACCGTACCCTCGGAAAGCTTGAGGTCTTCATCCTCCTCGTAATCGGACAACTCCTGAATAAAGGCATCCATCTCGTCCTTGTCGAAATAGTCCTCGAAGGAAAGAAAACCCTTTCGTTCGTACTCCCTCAATTGCTCCTCATTCAGCGGCCCGTCCCTGCGTTGCGCTCCCTCGCTGTGTACAACGGGGTCGAAACGCTCGAACATTCCCAGCTTACGCTCCAACCGAGTCGGAAATAGATCCTGAGCGTCATTCATTGCATGTTCCTCCTTGATCATCTTTCACCACCAATCTCCTGATTGGTAATCCCACCCTAGACAGTCAAGCAGAGCCATGCAAAGCGACTTTGTTTCACCACATTGCGACTGTAATGGCTTGGTGTATCTTCCCTTTCTTCCGTGGTGAACATGCGATGAAATCAATGCTTCGTCAATTTAACCTCTCGAGCTACCGGCCCAACTCGCGACGCTGGGCCGCGAGTGGGGAATTACCAGGCGCGCCCTGCCTCAGGCGCGCTGGTAGGTTCCGATCAGTCGGTTCATGCCCAGCAGATGGGGCTCGAGCTGATTGAGCAGCTCGGACAGGCCGAGGCCTTCCGGAAGATCGGTTGGCTTGTCCAGAGCCAGTACCCAGAAATAGTAGTGATGCTGACCATGCCCCTCCGGCGGCATGGGTCCGCCATAGCCCATCTTGCCGAAATCGTTCTTGCCCCGGGTGCCGTCACCGGTGTTCTCCGCCAGGGAGGTGGTCGACCCCGGCAGGTTGTAGAGCAGCCAATGAACGAACCCGTAGCCGCCGTTCTGCACCAGGGGCGCATCCGGGTCGTGGCATATGATGGCATACCCTTTCGTGCCGTCCGGGGCATCGCGCCAGCTCAGTGATGGCGAGACATCATCCCCCTCTCCGGTAAACTTTTCGGGTATGGCGCCATGGGCATTGAAGGCGGAACTTTCCAGCTGCATATTCGAAAGTGCAAAGGCCATTGCAGTTGTCCTCCTTGGTTCCAGTGATAGTTCCTACGCTTGTTCTTACGATAGTCTCAGCAATTTCTGCAATCGAAAGAGAAAGGGCGAGGTGCCGAAACAGCGTCGGAAAAAGGCATTAGACTGTCAATATGAAACAGCTTCTGATCGTGGCCCATGCGCCCTCCCCCAATACGCAGAGACTCCGCGACGCCGCCGAACGCGGGGCGCGACACCCAGAAATCGAGGCGCTAGAAGTCATCGTCAAGCCCCCGCTGGAAGCGGAGCCCGATGACGTGCGGGCCTGTGATGCCATCCTGCTCGGCACCACCGAAAACCTGGGCTACATGAGCGGTGCCCTTAAGGATTTCTTCGACCGCTGCTACTACCCGGTGCTGGAAGAGAAACAGGGGCTTCCCTGCGCCCTCTATATCCGCGCCGGCCACGACGGCACCGGCACACGCCGGGCGGTAGAGAGCATCGTTACCGGGCTGCGCTGGAAATGGGTACAGGAGCCGCTGGTATTGCGGGGCGAATGGCAGGATGGCTTCGTCGACCAGGTCGAGGAGCTAGGCCTCTATCTGGCCGCAGGGCTCGAAGCGGGGGTGCTATAGCCCATTGGCCTTGCGCCCACCTGCCGAAGCAATTGCGGGCATGCCCGGAAGGCATGCCCGCTGTTTCTGGCCTGGCGGTGGCTATTGCGTACCCAACGGTCGCCGGCTAAGCGCTCCCCGGGTTAGTGGCAGGAACCGCAGCAAACACCAGGCTCCCCGTGCTTCGCCTGCTTTTGTACCTCGGCGCTGGCACTCTCACCTGTCGTGGCGTCGGTGCCCGGCGCTGGTGACGCCTCAGGCTCAAACGTCTGAACGGCTGGCTTGTCTTCCGTCTTGTCTTGCTTGAAAAGGTTCTTGAGACGCCCCATGGGAGTCACCTCGCAGTGGATTCAATAAGGAGTATGCAAAATGCATCTTATTGTTCATCCACCAAGGCGTCAACGGCTCAAACGAAAACGGCCCCGCACCTATAAAGGTACGGGGCCCCAGTTCCTGCAAGAACGCTTACTTCAGTCGTTCAAATACCGTGGCAACGCCCTGCCCCATGCCAATACACATGGTGGCCAGTCCCAGCGTGGTATCGCGCTGCTGCATCACGTTGAGCAGCGTGGTGCTGATACGAGCACCGGAGCAGCCCAGCGGATGGCCCAGGGCAATGGCACCGCCATTGAGGTTGACCTTCTCGTCCATGGCGTCGAGGAAGCCGAGGTCCTTGAGCACCGGGATCCCCTGGGCGGCAAAGGCCTCGTTGAGCTCGACCGTCTGGATGTCCGCAGACGAGAGACCGGCTGCCTTCAGCGCCTGCTGAGAGGCCGGCACCGGGCCATAGCCCATGATCGAGGCGTCACAGCCGGCAACGCCGGTCGACAGCACCCTGGCGATCGGCTCGAGGCCCAGCGCCTGGGCGCGTTCGTAGCTCATCACCGCCATGCCCGCGGCACCCACGGAGAGCGCAGAGGAAGTGCCTGCGGTGACAGTGCCACCCCGCGGGTCGAAGACCGGCTTGAGCTCTGCCATCTTCTCCAGGCTGGCATCGCTGCGCACGACTTCATCATGCTTGAACAGAGTCCTGAAGCCACGCTGATCGTGGCCTTCGACGCCGATGATCTCGTTGTCGAAATAGCCCTTCTCGTTGGCCGCCAGGGCGCGCTGGTGCGAACGCACGCCGAACTTGTCCTGCTCCTCGCGGGTGACACCGTGCATCTTGCCCAGCAGCTCGGCGGTAAGGCCCATCATCATGGCCGCCTTGGCGGCATACTTGCTGGCCGCCGGGTTGACGTCCACACCGTGGGCCATGGGCACGTGCTCCATGTGCTCGACGCCGCCGATGATGTAGAAATCACCCATGCCGGCCTTGATGTTGGCAGCGGCGATATGCAGCGCGGTCATGGACGAGCCACACAGGCGATTGACGGTCTGGGCCGGCACGCTGCGGGGAATGCCGGTCATGATCGCCGCGTTACGGGCAATGTTCATGGCCTGTTCGAGGGTCTGGTTGACGCAGCCCCAGATCACGTCATCGACTTCGGACGGATCAAGGTTGGGGTTGCGATCGAACAGCGCCTGCATCACCGCGGCGGAGAGGTTCTCGGCACGCACGTTGCGGAAAGCCCCGTTCTTGGCCTTCGCCATGGCAGTGCGGACGCAGTCGACCACCACGATGTCTCTCGGATTCAAACTCATATCAACTCACCTCCTGATCGTGGTGGATTCAGCTCTGGGCCTGGGTGGTATAGAAGCGTTCGCCGGCTTCGGCCATCTTGCGCAGCTTGTCGGTGGGCGCGTAGAGCGGCCCCAGCTCGTCGGCCAGGCCATCGGCCAGCTTGACGAACTCACCGATTCCCATGGCGTCGATGTAGCGCAGCGCACCGCCGCGGAACGGCGGGAAGCCGATGCCGTAGATCAACGCCATGTCCGCTTCGGCCGGTGTCTCGACGATGCCATCCTCCAGGCAGCGCACGGTCTCCAGGCACAGCGGCACCATCATGCGAGCGATGATGTCCTCGTCGGAGAACTCCTGCTCCGACTTGACCACCTGCTTGACCAGCTCATAGGCCTTGTCGTCGCTGACTTTCTTCGGCTTGCCCTTCTTGTCTTCCTCGTAGGCGTAGAAGCCCTTGTCGTTCTTCTGGCCCAGGCGCTCATTCTCATACATCACCTGGATGGCGCTCTTGCTTCCGTCACCGCCCATCTGGCCCATGCGTTCGGGGAAACCCTCGGCCATCACTTCACCAGCATGAACAGCGGTATCCATGCCAACCACGTCGAGCAGGTAGGCGGGACCCATGGGCCAGCCGAACTTCTCCATGATCTTGTCGACGCGCTGGAAGTCGGCGCCCTGCTCCACCAGCAGACTGAAGCCGCCGAAATAGGGGAACAGCACCCGGTTGACCAGGAACCCGGGGCAATCGTTGACCACGATGGGGGTCTTGCCCATGGCGCGGGCATAGGCCACGGTGGCCGCCACGGCGGCGTCACCGGTCTTCTCGCCACGGATGACCTCGACCAGCGGCATGCGGTGCACCGGATTGAAGAAGTGCATGCCGCAGAAGTTCTCGGGCCGCTTGAGGTTTTCGGCCAGGCGGGTGATGGAAATGGTGGAGGTATTGGAGGTGAGGATGGTCTCCTCGCCGACCAGGCCTTCCACTTCGGTCAGCACCGCGTCCTTGACCTTGGGGTTCTCGACTACGGCTTCGACTACCAGGTCAACGTGGCCAAAGTCGCCGTAGGAGAGGGTCGGCCGGATCAGGGTCAGCTTCTCGGCCATCTGCTCGGTGGTCAACTTCTTCCGTTCCACCTGCTTGGCGAACAGCTTGCGAGACTCCTTGAGACCTAGTTCGACAGCCTCTTCCTTGATGTCCTTCATCAGGATCGGCGTGCCCTTGGAGGCGCTCTGGTAGGCGATGCCGCCGCCCATGATGCCCGCACCCAACACGGCGGTCTGCTTGACCGGCCGGGCCTGTTTCTCGTACTTGCTGGCCTTCTTCTTGACCACCTGATCGTTGAGGAACAGCCCCACGAGGTTGAAGGCAACATCGCTCAGCGCCAGCTTGGCGAAGGCCTTGGCCTCGATGGCCTGGGCCCGCCCGCGCTCTTCGCCGGCGCCCTTCTGGATCACCTTGATCGCTTCTACCGGTGCCGGGTAGTGCGGCCCCGCCTTGCCCTTGACGTAGCCCTTGGCGGTCTCGAAGGCCATCATCTGTTCGATGGGATTGAGCTTGAGCGGCCCTGTCTTCTCGTCGCGGCGCGCCTGGTAGTCCAATTCGCCGCTGTAGGCACGCGCCAGAATATCCAGCGCGGCGTCTTCGAGGGATTCATTCGGCACCACCGCATCGACGGCACCCATCTTGAGCGCGGCATCGGCACGGTTCTCGGTACCACCGGCGATCCATTCGATGGCGTTGTCGGCCCCGATCATCCGAGGCAGGCGCACGCAGCCACCCCAGCCCGGCAGGATGCCCAGCTTGGTCTCGGGCAGGCCGATCTTGGCCTTCTCGCCCATGACACGGAAATCGGTGGTCAGCGTGACTTCACAGCCGCCGCCCAGCGCCAGGCCGTTGATGGCGGTAACCGTGGGGAACGGCAGGTCCTCGATGGCGTTGAAGATGTCGTGAACCTTGAGGTTCATCTCGACCAGATACTCCTCGCCCTTATCGAACAGGCCATGGAATTCGGTGATATCGGCACCCACGATGAAGACATCCTTGGCGCTGCCGATAACCAGCCCCTTGAGGCCGCTCTCGCTCTGGATCGCCTTGACGGCATCGCCCAGCTCGGTCACGACCGCGCTGGACAGCTTGTTGATGGACTCACCCTTCAGGTCGAAGGTGAGCATGGCGATGTCGTCGCCCCCGGTCTTGGTACCGCGTGCCACCGAGATGGCATTGCCTTGATAAATCATCCACGAATCTCCACACAGAGGTTGGCGTTGGAGGAGTGCCCAATTTCATACGGCCGTTTGATTCCTCGAAGCTTGGTGCACTACGGCCAGTACGTCAAGCCCCGGGTGCATCACCAATGGTCTAGCAGCCAGCACTTCGAATCACCGGCGATACAGGATGGCTGTTAGGATAGTCGCAATGTCCCGCCAAGGTGTCGTCCATGAATCTGCCCGATACGGCACCCTCCACGCCTCCGCCCGGCACATCGCCACGGATGCGGCGTTTCCATGATCGGGTCGAACGGCTGGTCGAGCTTGTCCATCCCTGGCGCAGGCTGTGGCCACCCCTCGCCTTTGCCGCCGGAGTCGGCAGCTTCTTTTTGGTGGATCGCCAGCAGTGGTTAGGGGCCGTACTGGCATTGAGCATGCTGCTGGCCTGGGTCCTGCTGCTCTCCGAGAGCCTGATTGCGCGCCTGCTGGCCCGCCGTGGCCACCCCAGCCTGCCCAAGGGCATCACCACCTTCATCGCCCAGATGGTGCATCAGGAGACGCTGTTCTTCTGCCTCCCCTTCGTGCTTGCCACGACTGTCTGGGCCAGCGGCCAGGGCCTGTTCGCCCTGCTGGTGCTTGGCATGGCTTTTTTCTCCATTCTCGACCCGCTCTACTACAAGCTGGCCGAGCGTGCCCGCTGGCTCTATTTCGCCTTCCATGCCCAGTGCGTATTCCTGGTTGTACTGGTGATCATGCCGCTGATGCTTCAATTGACGACAGGCCAGAGCCTGAGGCTCGCCCTGGCGTGCATGCTGATAGTCAGCGTGCCCAGCCTGCTGCAGCTCTTGCGACCGATGACCCTCCAGCGCTGGGCCATCGCATTGGCCATGCTGCCGCTCTTGACACTGCTGGCATGGACCGGACGCGCCTGGGTTCCGCCTGCCAACCTCTGGATATCGGCCAGCGCCCTGTCACCGGCCTTCGATGTCGCACAGCGAAGTCCTCAAGGCAGCGCCCTGCTGACGCCCGACACCCTCCGCAGCCAGGGACTCTATGCCTACACGGCCATTCGCGCCCCTCGGGGCCTGCGGGAAGAGGTCTTGCACGAGTGGCGGCATGAAGGCGAGCTGGTCGACCGCATTCCGCTGACCATCAACGGGGGGCGCCAGGAGGGCTACCGGGCATGGACCCACAAGATGAACTTTCCCGAGGACCCCACCGGAAAGTGGCGCATCGATGTGATGACGGACAGCGGGCAGCGCATCGGGGTGCTGCGCTTTCAGGTAGCGCAGGATGCATCGGAGGCCACCCTGGCCGATGGGCGGGCCTCGCCGCCGCCGGGGCTGCCTGGACTCGACCTGCGGCGTCTGGTTCCGGGAAATCGCCACAGCCAGAGCGAACGACCCGCTGAGCGGAATACACCAGTTGAATCCGCCCCTCATCCCCGGGAAGGTAACGAATCCGACGCGGGTGACACGGAGACACTGGAGGCAGAGACAGACTTCTAGCGCCTGCTTGATAGTCACTGTCTCCTGTCGCCTGTCGCTTGGAGTTGCATTACACGCTGCGGGTCCGGACAATTCGGCAAATTCAACGCAATTGCGGAGTCCCATGCACCAGAACATCGGTTTCCGGCTCTCCCGCCTGCCCCGGCTGTGGCGGGCCATCATCGACGAGCGACTGGCGCCCCTGGGCCTGACTCAGACGCGCTGGATCACCCTCTACCATCTCTGGCGTCTCGGCGATGGGCAGCCCCAGTGCGACCTGGCCCGCGCCATCGGCGTGGAAGCGCCTTCGCTGGTACGTACCCTCGACCAGCTCTCGGAACAGGGACTGATCGAGCGGCGGCCCTGCGAACAGGACCGCCGCACCAAACGGGTCTTCCTTACCTCAGAGGCAACCCCACTGCTGGAGCAGATCGACGAGGTAGTGACCCAGGCGCGTCGCGAGATGCTGACAGGCCTCAGTGATGATGACGTCAAGCAACTGGATGCCCTGCTGGCCCATATCGAAAACAACGGCCTGGCAATCCAGGCCCGCGAAAGCGGCGTCTGACCCACCCGCTAAAGGTCAGGCTTTGGAGGGATAGCGCCTTCTCTCTCGCCGAAGGCACGGGTGGCCGGCGGCCGGTCGGCATGGCCGGCCAGGGCATCGCGCAGGCGGCGAAAGTCGGCCACGTAGGTTAGAAAACGCTCGGCGCCCTGGGACTCCCACCACCAGAGCGTGATGCCATGCTCGCTGGACTCGACCACCAGGGCATCCTGGGGCAAACGCATGAGCAGAGCCTCGAGCGGCTCCCGGGCATCGTCCGGCAGGGCGCGGAGAGGCTCGATACGCCAGCGCCAGCCTGCCAGAAAGGGCTTTAGTGCGTTGCTGGCGTCACTGTCACGCACCAGCAGGAACCGGGGACCGGGTGACTCGACCGGATAGGACCAGCGATAGCCAGGCATGGCCGTACCGATGCCATGCAGCGGCGGTGTCTCCAGCTTCACCTTGACCCCGGCTTTCGCTGCGGCATTGCGCAGTGGTGCAATACGGCGCTGCCTCGGGCTGGGCTTGAGCCACATCACTGGTGCGACCATCAACAGCAGCACCCCGATTATCATTGCCCAAACCATCGGCTTCTCCTGAATGAATCTTGACGCAAGTCGTTGTCTTGGCTCGGCAGTCGTCCTAGAGTGTTGGCATGACACCAATGACCATGCCGTTTCGCAGGAGCCTGCCATGAGCAATGAATACCGCCACATCCTGGTCGCCGTCGACCTGACCAAGGATTCCCACAAGGTCCTCGAGCGTGCCATGCAGATCGCCGAACGCAACCAGGCGAAGCTTTCCATCATGCATACCCTGGAACCGCTGGGCTTCGCCTACGGTGGCGATATCCCCATGGACCTCACCAGCATCCAGGATCAGCTCGACGAGCACGCCAAGCAGCGCCTGGCCGAGATTGCCGACCCTCACGTCGCCAAGGAAAATCAGCACGTGGTGGTGGGAATGCCGGATACAGAGATCCACCGCTTCGCGGATGAACATACCGTCGACCTGATCGTGGTGGGCTCCCATGGCCGACATGGCTTCGCCCTGCTGCTGGGATCCACCTCTACCGGGGTGCTGCACGGCGCCCAGTGTGACGTTCTTGCCGTGCGTGTCGGCAAGAAGGGGGAAAAGAGCGCCGAATAACCTAACTCCTGCTCCCGCCCAACAACCTTTTTCGGCTTGTGGAAACGCAGGCGTCGCGTCACTAGCGAAAAGGCGTTGGTCGCCGCCGGCACGTAGTAGCGAATCATCGCTTACTCACCGGCGGCCAGCGCCTCCAATTCCATCCAGCGCTCCATGGCCATCTCCAGCTCGGCCTGCTTGTCGTTCAGCGCCTGCAGAGTGGCGGTGACGCTGTCGGCGTCCTGCTGGTAGAAGCCAGGATCACCCACTCGAGACTCGAAGTCAGCCACTTCGGCCTCCAGGGTCTCGATCCGTGACGGCAGCGTATCCAGCTCGCGCTGCAGCTTGTAGGAGAGCTTGACCGCTTTCTTTGCCGCTTCGGGCTGGGATGTTTTCTTGTCCTGGGCCGGCTCGGCTGCCTGGCGCGTGGGTTCGACCCCCTGGCGGGCGGCACCTTCCCAGGGCGCTGGCGGCAGGCTGCCGCCCTGACGCACCCAGTCGGTATAGCCACCCACGTATTCGCGAACCTGGCCGTCACCCTCGAAGGCCAGCACTCCGGTCACCACGTTATCCATGAAGGCCCGGTCGTGGGAGACCAGCAGCAGCGTACCCTCGAAGTTGAGCAGGAGCTCCTCCAGGAGCTCCAGCGTCTCGACATCGAGGTCGTTGGTCGGCTCGTCGAGCACCAGCACGTTGGCCGGCTGGGTGAACAGCTTGGCCAGCAACAGGCGGTTGGATTCACCCCCCGAAAGCGCCTTGACCGGCTGGCGGGCACGCTCGGGGGTGAACAGGAAGTCCTGCAGGTAGCTGATGACATGCTTGTCCTTGCCGCCCACGGTGACCCGATCGCTGCCCTGCGCCACGTTGTCGTAGACGGTCTTTTCCGGCTCCAGGCCGGCGCGCAGCTGGTCGAAATAAGCCACCTGCAGGTTGGTTCCGAGCCGCACCTCTCCTTCGCTCGGCTCCAGTTGTCCGAGCAGTATCTTGAGCAGTGTGGTCTTGCCGGCACCGTTGCGACCGATCAGGCCAATACGGTCGCCGCGCTGTATCTCCAGGCTGAGGTCGCGGATCACCACCTCGTCGCCGAAGCGCTGGGTGACATGCTTGAGCTCGACGACCCGCTTTCCGCTGCGCTCGCCGCTGTCCACGCTGAGGTTGGCCTTGCCCTGGCGCTCGCGGCGCTGGCTGCGGTCGCGACGCAGCTGCTCCAGGGCACGTACCCGGCCCTCGTTGCGGGTGCGACGGGCCTTGATGCCCTGGCGAATCCATGCCTCCTCCTGGGCGAGCTTCTTGTCGAACTCGGCGTGCTCCCGGGCCTCGACCTCCAGCTCGTGGTTCTTCTGCTCCTGGTACTTGGCATAGTCGCCGGGGTAGCGCCCCAGGCGGCCGCGGTCGAGCTCCAGGATTGCCGTGGCCAGCTTCGACAGGAAGGCCCGGTCGTGGGTGATGAACAGCACCGATCCGGGGAAGGCGGCGAGCTGCTCCTCCAGCCAGGCGATGGTATCCAGGTCCAGGTGGTTGGTGGGCTCGTCGAGGAGCAGCAAGTCCGGCTCGGCAACCAGCGCCCGGGCCAGTGCCACGCGCCGGCGCCAGCCACCCGAGAGCGAGGCCATCTCGTCGTCGGCGGGTAGCCCGAGACGGGTCAACACCACGTCGATGCGCTGGTGGAAGGACCAGCCGTCGATGGCCTCCAGCCGGGTCTGGAGCTGGGCCATGCGGTTCATGTCCGGGTCGGGATCCTGGATCAGATGATGGTATTCGGCGAGCAGCTTGCCGGCCTGGGGCAGCCCTTCGGCCACCACATCGAAGATGGTCTCGCCGGAAGCCGCCGGCAGGTCCTGGGCCAGCACGCCGATCTTGAGTCCCGGCGCCCGCCAGATGCTGCCACCATCCGGCAGGATCTCACCGGCAATCAGCTTGAGCAGCGTCGACTTGCCGGTGCCGTTGCGGCCCACCAGCGCCAGCCGCTCGCCCCTCTCCAGCACCAGGTCGGCGCCGTCGAGCAGCACATGATTGCCATAGGCCAGTTGCAGCCGTTCCAGACGTAGCAGGGTCACTCGCACACCTCATCCAGTCATCGAGGCGGCTAGTGTAACGCATGGCCGGCTCGGCGTGGTCCTGTACAATACGATGCATTCCGGAGGCACTCGCCCCGATGCCCTGACGACAGTAGGAGTTCTGCCTTGGTTGACCCGACCGAGACCAGCGATGATTTTCTGCCCGAGGCCCTGCGGTTCCGCTCACCTGCTCCGCTGGTGGATATCGGCGCCAACCTGACCCATGAGAGCTTCGCCCGCGATCTCGACGCGGTGATCGCCCGCGCCAGGGCGGCCAACGTCACCGGCCTGATCCTGACCGGCACCGACCGTGAGCATGCCGAGCAGGCCGTAGCGCTGGCACGATGCCATGCGGGGCTTTATGCCACCGCCGGTGTCCATCCCCACGATGCCAGCCGCTGGGACGCCTCACTGCAGCAGGCGATGCGCGAGCTGCACCGGCAACCCGAAGTGGTGGCGGTAGGCGAGTGCGGGCTGGACTTCAATCGCAACTTCTCGACACCCGCAGAACAGGAGCGGGCCTTCGAGGCGCAGTTGGGCCTGGCGGTGGAGTGCGGCAAACCGCTGTTCATCCACGAACGCGACGCCGGCAAGCGCATGCGTGACATCCTGCATGCCTGGCGCGACGATCTCCCGGATGCCGTCATCCACTGCTTCACCGCCGATCGCGAGACCCTCTACGGCTACCGTGACCTCGACCTGCATATCGGCCTGACCGGCTGGATCTGCGATGAGCGCCGCGGCCATCACCTGCGCGAACTGGTCGGCGAAGTCCCCCGGGATCGACTCATGGTGGAAACCGACTGCCCCTACCTGCTGCCGCGCAATTTACCTGCCAAACTCAAGGGGAGGCGGCACGAGCCGTCACTGCTGCCCTGGATCGTGAGAGAGATCGCCCATTGGCAGGGAGTCAGCGAAGTCGAGCTGGCCCAGGCCACGTCCCAAACCGCTCGGGCCTTCTTCCGGCTGGCAGAGACCGAGGATCCCAACGTTGCTGGCACTTTCCAGCAGGAGGAGCACTGAGATGGCCGATATTCCCGGATTCATTGCCGTGGAGACCGGCGACGACAGCGACCTGCCCCTGGCCATTGCCTGGGCGCTGTCTGACGGACGCATCAAGCACACCCTGATACAGCCGGATGATGACTGGCTCGACGACGAGATGAATGCCCTGAACGGCTACAGCATGGAAGAGCTGACCAGCTTTGGCGCAAGCCCGCTGGACGTGATCCGCGAGTTGGAGAGCGACCACTTCAACGCCACCCTCTTCACCGCCGGCATCCGCGACGACGAGGCCGCCCTGGCACGCCTCTTCGACACCTACGGCATCGACCCCTTCGTCGAACTGGCACCGGCCGACAGCCTCTACCCCGCCCTGGCCGGCGGCGAGTGGAGCCGTGCCCGCAACGAGCTGTTCGGCGAGATGGGGCTCGAGCCGATGCGGCCCGAGCACGAGGTCGAGGTCATGCTGCGGCTGCACGAGCGCCTGGGCCTGGCGGAATAGCGAGCCTCAGCGCAGCAGCCAGTCACGCTGCTCAGGCATGCCCATGCAGATCAGCAGGGGGTCTTCGGCCTGTCGGGCCTGGAAGGCCTCCTTGCTGTCGAGCCCTTTCCAGCCCAGCTGAATCAGCGCCTGGGCGGTGGCACCGCCCAGCGTCGCGCCCGGCCCCGGAATGACGATACGGTCCGGCGCAAACTCCCTTACTCCGACCCGCAGGGCCGCCGTGTAGCCATAGGGCGCCACCAACTGTTCACCGAGGGTATAGTCCCACAGTGCCTGGGGAGCAGTGCTCCAGGGCGTCCAGACATGGCCACGCCCGTCGATCATCGGCACCCTGGGCACCCGGAACGGGGCGTCCGTCAGCCGCTGGCGAGCCGCCTCCCGCACCTCCTGCTGCAGCGGCGTGTGAAAGGCCGAGTGTTGATGCAGCCGCATCGGGAAACGCTCCCGGGGCGGCAGCGCCTCGGTCAGCCTGGCCAGCCCGACCTCATTGCCGCCGAAGACCAGCATGCCGCCCAGGTCGATGGAGAGGTAGAGCGCCGCGCCCTGTTCACCATGCAGCCGCTCCACCAGCCCCAGCAGGTCACGGCGTAGCGACCACTGCGGCCGCCACTGCTCGTCCACCCAGGGGTAGAGGACCTGCCCGCCGACAAGGGTCTCCTGCATCATCTGGCCCATGGTGCCGATCAGGTGGTGGGCATCCTCGGGCGTCAGGGCACCGCTGCCCGCCAGGGCGATATACCAGCCCATGGAGTTGCCGGTGACGGCGACGACTTCATAGCGCTCGGGATCGATGGCCTGCATATCGGCCAGGGCACAGGCATAGATCAGCGGCGAGGCGTGTTCACCTCTCCCATGCAGGCTCTGGCGAAAGGGAATCTCGCCGTCCAGCTCGCTGAGACTCGGCAGCCCCGCCTCGCGGCGCTGGGCATCGAAGCGGGCCAGCCACTCGCTGCCTGACGCCCGGCGCTTGAGGCTGCCCCACTCCGGGGCATTGTAGGTACCGCGGCCGGGGCAGACGAGCAATAGCCGTTCGCGTGTCACTGTCGTATTCGAGGCTGTCATTCGCTGTCGCTCCCTGCCGATACCTTGCCGCTGGACGCTGCCGCCGGCACGCCGGAGACTGCCGAATCCGACCTGCCGACGGCTCGCCGCGCCCGTTCAACGATGGCATCCGCCGAGGGCAGGGTCACCGTGGCCGCCCGCCCCAACGGAATGAAGCTGTCCTCGGCCGTCAGCCGATGCAGGCGGTGGCTTTCCATACCGCGCTCCACCAGGCCGGTGATCAGCTCTTCGCTGACCGAGCCGCTGCGGCGACACTCATCCACCACCAGCACCTGTCCGCACTCGGCAACGTGGTGATGCACGGCGTCATGGTCGATGGCGGTCAGCCAGCGCAGGTCGATAATCCGCAGGGCAATGCCTTCGGCCTCCAGACGCACGGCGGCCTGCCGGGAGAGGTAGACCCCGTTGCCGTAGGTGACGATGGCCAGGTCGCGCCCTTCGCCCCATGCACCAAGTTCACCCACGCCGAGGCGATGCTCCGGCCCCGGATCGGCGAAGCACCACTTCTGGTCCCCCTCTTCATGCAGGTCGCGGTTGTGGTAGAGGGCAATGGGCTCGAGCATGACCACGACGCGCTGCTCCTCGTCGGCAAGGCGCACCGCCTCCTGCATCAGCCCGACGGCATCGGCGGCATTGGAGGGGCACGCCACCAGCAGGCCGGGGATGTCGCGCAACACGGCGATGGCGTTGTCGTTGTGGAAATGGCCGCCGAAACCCTTCTGGTAGCCGAGCCCGGCAATGCGCACCACCATGGGATTGGTGTACTGGCCGTTGGAGAAGAAGCTGAGCGTCGCCGCCTCGCCGCGCAGTTGGTCCTCGGCATTGTGCAGGTAGGCGAGAAACTGGATCTCCAGAATCGGTACCAGGCCGTTGTGACCCAGGCCGATCCCGAGCCCGAGGATGCTCTGCTCATCGAGCAGGGTATCGATCACCCGGTGCGGGCCGAACTGGGCCTGCAGCTTCTGGGTGACGCCGTAGACGCCGCCCTTGCGGCCGATATCCTCGCCGGCCAGCACCAGGTGGGGATGGCGGCACATCAGGCGATGCAGCGACTGGTTCAACAGCTTCGCCATGGGTCCGGGGGAGGTGTCGACGTCCCCCTCCCACGGCCGCTGACGCCCTGGCCGCAGCGGCGGCACGATGCTGGCCATGACCTGCGCGGCAGTTTCGAGCCGAGGCCGGCGAATCGCCTCTTCGGCGACCCGGGCCACGCACTCCCCCACGGCCCGGTAGAGCTCGCCGATCTGCCCCTTGTCGAGCACCCCATGCCTCTGGAGCAGCCCGGCGCTGACCAGCAAGGGGTCACGCGCCTCGTCGGCCTTGATGCGCTGGGGCGTCATGTAGGCCTGCTGGGCATCCGAGCCGGCATGGCCAAACAGCCGCACGCAGCGCATGTGCAGGAACACCGGCTGCTTGCGACTGCGCGCGATACGCGCAGCCTCCCGGGCGGCGCGCCAGGTATCGAGCAGGTCGAGCCCGTCACAGCTGAGATAGTGAAAGCCGGGGCGAGCGCGCATGCTCGCCTCGATCCAGCCATCGGGCGTGAGGGTGGAGATGCCGATGCCGTTGTCCTCGCAGACCATCACCAGGGGCATGGGCGAGCCCTGGTAGGCGGCCCAGCCGGCGGCGTTGAGCGCACCCTGGGCGGTGGAGTGGTTGAACGAGGCGTCGCCGAAACTGCAGATCGCCACGCTATCGGCCGGCCATTCGCCACCGCCGCCCAGGCGTCGCCACAGGCCGAGGCCGTAGGCGGCCCCCATCGCCTTGGGCAGGTGCGAGGCGATGGTGCTGGTCTGGGGCGGAACATGCAGCGCCTTCGAACCCAGCACCTTGTGCCGGCCACCGGAGATCGGGTCGTCGGCCGAGGCAGCGAAGCTCAACAGCAGGTCCCAGAGCGGCGTCTGTCCCGGCACGCTGCGGCTGCGCTGGATCAGGAAGGCGGCGTCGCGATAATGCAGGAAGGCGGGATCGGTGTGACGAAAGGCCCGGGCAATGGCGGCATTGCCCTCGTGGCCGGCGCTGCCGATGGTATAGAAGGCCTCGCCCCGGGCCTGCAGCCGCCGGGCATGCAGGTCCAGGTGGCGGCTCATGAGCTGGGATTCGAACAGCTCGGCCAGGCCGGCGGGGCTGAGTCCGGCCTCGTCGAGCGTCCACGCCTGCTCGGGTTCGGGCCAGTCGCCGGAACGCAGGGCAGAGAAGAACAGTTTTTCCTGGGGCAGCGGGTCGGCCACGGTAGCGGGCTCCTGTCGGCATTCGCGAGAGTGAATGCCTACAGCCTAGCGCGCCTGCTTGCTAAAGGGATAATATCGATATCCTGGATCAGGTATAGGTAACCTTTATGGATGTGCGCAGCCTGCGCTACTTCATTGCGGCCTACGAGAGCGGCTCGATCAGCGCCGCCGCCCGGCGCTGCCATGTGGCCCAGCCCTCCATCTCCACGGCGCTGGCCCAGCTGGAGGAGCGGCTCGGCACGCCGCTGTTCGAGCGGCACCGTCGTGGCATCACCGCCACCGAGGAGGGGAACCGGCTCTATCCACTGGCGCGCCAGGTCAGCGAGAACCTGGACGCCATCAGCCGCCTGTTTCGCACCGACTCGCCCCCCACGCCGGTTCGTCTGGGCCTGATGCGCTCATTGGGCGCCAGCCGCATGACGACGCTGCTCAAGGAGTACATCGGCCGTGGCGACAACTTGGCCCTGACGCTGGTCAATCCGGAAGAGCGCTGCGATGCCCGCATCATCGGCGAACAGGACCTGGCCCATGGAGAGCGCTTTCAGCCGATCTGGCACGACAGCTATCGCCTGGCGCTGCCGAGCGGACACCCATTGGCCATGCAGGCGTCGATCGCGCTGGACGACCTGGATGGGCTGCCCTTCATCTGGCGCCACCCCTGCGCCGCCATGGAGCAACTCGCCGCCGCGCTGAACTCGGTGGAAGTGCGCTGCCAGATCCGGGCGCGCCTGCGCACCATCGAGTACACCCTGGGCCTGGTCGCCGCCGGGGTCGGGGTCTCCCTGGTGCCGGCCTGGCCCGAGATCCTCGCGCGACACGACGTGCAGTGCCGCCCCATCGATGGCCTGGTCATCCATCAGACCATTGGCGTCGCCTATCCGACCCACCAAACCCCACCCGCGCTGGCACCGCTGCTGGCCCTGGGCAAGGAAGCATGGGCTCAGGCCGGCAGCGACACCGGTAGCGAAGCGCGCCCTGACACGACGGCGTCGTCCAGGCTTCGCCCCTCGCGGTAGAACGCCCCCAGCGCAGCCTGGAACGCCGCCGCCCGGGGCGGCAAGCCCTCTCGTTCATAACGAGAAGCCCTCGCCTCGACCCGGGCCAGGAAGGCGGCACGGTCCACCTCCGCCTCGCCACCCAGGTTGTCGACGCTGACATTGAACTGCCGGCCGCAGGCGCGCGTGAAGAGCAACTCCAGGGCCTGGGGAGCCACCTCCGCGGCCTCGAAGGCGCGCTGCTGCTCAGCATCGCGGCCATCGGGAAGGTACCAGTAGCCGTAGTCTTCAAAGCGACGACGCCGCTCCCCGGCGATGCACCAGTGGCTGATCTCATGCAGGGCGCTGGCATAGAAGCCATGTGCGAAGATCACCCGATGAAAGGAGCAGCCGGCATCGGCCGGCCGGTAGAGCGGCTCATCGCCACCGCGCACCAGCCGCGTATTGAAAGTGTCCTGGAAGAGTCCGTCGAACAGCGCGATCACATCGTCGAGTCGGTGGGTCACGTGGGCTCCGGGTCATAGAGAAGGATTCATTATAAACACGTGGTACAGCGGGCGAAAATCACCGCCAATTGCTAACATAACCGGTTTCCTCGGTCGTTGAGACCAGGCTTTACGACGTTTTGGCGGCATTATCGCCTGCATGGAGCATGACCCTTGGCCACCTTTTTCACCCAACTCGCCGGCGTCAGCCGCAAGGAAACGCGGCCGCTGATCACCCTGGCGCTGCCGATCTGCGGCGCCCAGCTGGCCCAGGCCGGCATGAGCGTCGCCGATGTGATGATGACCGGGCGCCTCAGCGCCACCGACCTGGCGGCGGTTTCCGTGGGCTCCAGCATCTGGCTGCCACTGATGCTGTTCATGACCGGCACCCTGATGGGACTCACCCCCATCGTCGCCCAATTGCTGGGCGGCGGCACCACCGCTCGCATCCGCCCCAACGTGCACCAGGCGCTGTGGGTGGCCCTGGCACTAGGCCTGGGCGCTGCCCTGCTGCTGTGGTTCACGGTGATGCCGATCTTCCGGCTGATGGAGGTGCCTGATGAGGTGGCACGACGCTCGGCCGCCTACCTCTCCGCCGTGGCCTTCGGCATGCCCGGGGTCGCCCTGTTCCAGGCCCTGCGGGCCTTCTCCGACGGCATGAACCACACCCGCCCTGCGCTGTGGATCAGCCTGGTGGGCCTGGCCGTGAACATACCCAGCAACTATGTGCTGATCTATGGCGGCGACGGGCTCACCGAGCTGTTTGGCGAGTGGTTGCCCGCATGGGTACAGGCAATTCCTGCACTTGGCGCCTTCGGTTGCGGTATCGCCACCGCGCTCTCCATGTGGGTGATGAGCCTGGCGATGATCGCCTATACCCGGCGCTCCCGGGCCTACGGCGATGTCGAGCTCTGGTGCGACCCCGCGCCGCCGCAATGGAAACTGATCGGCGAGCTGCTCTATGTCGGCGTACCGATCGGCGTGGCGATCTTCGTCGAAGTGACGCTGTTCACCCTGATTGCACTGTTCATCGCCAGCCTCGGCGAGGTGACGGTCGCGGCACACCAGGTCGCACTCAACTACACCTCGATCCTGTTCATGCTGCCGCTGTCGCTGAGCATGGCGCTGACCGTGCGGGTCGGCAACACCCTGGGCCAGGGACGCCCCGACCATGCCCGCCTGGTGGCCTGGAACGGTATCGCCATCTGCCTGCTGGTGGCCGGGTTCAACAGCCTGGTGCTATGGTTCACCGCTGAACCGGTCATCGCCCTCTATACCCACGACGTCGGGGTGCAACGCCTGGCGGTTTCACTGGTCATATTGGCCATGGTCTATCAGGTTTCCGACTCGCTGCAGGTCAATCTGGCCGGCGCGCTGCGTGGCTACAAGGACACCCGCATCGTCATGGTGATCACGCTGGTCGCCTACTGGCTCGTCGGGCTGGGCGGCGGACACTGGCTGGGCATGCATGGCCTTGCCGGCTTGAGCGGCCCCCTCGGGGTGCACGGCTACTGGATCGGGCTGATCGCCGGCCTGACAGTGGCGGCCCTGCTGCTCGGCGAGCGACTACGGCGACTGGCCAGGGGAGTGGCGAATGGCGCAATCGAGATCCCGCGCAGCTGAGTGCTGCCTGAAGCGATGCTTGGCCGGCCTGATGACCGCGGCTTTGCTGGTCGGCTGCGGTGGTAGTGGCGAAGGTGAAGCCCTGCTGACGAGCTACCAGCGCGACCTCGCCGAGGCGCTGGGGCAGCCAGAGCCACACCCCGGAGCCCCCACCAATATCGGCGCCTTTCCCGAACGGCGCGAGCGTCTGTTCCAGATTCCCGAAACCCGCGAGGGCATGCTCGATGTCTACGCCCTGCGAGAATGTCATATCACCTCGCTGGTGGCTGCCAGGAACAATCAGCTAGGCCGAGTCGCTCCACCCAGCCAGCGCTGGATCTACGAACTGGAGCTCTGGCGACGCCTGCACGCCTGCTGGCACAGCGACGTGCCAGAGGCACTTTCCGAGAATAACCGTGACCGCCTGGCACGACTCACCATTGCCAAGACCGAGCAGTTGCCACTGGTCAGCTGGAATACCCTGTTCGACTCCGATGAGTGGACCGGCAGCTTCTCCCGGGCCAGCTCTCCTCTGGAACCCGATTCACGTGACGCCATCGATGAGCAATTGTCAGCCATCGAGTGGCTGCAAGCCGCCACGCTGAACCAGTTCAGCCAGGAGTGGCAGCATGCGTCGTCAACCCTTGAGGGGCACCTCGACACCCTTCGCCGCCGGCCGCTGACAGCAGAAGTGCTGCGGGCTCTAATGCTGGCTCAGCAGCGCCTCGGTGAAGCCAATGCGCTGCTGGAAGCCAGCCTGGCCGATACAGCAAGCTGCCAGAGATTGACTATGCGCGGCTCCGACCTGAAGTCGCTGTTCCAGCAGAAGCCGGCAATCGAATGGCTGGACGACCTCGAAGCACAAGCCAATCACTGGCTGGGCGCCATCGAGGCACTGCTGGAAAGCCATGTCACCCCTCCCGAAGCCGTCGCCCTCTACCGTGACCGCTGGCTGTCGCTGGACAATCCCGAAGCGCCTTTTCCTGCCTTGCTCGCGACACGCAACGCGCATCAACGTTACTGGCAGGCGCTCGCTGAGCGCTGTAAGTGAAAAACCTTTCGTCAGGCTTAACTTACACGGTGACTCTGTGATATTGGTGGGAACAAGTAGGTAGGTGTGGATCCCGTCAGCCTTGCCGCAGCCGTGACACTTTACAGCTCGGCCCATGCAGAATCTGGAGGGAGATCATGGGTATGACAATGTCACCCCGCCCTGCCCGGGTCATCGACCTGGAAACGATGCGCCAGAAACAGCTGGCCAAGCGACGCCTGATACGCCTCTCTCCAGAGCTCGACGGCCTGGAGATGATCTATCGTCTCGCCTCCGACCCCGACTCCTTCTACGGCATGCCGATACTCGCTTGGGGCCTTCGCGAGGATGGCGAGGTGGTGGGCCTGGTCCCATGGATGGAGGCGCTCACGCCCTGTCATTATATTGACGACGCCGAGCATGGCAGTTTCGTGGGTTACCGAGATCCGGAAACCGAGGAACTGATGGAGACGGCCCCGCCTCACAAGGTATACGAACTGGAGCATGCCGCCGCCTACTTCGATTACGAAGAGACCCGTGACATCACCCTCATCCAGCAGCTTCCAGACACCCTTGGCACCCATGCCCTATGCGTCGATGACGACCATGGCCCGTGGCAGCTTAAGCAGGTATTCGGCTGGCGCCTATACAGTGACGGTAACGTCGAGGCCCTGCTGGCCGATGAAAAACTGATCGAGTCTACCCCCGTGCTTCCGGGAGACCCCTGCCTTTACCCCGGCCACAGCCGCCACCGAATGGTGTACTTCTTTCAGCGCAGCATCGCCAGTCGCATCCGCGAGCAGGACCCCGGCACCCTGGAAGCCCTGGCACTGATGGTAATACCCGAAGCGTCGGCGACCTCCGGCTGAGACGAACAGCCATACGCCATCCCCTACCCAGCCCCCAGCCAGACCCTGTACAAGAGCCATTTAGCACAGGCGCTTTTCCTACAAGGTCTGGCGATACATCAGCCTAAGCGGATAAAGTAGAGGTAACGTTCGCCCGACTCCTGCTGAGCCAGCAGCTCATGTCCAAGAAAGCTGCAGAACTTCGGCACGTCCCGGGTAGTGGCCGGATCAGTGGCCACCACCTTGAGTACCTCGCCGGACTGCATGTCACGGACTTTGTTGTGCATCAGCATGACGGGTTCCGGGCAGTAGAGACCGCTAGTGTCCAGTTCAGCCTGAAAATCCGGCGGCGAGTCGGCAGTATCAACCATCGATTGACCTCGGTGTAGGGAGCCAGCTTAGATGATCAAGATCATTATCGAACGTCGCATCATGCCCGGCCTGGAAGAAGAATATGAGGAGGCCGCCCGTGAGGCCATCCGCTGGTCCTTGGGAGCCAGGGGCTTCGTGGGCGGCGAGACGCTCATGGAACTCGGGCACAGTGACAGACGCCTGATGATCACCAAATGGCGCGACCTTCGTGCATGGAAGGAGTGGTATAACAGCGAAGAGCGCTCCAGGGTCATGCAGCGCATCTGGCCGTTGCTGACCGAGGATGAATCCATCCGCATCTACGAACCGTCCTACTAGACCCGTCGCCCCGGACCGCTTTCAACTCATCCGACTGATTCTATCATCAACCGTCGTTGCCGATGGAATCAGTCCAGCAACCTGACGTGAACGGTGACCTCTTCTCGATCATGATAAAGATGCCGGCAGCGTATCTCAGCCCGAACGCCGGCTTCAGACAGCGACGCTTCCAGCCCCGACAGGCACCGCGACACCTCCTCCCAGCGACGTTTCATCGGCAGCTTCAGGTTGAATACCGCCTCCCGACACCAGCGTTGCACAAGCCAGCGCTGCACCATGGCAGTGACCCGTGAAGGCTTGTCGACGATATCGCACACCAGCCAGTCGAGCCGCTCCGGAGGCTGCCAGACAAAGCCATCCTCGCGCAGGTGCTCCACCAGTCCCGAAGCCATCAAGGCCTTGTCCATCGGTCCGTTGTCGATGGCAAAGACGTTCATGCCTCGCGCGACCAATTGCCAGGTCCAGCCACCCGGTGCCGCGCCAAGGTCGGCGGCCTGCATGCCCTCCGCCAACCGCTCATCCCACTGATCACGCGGCACGAACTCATGCCAGGCCTCCTCCAGCTTGAGGGTCGAGCGACTTGGCGCAGCATGTGGAAAACGCAGCCGACGAATACCACCCGGGAGTTCGCTGCGATTGCCAGGGAAGCTCATCCCCAACTGCACCCGATCGCCATCGCTCCACAACAGGTGAAGCCTCCGACCGGCAGCCTTGCGGCGCAGCGCCCCGCGCTTCTTCAGCATCGACTCGAGGGGACGTGTCAGCGCCTTGATCAGCCCCGAGAGTGCCTTGCCGTCATTGGTATCGGGCGTTTCATGCCAGATGGAATCGAAGTTCCAGCCACTCGCCACCACCTGTTCGATGATCGGCGACAGACGGTTCTCCCGTGATAGCGTCAGTCCCGGAAGCGCAACCAGGCTCTGCCGCGCAAATATCAACCCCTCCAATGGCAGTTCACGCTGGAGCAGGTTGACGGGGCGTGCGTCCGACACATGAAAGCAGACGTACCCGGCCTGAGGGTCGTATTCCGCCTGCCCGGACCACCCAAGTCCCCTGGCGCGGGAATCGATTTCAGCCGCCAGGTCAGCTTCGAAACCGGGGCGACAATAGAACAGCATCCGATCGGGTAGCTGGGACTTTTCTACCGCTTGAACTTGCTGCGTCAAGGGACCTCCTTCGGCTTGTCTTGCGAGGTGCGCCCGCTACGGCTCTGCCTGCCACCCAGCGCCTCGATATCCTGTAGCTGTACGTTCAGCGCATTCGTTGAAATTGTAACTTCCCAGAGTGAGTAGACCAGGGACACGGACAGCGTGACCAGGCTCGCCCCGAACAGAATCATGCCCAGCAGTTCTAGCGAGAGGAAAAGGGCAAACATCGACAGGGTGCAAAGCAGAAAACTCAGCACACCAGCAACCTGCATGCGCTTGGTCAGTGAGATTCTTCTGCGCAGCAGCAGAATCTGGCGTGTCGTAGCGTCCTGGTGAAGGCTGCGCTCTTCCTCCGCCAACTTGCGGATCAGCTGCGCCAGTACCAGAAATCGATTGGTATAGGCCAGCAGCAGCAGCGAAATGGCAGGAAACAGCAGGGCCGGTGTGGTCAGGGTCACGGTTCCGGAACTCCGCTTTATTCAAGGAAATACATGATACCAGCCAACCGTCGGGCAGGGTTGCGAAGAGGCGCATCGTTTATTTGTCGTTTATGAACCATTCTTAGTGATCGATATTGGTGCATAAGATAGGTCCTTTTTAAAGGCTTTTCGACTCATATCTATGTCTAATCTCAGCATGACCCATACAGTTGCTGCATAATGGTGCATTGGATTATAGTGACCACAATCCACTTTCAATCAGGAAGCCTCATGACCTACGTTCACGATACCCTTGAGGGTCTCAGGAAAAGCAGCCCGGCCCAAGGTGAGTTCTATCAGGCCGCCGAAGAAGTTCTCGAATGCCTGCGCCCACTGCTTGATGCGGTGCCTCGTTACCATCAGCACAGCATCATCGAGCGCATCGTCGAGCCGGAGCGCCAGATCATGTTTCGGGTCAGCTGGGTCGACGATGGCGGCAAGGTACAGGTCAACAAGGGCTATCGGATCCAGTTCAATTCTGCCCTGGGGCCCTACAAGGGTGGCCTGCGATTCCATCCCAGCGTCAATGCCAGCATCATCAAGTTCCTGGGCTTTGAGCAGATCTTCAAGAACGCCCTGACCGGCCTGCCGATTGGTGGAGGCAAAGGTGGCTCCAACTTCGACCCTAAGGGCAAGTCCGACGGCGAGATCATGCGCTTCTGCCAGGCCTTCATGACCGAACTATATCGCCACATCGGGCCCACCACAGACGTACCGGCTGGCGACATCGGCGTTGGCGCTCGAGAGATTGGCTACCTATACGGTCAATACAAGCGCCTTACTGGACGCTACGAAGGCATTCTCACCGGCAAGGGGCTGAACTGGGGCGGGTCCCTGGGTCGCAAGGAAGCTACCGGCTATGGTGCGGTCTACTTTGCTCAGAACATGCTCGAAGCACAGGGCGACAGCATCATGGGCAAGACCTGCCTGGTATCGGGTGCCGGCAACGTGGCCACCTACACCATCGAGAAGCTCTATCAGCTCGGCGCCCGGCCAGTCACCTGCTCCGATTCCCGGGGCACCATCCACCATCCGGAAGGCATTAACCTGGATACCCTCAAGCTGCTCAAGGAAGTCAAGCGCGCCTCATTGCGTGAATATGTCGAACATCATCCGGAGGCGCACTATATCGACGCCCAGGACTATCCCTCCGACGGACATGCGGTATGGCGCCTCAAGGGCGATGTCGCCTTCCCGAGCGCTACTCAGAACGAGGTAACGGAAGCAGATGCCCGAGCCTTGCTCGAGAACGGCATCCATTGCATCAGCGAAGGCTCCAACATGGCCTCAACCGCCTCAGCAGTCGATCGCTTTCTCGAAGCAAGAATCGCTTACGGACCCGGCAAGGCTGCCAATGCCGGCGGCGTGGCCACCAGCCAGCTGGAGATGGCTCAAAACAGCAGCATGCAGCAGTGGACACTGGAGAAGGTCGACACCAAGCTCCAGGCCATCATGGCCGATATCCACAAGCAGTGTGCCGATACTGCCGCGGAGTTTGATGAGCCAACGAACCTGGTGCTTGGTGCCAACATTGCAGGCTTCCGCAAGGTAGCCGATGCCATGATCGAACAGGGCGTAGTCTAGACACAGCTACCAACACCCCCTCTCTATAACCCGGCGCCATTGGCGCCGGTTTTTTTGCACCCCTCACAGCCGACGGCCAAGCGAAGAAAGTGAGAACAACTCGCACGTGTTACATGGGCGCATGTGTCAGATAACACCACTTTTTCAACCCTGTGCCGGACACCAGCCGATCCGCAAGTAAATCCATAAGAACCTGATATCTAGTGTTTTTTTATATTATTGGCAGAACTGGCCCGTAGTCTGCATTCCTCAGAGTGAGCAAGACGAGCGGGTTGAGCTTTCGATCAAGGCTATTTAGGTCACTCTTCACCGCCATGACGAACGAAGCCCCAGGCTTCACCAGGCACTTCAAGTCAGACTCCAATGGAGGTATGCACATGATGTCCAAGGAATTCCTCAAGAAGCTCGGTATTGTTGGTATCACTTTTGGTCTTGCAGCCAGCCCGCTGGCATTTGCCGACTTCCATGATGAGGAAGAAGGTCAAGAGCCTGTACCACAGGAAACTGCTCCTGAGGGCGAAGCCGATGACGGCTTTGGCGCCGGCGCTGACACCGAGTATGAGAACGAAGAGGAAGAGTGGGACGCCGAGGAGTGGGAAGAAGAGAATGAAGAGGAAGAGTGGGAAGTCGAAGACGAGGATGACGATCAGGAATGGTAATACCTGATAGCCCTCACGGACGCTCTACTCTACCCAGGGACGGGTAACCAATCACCACCAGGTTGGTTTACGAAGATCACCTCCGGCATTGCCGGAGGTGATTTCGTTTTACCTGATTACTCACCTTGATCAGCCATCGGGCCAATCTTGAGCCACACTGAAAGAGTTCGGATGGTCAAGACGTTATAAATCGTCCCCCCTTACCGATTTTCTCCACCAACGTTGCCACGCCGCTGTAGGAGTAGCTTCAACTCACGACTGGAGGCCGCAGGCCTCCCGGCGGTGTTGCCGGTATTCGCGACGACAGCCAACCTTTCAGCCTCCGCCGAGGCGCCTATCGGCGCCAGTCGCGATGGGAACCAGCGCTCCAACAGCGGCTTTCTCCACCAACGTTGCCACGCCGCTGTAGGAAATGGGATGGACCCGTCCCTCCTTGTGCCAAGATGAGTTTGCAACGCCATCTGGGTGCATGGGGCACCACACGGCATCTTGAAGAGAGGGTCCATCCATGAATCACATTAGCATCGTCGGGATTGATCTTGCCAAGCGTGTCTTTCAACTTCATGCAGTCGATCCCAAAGGCCGCCAGATATTCAGCAAGAAGGTGTCTCGCTCGGGCTTACGCCTGACGCTGGCCCAGGTACCTCCCTGCCGCGTCGCCATGGAGGCATGCGGCGGTGCCCACTACTGGGCAAGGGAGATCCAGGCCCTGGGGCATGAGGTCCAATTGATCCCTCCCCAGTACGTGAAGCCCTTTGTGCTGGGCCACAAGAGCGATGCCCGGGATGCCCGCGCGATCGCCGAGGCAGCGGCCCGCGATGCCACGCCACGGGTGGCGCCCAAGACACTGGAACAGCAGGCGCTGCAAGCCATGCATCGCGTGCGCTCCCGGGCGATTGCCAACCGCACGGCCCTGGGCAATGAGCTGCATGGCTTGCTCGCCGAAATGGGCATCTGCGTGGCGAAGGGTCACTCGGTGTTTCGCCAGGGTGAGGTCCGGCGCTTACTCGCCGAGCACCGGGCCCAGCTCGGCGACGACCTCTTCGTGGTGCTGGATGATGTTCTGGATCAGTGGCTCTCGCTGGATGCGCGCATTCATGCCTACGATCAGCGCCTGGCACGGCTGGCCAGGGCGACGCCGGTGTGTCGACGCCTGATGAGCGTGCCCGGCATCGGGCCGGTCAATGCGACGTTGCTGGCCAGCCATATCGGTGATCCGAAACGGTTTGCCAATGGCCGATCCTTCAGCGCCTCGATTGGCCTGGTGCCACGCCAGCACTCGAGCGGCGGCAAGGAACGACTGATGAGCATCTCCAAGCGGGGCAACGGCGAGGTGCGTCGGCAACTCGTGCATGGGGCCCGAGCGGCCTTACGCGCCTTTCAGTGCCAGCAGCAGCCGGATCGACTGGCTCGCTGGGCATGCGCCCTGGCGGCACGGCGTGGGGCGGCCAAGGCCACTGTCGCCCTGGCAAACAAGCTGGGCAGGATCTGCTGGGCGGTCATGGTGCGAGATACCGCCTACGCGACCACCCCGTAATGCGATGACGCGATGACATAGTCACGATTTTTCCCCGAGGTTGCGCAGGTACGAACGTAGATGGCAGGACAGGTCAGACCGGCTCTCCGCCACGCTGTGAAGCTATATGGCCCGATGTTGAGGCCGAGTAGGAGATCAGCTCGGAGAGCGCGCATCCCATCATGGCCAGGCACCGATGACGTGCCGCTAACAGGCCGGATATAAGCGTGCAGTCTCACCCCCCGCCGATACGTTTCGGGCTTGCACAACGGGACGGGTCCATATAAGTAGCTTCAGCTCACGACTGGAGGCCGCAGGCCTCCCGGCGGTGTTGCCGGTATTCGCGACGACAGCCAACCTTTCAGCCCCGCCGAGGTGCCTGCTGAGTCTTATGCCTAATCAGGTAGTTTTATGCAGAGCAATATAGAAAAAACCCCGAGCTCTTTCGAACTCGGGGTTTTTGGAATAGGTGCCTGACTATGTTCGGGCCGGCCATCCGGCGGGCGGCGCTCCGCTACTCTCCATGGGAGACCCCAAAATGGCGAAGCCCCGACCAATGGCCGGGGCTTCTGAATAAATGCCTGACGATTACCCGGGCGGCGCTCCGCTACTCTCGCATGGGGGTGAGACCGCCCGGCCTTTCGCGGCACCGCCGCGAGGGCGGTCGAACGCCCCGAGCCGGCGAGGGGCCGGCCCGCGGAGCGGCCCCACATATAAAGAGCGGGTCTCCCCATGCC
>NZ_JAHXBV010000019.1:0-49460 GCF_019915905.1 Halomonas sp. ANAO-440 | reverse complement strand
ATTGGCAGCTGCGGCTTGAAAATGTGTCCGCTCTGACTTGACCAGAACAGGTAGCGCCTCGGCGGCGGTAAGCACGGTGCAGAGCCCGCACATCGCAACCACAGGATATGAGTTCGGCCCGTTTTTTGGGATCTCAGTCATTAAGCGCTTAAATCGATGGCTCGTTCTGCGGAAGCCGGATTGATGATATGGCATGCTATAGGATGAAGTAGGGAGAAAGTGAAAGATGCTCGGAGATATTCACCACCTTGCCCCAGATGATATTCCGCTTCTCGATGCCCTGTTGACAATGTTTGGGGAAGTTTTCGATGAACCGGAGACCTACACCGGGAATCGCCCTGGCGCGGCATATTTTCAGGATCTCTTGTCCGGCGATACCTTTATTGCGCTAGCTGCGTTGAAAAATGGCGATGTCGTCGGGGGACTAGCCGCCTATGAGCTGAAAAAATTTGAGCAAGAGCGCAGCGAGATTTATATATACGATCTCGCTGTTCGTTCAGGGCATCGTCGAGAAGGCATCGCTACAGCATTGATCGGGAAGGTGAAAGAGATAGCCGCTCAACGTGGCGCCTATACGATATTCGTTCAGGCTGACACGAACGTTGAGGATGAGCCGGCAATTGCCTTATACACCAAGCTAGGCAAGCGCGAAGATGTCCTGCACTTTGACATACCGGTTAATCCTGATGGTGGTTTCCGATAGGCGTTTTCCCCAGCGCCCTCAGCATCCCATTCCGGCACGCTTTCAGAAGCGGATAGAGCCTTGCCGTGCGCCTTTGGCTGGCAAACAGCCGGTACGTCAGCCGGTTGAACACGCCGCTACGGGTGCCGAGCAGGGTAAGGCGATGCAGGGCTTCGCTGCCGTGGTACCAACGCTCGCCGATCTGGAGGGCGAAGCCCTGATCCAGGTCGATGCCCATGGCGCTGAGTTCCTGGCGTGCTTCCTTGTCCTGCCTGGCATCGATCAGCTCGAGTTCGCCGACTTCCTGGCGAATGCGTTGCCTGCGCACGTAATGGCGGCACATCGGGCATTCGCCGTCATAGACCAGGCGAAGCTGGCGGCCTGAGGAGGCCGTGTCATTGGGCATGTCGTCGCATTCCTTGAGTGCGTGTGGTGTGTACTATTCCTGCGCGGCTACCCGAGGGGGGCGAAGGGTGTGCGCTTGGCATGGTCCTGATCATAATGCCCGCCATCGTTGGTTACCCGGTCGTACTCTTCCTGATGCTGATGAATTGGGTCTGAGGGAACCAGTCTCACCAAGACCAATTATCTCAAAAGTTGGGATCCATGGGCCATTTGCGGCATAGGCATAAAGACGAGCGTCTTCCTATGGTCTAGTGTGAATACAGGACATGGGCTCGAGTGTCGGAATCAGTCTGGTCACTGACCGTACACTCACTACAGGGAGTTATGACATGCCAATAGGAACGATTCTACTGATAATCCTGGTACTGCTTCTGATCGGTGCGATACCTGCATGGCCCCACAGCAGGGGATGGGGGTACGGCCCCAGCGGGGGGCTCGGGCTGGTGTTGATAATCGTGATCGTTCTAGTGTTGACGGGTACGTTATAGGTATCGCATTGAAAGAGGTTCTGGTCATTACTGGCGGCAGCCGAGGGATTGGTGCGGCCACCGCGCGCTTGGGCGCCGCTAGCGGCTACGCGGTGTGCATCAACTACTGTCACAATGAAACCGCCGCAATAGCGGTGGTCGAAGAGATCACCCGTGCCGGCGGCGAGGCGATCGCCGTGTCGGGCGATGTCGGCTCCGAGGCCGACGTGGTGCGGCTCTTCGAAGAGGTCGACGATAAGCTCGGACCGGTCACGAGGTTGGTCAACAACGCCGGCATTCTGGAAACGCAGATGTGCGTCGAGCAAATGGATGCCGCACGCCTGGGCCGGGTGCTGACGGCCAACGTGATCGGCAGCTTCCTCTGTGCTCGTGAGGCCATTCGCCGCATGTCGTCCCGGCACGGCGGCAAGGGCGGCGCGATCGTCAACGTCTCCTCCATAGCATCAAAGCTTGGCGCGCCCAACGAGTACGTCGACTACGCCGCGGCCAAGGGCGCCATCGACAGTTTTACCATCGGCCTGGCCAAGGAAGTTGCGGCAGAGGGTATTCGCGTCAACGCCGTGCGCCCCGGTGTGATCTACACCGAGATCCACGCAAGCGGCGGCGAGCCTGACCGCGTCGAGCGCGTGAAAACTTCCGTACCCATGCAGCGGGGCGGCCGAGCCGAAGAGGTCGCACGGGCCATCCTGTGGTTGCTCTCCGATGATGCCTCCTACTCGACAGGGGCGCTGCTCGATGTAACGGGTGGGCGGTAACCAGTGACGAGCCCGTCCGGCTGCAGGAGGAAGAGCAGTGCTGTTCAAGAGGGCGGTCCTCGAAAAGATCCGTGATGGCTGCATTACACTGGCCTTTCGACGGTGGCAGCGGCCTTCCGTAAAGTCAGGCGGCACGCTGCTGACCGCTTTGGGTGAGCTGCACATACTGTCGGTGACTCAAATTGCACCCGAGGATATCTCCGAACGGGATGCACGAAACGCGGGCTACGTCACACGTGAGGCGCTCCTGCGCGAACTCTCCCGCCGTAGTGAAGGTGATCTCTACAAAATCGATCTGGGCGTCTTACGCCCTGACCCTCGAATAGCTCTTAGAGAAACAGCCGAGTTGACGGACGAGGAAAGCATGGACTTGCACAAGCGCTTGCAGCGTCTGGATAAGCGGGCCACCAACGGGCCGTGGACCCAGCGAACGTTGGAAGTGATCGCGAGCCGCCCTGGAGTACGTGCGGGTGAGCTGTGCGAGATGGTGGGCATGGAGAAGGAGCCTTTCAAGCTCAACGTCAGGAAGCTCAAGAAGTTAGGGCTGACAGAAAGCCTTGGCACCGGCTATCGGCTTTCTCCACGCGGGGAGAGTGTGTTGGATGAGTTTCAGACTCTAGAGAGTGTGAGGTAGCCAAAGATGACAAACCACTGCAGTGGCGATATCACGCCTAAGCGCTTCTGCGACTCGGATAGCTTAGCTGACTTCCAGCGTTTCAATACTCGCCACTTCCAGCCGGAACGCCCCGTCGCGGCGATCGGCAATCAACAGGCCGAGCTGTTGGATTTCGTCAGGTGCCAGCGGCGGTGCATCCTCGAACAGGCGACCACGAAATACCGCCTCGAACATGCTCCAGGGCAGGGCGATGCGCTGCCACTCACCGGCCGGGGGCTGAAAAACGGCACGATAGGCGGCGCCGTCTATCAGTTGGTTGCTGTAAAGGCGCAGCTGATACTGGCGACCGTCACCACGCGCCTCTACGGTCACGCCTTGGTGGCGAGATAGCCGCATGGGCTCTGGCTCGCGGCGTACCGAGGCAAAGCCGCCGCCGTTGGTCAGCGAAAGCTCACCCGAGAAGATGCCCAGGGCACCTGCTGCGTGCATGGCGCCTCGAGACCCCCCACCCATGACCGTGTCGTTGATGGCGCGCCAGCGTGGGACCTCGTTCCCGGCGCTGAAATCGATCAGTGTTGGCATCGTACCTCCTGGCCCAGGTTGCGTTTCTGCATCCCTCAGCATGACGGCGATAGGCTACCGTTGCCAGGCCAGGCTGATGGGTTCGCTTTCAGCGGCCGATTGACAGGTGATACTATCACCCCATACGGCAGCAGCCTGCGCACCACCCCTGCCCACCCCTCTTCCCAAGCTTTAACGCCCGGTACCCTGTTAATGGAAATCAAAGTCAATTTTCTCGAAAATCTCAGACTTGAAGCCAAGTTTGACGATTTCACCGTCATCACCGACCAGCCCATTCGCTACAAGGGCGACGGCTCGGCGCCAAGCCCCTTTGATTACTTCCTGGCGTCCTCCGCGCTGTGCGCGGCCTACTTCGTTCGGGTCTACTGCCTGGCGCGCGACATCCCAACCGAGAACATCCGGCTTTCCCAGAACAACATCGTCGACCCGGAAAACCGCTACAACCAGATCTTCAAGATCCAGGTCGAGCTGCCGGAAGACATCTCCGAGAAGGACCGCGAGGGCATCCTGCGCTCCATCGACCGCTGCACCGTCAAGAAAGTGGTACAGACCGGCCCCGAGTTCCAGATCGAGACGGTGGAGAATCTGGACGAGGACGCCCAGGCCCTGTTGATGGCCAAGCCCGACGAGGCTGCCTATACCTGGATCGAGGGCAAGGACCTGCCGCTGGAGCAGACCATCGCCAACATGTCGGCCATGCTGGCGGACCTGGGCATGAAGATCGAGATCGCCTCCTGGCGTAACATCGTGCCCCACGTGTGGTCGCTGCACATCCGCGATGCCGCCTCGCCCATGTGCTTCACCAACGGCAAGGGGGCCACCAAGGAGAGCGCACTCTGTTCGGCGCTTGGCGAGTTCATCGAACGCCTGAGCTGCAACTTCTTCTACAACGACCAGTTCTTCGGCGAGGAAATAGCGAACAGCGAGTTTGTTCACTACCCCAACGAGAAGTGGTTCCAGCCCGGGTCCAACGACGAGCTGCCTGAGGGCATCCTCGATGCTTACACTCGCGAGATCTACGACCCGGAGAGCGAGCTGCTCGGTTCGCACCTGATCGACACCAACTCCGGCAAGCGTGAGCGCGGCATCGTCGCCTTGCCCTTCATACGCCGGTCGGACGGGGAGACGGTATTCTTCCCCTCCAACCTGATCGAGAACCTCTACCTCAGCAACGGCATGAGCGCCGGTAACACGCTGCAGGAAGCCCAGGTGCAGTGCCTTTCCGAGATCTTCGAGCGGGCGGTGAAGCGCGAGATCCTCGAGCAGGAACTGGCATTGCCGGACGTGCCCATGCATGTCCTTGAGCGCTACCCGGCCATTCTCGAAGGCATCCAGGCGCTGGAGGCGCAGGGCTACCCAGTGCTGGTCAAGGACGCCTCGCTGGGTGGGCAGTTCCCGGTGATGTGCGTGACCCTGATGAACCCGCGCACCGGCGGGGTATTCGCCTCCTTCGGCGCACACCCCAGCTTCGAGGTGGCGCTGGAGCGCAGCCTCACCGAGCTGCTGCAGGGCCGTAGCTTCGAGGGCCTCAATGATTTCCTGCCGCCGACCTTCAACTCGCAGGCAATCGCCGAGCCTAACAACTTCGTCGAGCATTTCATCGACTCCTCGGGGTTGGTTTCCTGGCGCTTCTTTAGTGCCAGGAGCGACGTCGAATTCAGCGACTGGGACTTCTCCGGTACGAACGAGGAAGAGGCGGCAACGCTGTTCGGCATTCTCGAGGAGCTGGGCCTGGAGACCTACATGGCCGTGCACGAGGATCTGGGTGCGCCGGTGTGTCGTATCCTGGTGCCGGGCTACTCCGAGGTGTACCCGGTGGATGATCTGATCTGGGACAACACCAACATGGCGCTGGATTACCGCGAGGATATCCTCAGCCTCCACGCCCTGAACGACGCTCAGCTCGCCGGCCTGCTGGAGCGTCTGGAGGAGAGCCAGCTCGATGATCACATGGATATCATCACCCTGATCGGCATCGAGTTCGACGAGAACACCGTGTGGGGGCAGCTCACCATCCTCGAGCTGAAGCTGCTGATCAACCTGGCCCTGCAGCAGCATGAAGAGGCGCTGGAGCGGGTCGAGATGTTCCAGCAGTACAACGACAACACCGTGGAGCGCGGACTGTTCTACCAGGCCGTGGCCGCGGTGCTGGAGATTCTCCTCGATGACGAGCTGGAGCTCGCAGACTACCTCCACAATCTGACTCGCATGTTCGGCGAGCAGACCATGTCTGCCGTGGTTGGCTCGGTGATGGGCGAGGTGCGCTTCCACGGCCTGACGCCCACCAACATGCAGCTCGAAGGCCTGGAGAAGCACCAGCGCCTGGTCGAAAGCTACAAGAAGCTGCACGCTCACCGCGCCGCAAGGGCGGGGGTGGCGGTTTAGTCATTCAGCCGCGGCTGGATACTACGAATACGCCCCGGGCCAACGCGCTGGCCCGGGGCTGACGCCCCCATTCCGTTCCACTTCACTATGTGCTCTTGAAAAGACCCCGCAGAAAGCCGGATTTTTTTCCTGATACCGCAAGAAACTGGTACACATCGCTGTTCGAGTAGACAAACACCGGATGGACCTCGTCGACATCCTGCTGCGTCAGCTGCCCGGCACGGATTGACTTCAGCAGGCGTTCTTTTCGCTTCGTGGCTTGTTCAAAACCGCATTCAGTGTAGTGGTCCTCTTCGTACCGGAGGGAGAACGCCTGAAACATCTCGGCGAAGGCCTCGAGCGATATGTTTTCCGTTTTGACATGATAATGCATTGGGTTCCTCAACTCTGCTAACTAGCCCTTCAACCCATTTCGTCCAGGTACTGCTGCACCATGGTCTGCAGCAATTGATCCATGCGAGCCCAGCTTTCCTGGTTAATGCTGTGTTGCAGATACTGGCAGCCCACGAACTGGGAGTAGATCATGTTGGCTATCGAGCCTGCTTGCTCCCTCTCGCCGGTACGGAGGCTGATCAGGTTGGCAAGGTACTCCATGCGCCGGCGGTCGACCCTGGCCACGGCATCGGCTACCCGGGCGTTATGGCGGCCCCAGGCGCGCAGTTCGATTTCGGGTTTCAGGTTGGCCCGAGCGATGTGTGCGTTAAGTTGCTTGCCACGCTGCGCAGGATCAGGGACCGATGCCAGTGACTCGAATACCGCCTCGGTGCTTGAGGTCAGCCAGTGTTCCAGCAACGCTTCCACATAGGCGCTGCGATCACTGAAGTGGTGATAGAAGGAGCCCTTGGACACTTCCAGATGGCGGCAAAGCCGGTCGATCTTCAGCGCTTCCGGCCCTTGCTCGCCGAGAAACCGTAGTCCCTCGCTCAGCCACAGCTCGCGCGAGATCTTCATGCCACCCCCCTGGCCGGTGCCGGCTCAGGCGCCCCCAGTGCAACCAGCAGGCCCAGCGGCAGGAACAGCCAAGCGCCGGAGACCGGCAGCAGAAAGGCCACAATCACCCCCGCGGCAAACAGCCCCCAGCCGATGGCGGCCGGCAAGGGTGTCTGCACAATGCTGAGCCAGCAATGCATCAAATATCCCAACAGCATCCAGAAGCAGCCCACCAGCAGAAACCAGAGAATCGCGCTGCGATCGAAGTGCATCTCTCCTCCCGCTTGGATGGTGTTCCAGCCACCTTCTGCCGCGATACCGCTCAGGATGGGCCAGCCCGTCACCACCCCGATGCTGTTGTGTATTACGCCGATTGCGATGAGCAACCAGCCGCTATTCCGATACAGTTTCATTGTGGTTTCCTCTTTACTTGAGTTCTGAGCAATAACATACCATACCGTATGGTATGTTCAAGATTGTCGAAATTCAGTCGGGCCGTTCGACGACTGATCGTGTGTTGCGCATTTCATGGAGATCACGATGAGTCAGTTACGCGTTTCTTGCTTCAGCCTGTCGCTTGACGGGTTCGCTGCCGGCCCGGCGCAGAGCCTGGAGAACCCCATCGGTGTTGGTGGCTTGGAGGTCCATGAGTGGATGTTCCGCACCGAGACGTTCCGTCGAAGCGTTCTAGGCGAGGGAGGCGGTGAAACCGGTGTAGACGACGACTTCGTGACTCGTGGCTTCGAGAATATCGGAGCCTGGATCATTGGCCGTAACATGTTTGGTGCCGAGCGCGGACCATGGCGGGACGACAGCTGGAAAGGGTGGTGGGGGGATAGCCCTCCGTTCCACGCGCCTGTCTTCGTGCTGACGCAACATGCTCGCGATCCCATCGAGATGGCAGGCGGAACGACCTTTCACTTCGTAAACGATGGCATTCATGCTGCCCTTGGACGTGGCCGAGACGCTGCCCACGGCATGGATGTTCGCCTCGGCGGAGGCGTGGCAACGATCCAGCAGTACCTGCGGGCTCAGCTGGTTGATGAACTGCATTTGGCCATTACACCGGTTCTGCTCGGCGAAGGGGAGCGTTTGTTCTCCGGCGTCGACATGCGCGCTCTCGGCTATCAATGTGTGGAGAGGATAGTTACCGATCGAGTTATCCATGTCGTTCTCAAGAGGGAAACCTGAATGTCTGAATTGATCCTGACCACCTTCGATTGGGTTCCTGAAACGCCAAGGGGATTTGTCCGCGACTTACGCCTGAGCTGGGCGATGGAAGAGGCCGGCTTGCCCTATCGTATCGAGAGCGTGCCATTTCGTGAGCGGGGGGCCGAGCACTTCACCCATCAGCCCTTCGGCCAGGTGCCGTGGTTGACCGATGGCGACCTCTCGATCTTCGAGAGCGGCGCGATGCTGCTGCATCTGGGTGAGCGCAGTGCAAGGCTGATGCCTGCCGATCCACGCGGCCGAAGCGACGTTATCGTATGGCTTTTCGCGGCGCTCAACTCCGTTGAGATGGCGACCCTGCCGTGGTCCATCTTCAAGTTCACTGGCGATACTGAGGAAACACCTGCTCGGAAAAGCCTGAACAATTTCCTGGCATCCAGGCTACAGCACATGGAGGCAGTCCTGGCAGGACGAGAATGGCTGGCAGGCAGCTTTTCCATTGCCGACATCGCCATGGCGGATGTGCTGCGCCTGGTCGATCGGTTCGATGGCCTGGCGGGCTACCCGGCCTGTCGTGGCTATGTCATCCGTGCCACGGCTCGGCCATGCTTCATGAAGGCACATGCGGACCAAATGGCGCATTTCGCTGCGGCAGACTAGTCTTCTTCAGAACAGTCATAAAGCCAAGGCGGCTGATTTAAACGCCGCATGGCCTGGCGCAGATATTTCTGACAAGATCTCCTGCTTCTCTGGACCTGTACTACAGGGCGCTCACTGTGACGTATTGTCAGTGATAGGAAAGTGCTTGATTTATATAAATAAATCAGGCGCCGGGTAATTATTTGATGGCTAACAGGCCTGAAGGTCCGAAGTGAGGTTAATATCATCGACATGGTTAGCACTAATGCGGTGTGCGTAGTCGTGTAATGGATCGCTACTTTGGTTGTTTCTGGTCATGTTTTAAGGAGCGTCATGCAGATGGATATGCAATTATCGGATTTTATTCGGTCGGAAATAGAGCACATTCTTCAGGACTGGGAAGAGTTTGCCAAAGGTATATTTCATGCCAGGCATATGGATAAGGCAGGGTTGCGCGACCACGCAAGGGACATGCTTCTGGAGATTGCCGATGATCTCGATTCACACCAAAGTGAATCCCAGCAGGCGGCCGGCACGAAAGGCCGTCGGCAGGCGGACGAGCCGACAGATGGAGCGGATTCCTGGGCGGAAGTGCATGGTGGCGATCGACAGACCAGTGGCTTCAGCGTCATTGAAACGGTATCGGAGTTTCGGGCCCTGCGTGCGAGTGTGGTATCTCATTGGACAAAGGCCCATCCAGTCACGGCTGGGAAACAGCTTGAAAGCCTCACCAGATTCCATGAGGCAATAGATCAGGCGGTCGCTGAATCGCTGGAACAGTACGCAATCGTTAAAGAAATGGAGACCCGGCTGTTCGGGGCTATTTTGGTTGCGTCTCCGGACCCGATTTATGTGCTGGATCTCGACGGAAGAATTGTTTATGCAAACAAGGCTACTGCCGACCTTTTTGCTATGAAACACAAGGATATCATTGGAAAGACGGTTTTTGATCTCGGGTTTTCGTTTGCCACGGACTTCCAGAGAAATCTGGACAAGGTCATTGCTGACCAGTCAACATACCGGGGAAAGTTCGCCCATGTTTTTTCTTCTGAACAGGGTGAGCAGTTCGAATATCTGCTTGCCCCTGTGCTGGACGAGCAGCTAGAAACCGAAGCGGCTGTGTGCATATCCCGCGATATTACCGAACGAGCGATTGCCGAGGACAAGATCTGGTACAACGCTCACCATGACCTTCTGACCGGGCTACCGAATCGACGTCTCTTTCTGGATCGCCTGGAACAGGAGGTCAAGCATGCAAAGCGCAGTGCTCTTCCTTTTGCCGTACTATTCATGGATCTTGATGGCTTCAAGGCGGTCAACGATTCGTTTGGTCATGAAGTGGGAGACCGCTTGCTGTCTGATGTGGCAGATCGTATCACTGACTGTGTCCGGGAGGCCGATACGGTTGCTCGTCTGGGCGGGGATGAATTCACCGTCATTCTCACTGGTACTGGACAGCGGAACAGTGCAGGGACTGTGGCCCAGACTATCATTAATGCACTTTCGAAGCCCTTCCATATTGATAAACACCTTGCTCAGATCTCTGTCAGCATTGGAGTAACGTTCTACCCTCAGGATGCATCCACTCCTGCCGCTCTACTGGAAACCGCGGATCGGGCAATGTATAAAGCTAAAAAATCCGGTCCTAGCCGGGCATACTTTTTCGACACGTCCGATAATGCAGGCAGATGCTCGGCCTAGGGAAGCGCTGAATAAATCCGCGAGCGGGATGAAGCACAAGGCGCACGGAGCACAGAGCCGAGCGAAGCGACAAACAGCCGAAGGCTGCGAGTCAACCGGAGCCTATGGGGTATAGGTGAGAATTTCGACCGGGCTGGCGGACCAGCACCGCGCAACGCAGTGATTCGCACGTGCAGACATTTAGGCAGTGTTTCCCTAGGTTAAGGGTTAGCTATGCTGGCTTATGGCCATGCTGATCAGCCGTTCGGCGGTCTTCATAGAGCCGGTGTGGAGTAAATTGCGCCGCTGTGAGTCCAGCGTGTGCTATCCAATCGCTATGAGATATTGCAGGGAGAAGGCGATGACTCAGTACCACATTGCCCAGCTCAATATTGCCAACCTGATGGCACCGTTGGATTCGCCGCAGCTTTCTGATTTTGTCGCTAATCTGGACAGGATCAATGCGTTGGCAGAAAAGTCCCCCGGGTTTGTCTGGCGGCTGCAGACCGAAGGTGGTGATGCCACCGGGATCGATTTTTTTGGCCCTGACCTCATCGTGAATCTTTCGATATGGGAATCGATAGAAGCATTGCATCACTACGTGTATCAAACGGCCCACGTTGAGATCATGCGCCGGAAAAAAGAGTGGTTTCACAAGCTCGGTGAGGCCCATATGGTGCTTTGGTGGGTGCCCGCTGGGCACATTCCGTCGCTTGAAGAGGCAGCCACAAAACTAAGTGTGCTGAGGGAGCGAGGTCCTACGAGCGAGGCTTTCACCTTCAAGAAAGTATTCGCTGCTCCCAGTGAGCCTGCGGTGGGCGATGAGGAACAGATTTGGCGTTACGACCACCAGCGTAGCCACGGCAGTGGCGATTATAGTCACTAGGGGGCAACTCACCGACCGCCTGCTTGCTAGCTGCAAAGCATCCTTGCATTTCCTTGACCGAATAGGACGGGCGTCCTATGCTTTGCCATCATTAGGACGGGCGTCCTATTTGGTAAGGAGTAAGGGGGGGGGCGATGCAGGCAAACTCGACGCGTGGATCGATAGTCAGTTCAGCGGACGATCTTTTTTATCGGCAAGGCTTCGAGCAGACCTCCTTTGCGGACATAGCAGAGGCAGTTGGCATATCCCGGGGTAATTTCTATTACCACTTCAAGACGAAAGACGAGATCCTGGAAGCCGTGATCAAACGGCGTCTTGCCAACACTCGCGATATGCTCCATCAGTGGGAGGTCAATAGCAGCGAGCCCGAGGAACGCATCCGCAGTTTCATTCGAATCCTGATCGGCAACCGAGGCAAGATCATGCGCCACGGCTGCCCGGTCGGCACTATGTGCGCCGAGCTTGCAAAGCTGGAGCATCTCCAACGCGATGCTGCCAACGAGGTCATGACCTTGTTCCGGACCTGGCTACGCCGGCAGTTCGTTGCCTTGGGGCATGAGGGTGATTCAGATGCTCTCGCGATGCATTTGCTGGCGCGAAGCCAAGGGATCGCTCTCGTGGCGAATGCCTATCAAGACGAGAACTTCGTCGATGCGGAGGTTGAGCAATTGCTCGATTGGCTCGGCGCCTGCGCAGGTGCGTCAAAGCGCACGCGCTGAACAAGTACAATAAGAGGGATCAATGATGCACTTGGTATTTCTACGCTTTTCGGACAACAAGAGTGAGGCAGGCCGTTTCATGGAGGGCCACAAGCAATGGCTCGAGCGCGGCTTCGATGAGGGTGTTTTTCTCATTTCGGGTAGCATCCAGCCGAAGCAGGGCGGTGCCATCCTGGCGCATAACGTCTCCCTGGATGAGTTGCAGCAGCGTGTCAATGAGGATCCGTTCGTGGCAGAAGATATCGTGAGTGCGGAAATCATCGAAGTGGCCCCAAACAAGACGGATGAGCGGCTAGCGTTTTTGCTCTCCTAGCATCCGGACCTGTTTTTACTCAGGACGACAAAATGACAAATCTGTCGAGCCACAGAGTGCATCGACATCGGCGGAGTCGATCGCCCTGTCAAAGGCACTCAAGAAGCAAGGCTGGAAGTTCGTTGGCCCCACGACGGTATATGCCTTCATGCAGGCCATGGGGCTGATCAATGACCACGCGATCGGCTGTATCGTCCGTGACGAGGTCGAACGTGCCCGTTTGACCTTCGAACGGCCTGTCGCCGCGTAGATACTTGTACCGGGCCAGCAGAGCGCCCCTGGCCTTACGCTTGGCTAGGGCACCGCATTCACATCACCGAAACCAAAACCGAAACCGTTGCACAGCACGTGCTGCGCGCGATGCTCACGTGCCGAGCCCGAGACGATATGAATCAATAACGAGCGAGATAGTACTTTACCATCAGGCGGATAAAGGGATAAACCATGCCCATGGTGCAGTGATTTAATATTTATTTTTGTGTTGCCTTGTGTAGGATTCTGTATGTAGGGGTGGTGATTTTGTCAAAAAAATTTAGGGGCTGTCAGCATGGCTATTTTCCTGAAGAGGGTGTTAGAAGCACTACTCGTTTTCCTTCTGTTTCTCCCATCCTTGGCTTATTCGGCGACGCTCTTAACACCGAATTATAGGGTGGAGATTGAACATAAATGTGAAGAAGGTGTTGTTGCTTGTGATGATGTGACTTATTTTGGGACTTCCAACACCTCGGGGAATAGCTTGAAGATAAAAGGTAGCACTTGGCATGCCGCTTGCGCAGACGGCGTGAGTCCCTGCAGATTTCTTGGTTATGTGTTTGAGAATGAAGGAGTTGTATATAGGGTTTATGAGTCGGGAATGTTAACAGTTACAAAAGAGAGTGGTGAGATTTTAGTTGAAGAGCAGGGGGAGTGGGAGTATTGAGTCTAAGAAGAATAGGGGGTGAGAAATGTATATCGGACTGGCTTTGTTGGTTGTAGGTTGCTGGCTGTTGAGAAAAAGCTGTCTTGATACTAAGGGGTGACAGATTTATGAGTTTGAAAACACAACGGATGGAGGTATTGTTAAATTTGATAGCTATGAGGATTCTTTAAAGCATGAGAGGAAGAAATTTTTCAATTATAATTTTCGCGGTTGGGTTGCTATTTGCCGGCTTGGGTCTTTTGATTATAATTTGACGCTCTCATGCATGTGCAGGAGGCGTCCTGCTGGGCTCGAGCAGCCTTTCAGCAGCTTTGCTGTTACAACAAAGGCTGCAGACCCTCAAGTCACAGGCAGTCAACTTGAAGAATGAGACCGATGCTTAACAAAGCCCAGCCAGGACCATGACCCCTACACCTTGCTCACGATCAGCGCCGCATTCACCCCGCCAAACCCGAAGCCGTTGCACAGCACGTGCTGGGTGCGATGCTCGCGTGCCGAGCCCGTGACGATGTCCAGGTCGTGCAGCTCCTCGTCGCGGTTCTCCAGGTTCAGCGTCGGGGGCAGGCGGTCGTGCATGACCGAGAGGGCAGAGAAGATGCTCTCCACGCCGCCGGCGGCGCCTAGCAGATGGCCGACTTGGTGGCGGAGATCGCGATGCTGCCCATCAGGGCCATGGCTGGACAAGCTTTAACAGTAGGGCAGTTGTCTCTCGTAGCCGCGTTAGCGCTCAGTTTGCGATGCTGGTTGAGGTACATCCATATCGAGCGGAGTTTGCAAGGCACCCCATATCGTATTCGCGACGACTCCGGTGGAGCGGGAGCGCTGACGTATTAGGTGCAGCTGGGAGCAACGTACAGGGAAGCCTGCCAGATCCAGCGGTACCAAGTCTCCAGATAAGATTTCCCCCCTCACGAGATGCTCCGGCAAGCCACCCCATCCCATTCCGGCGAGAATAACCTCCTTTTTAGCGGCCATATCCGAGACCGTCCAGCGCAATCCGTCCGGCAGAACATCACGACTCTGCTCAAATGCGCCATCGCCTGTCCCGGCCAGGATGACCTGGACAAAGGTTCGCATCTGCGCATTACTGATCTGTCCCGGTATGCGGGCAGGACCATAGTCTGGCCGGGCCACCGGCACGATAGTCACCGTTGTGTAGGAGAGCGCTTCGACCGAATCGGCAGACAGGCCGTCCATGGTCGAAATCACTATATCAGCCTCTCCGTTCATCAATCGCTCCGCTGCTCCACCCATAGCTTCAGTGCTCAGCCGAATGTGGGTCGCGGGGAAGCATTGTCCTATCCTGCTCACCACTGCCAAAAGCGGCGCCAGTGGGCAAGTGGCGGTGACAGCCAGGACGACCTTTGGCTCCTGGTGTGCGGCCAACTGTTCTGCAAGATGGCCGAGTTCCTGCACCTGCTCCAGCACCAAATTTGCTTGCCGGTAGAAGACTTCCCCCGCCGGGGTAAGCGTCGGCCGATAGCCTTCGCGAGACAATAACGTTACCCCGATCTCTTCCTCGAGCGTCTTCAGCATCTGGCTCAGCGCCGGTTGAGATTTGTGCAGTATCGCGGCGGCACCACGGAAGGTACCCGCCGTCACGATCGCCTGCAGCACTCGCAGCTGTTCCAGTTTCATGGTGAATGTGCTCCTTCCTTCCACATGATCTGATTTTGTTATCATTTCTATCATAACTCAATATTATTTTTTTAAGTCTCGATTTCATACTCTTGCTGTGTTCGGGCCTAATGCCCTCACACCAGGAGTCGAAAACATGAAATTGTTCTACAAGGCAGGTGCTTGCTCTCTGGCGTCGCACATCGCCCTGCGGGAAGTAGGCGCAGAGTTCCAGCTGGAGGCAGTGGACACCCAGCGGAAAATGACGGAAACCGGTACAGACTACCGATCGATAAACCCGAAGGGTTATGTACCCGCGCTGGTAATCGGCTCCGACGTGCTTACCGAAGGGGCCGCGATTCTGCAGTTCATTGCAGACACCCATCCCCTGAGCAATCTTGCCCCAGACGTCGGCACCATCCCGCGGGCCCGGCTTCAGGAGCATCTTAATTACGTCGCGTCGGAACTTCACAAGGCCTTCGGTCCCTTCTTCCGTGACGATACAACAGAAAAGCAGAAAGAGTACGCAGCCCATGCCGTTGCGACGAAGTTTGATTATATCGAAACCCTGCTCTCTGACGATCGCTCTTACTTATTGGGAGATGGCTTTACGGTGGCGGACGCCTATCTTTTCGTTGTCGCCAACTGGGCAAACTTTGTTGGGATCGATCTGAAATCCTGGCCGTATCTGGCATCTTTCGTCGAGCGCGTAGCGGCTCGTCCTGCCGTGCAGGACGCAATGGTCGCTGAAGGGTTGACGGAGCAATGACCCAACCATCCACCCATATAGCAATCATGCGCTTGCTTGATACCTATCTGGACGGGCTCCATTACGCCGACAGCGGAATACTGCAGGAGGTGTTTCACTCAGATGCCCGGTATATCAATACGGTAGCCGGCGACTACTGCAACCTTTCGGTACCGGAATATTTCCAGTTACTAGAAGAACGGGTTGCGCCCGCCGACAGTGGTCAAGAACGACAGGGTAGGATCGTGGCCATTGAAGTAGGGGGACCATGCATGGCCTTCGCAAAGGTCGAAGTGGCTATGCTGGGTCGAGTCTATAACGACTTTCTGACCTTGCTTTTCGACAATGGAAAATGGTCCATCATCACAAAGGTGTTTCACTACAACACGTAACCATGGGGGTTATGGAATGCCATATGTCAATATCAAGGTGACACGCGAGGGAGGCCCAGACGGAACCGGCCCTTCCGATGACCATAAGGCACAACTTATCGCGGGTGTTACCGACTTGCTGGCCCGAGTGCTGAACAAAAACCCTGAAACCACGGTGGTCGTCATTGATGAAGTCGATCTGCCCAACTGGGGGATCGGCGGCCTTGCGGTTCCTGAGTTTCGGGATAAGACGTAGCATCACTAAGTGGAGGTAGCCGAACGTGAGTCTCAAAACGCAAATAACCGACTTGCTGGGGATTGAGCACCCTATCCTGCTTGCGCCTATGGCTGGCGTCAGCGGTTCACAATTAACGTCTGCCGTCAGTGCAGCGGGTGGTTTGGGCCTGCTCGGCGGCGGTTATTGTCATCGTGATTGGATACGTCAGGAACTCGATGCGCTTCAGGGGACCTTTTTCGGTGTCGGTCTGATCACCTGGGCACTGGATAAGGACCCGGAAGTTCTCGAAATGGTGCTTGCCTACGAGCCTGAGGCGGTATTCCTGTCTTTTGGCGATATCGGGCCTTACGTGCAACGGATCCAGGGGGCGGGAGCACGCGTCATTGCACAGGTGCAAACGCTCGCTGGAGCGCAGGAAGCGGCTGCGCATGGAGCGGACATCATCGTGGCGCAGGGTACCGAAGCGGGTGGTCACGGTGGGGCTCGTGCCACCTTGCCGCTGGTGGCTGCAGTAGTTGATGCCGTGTCGGATCGTCCGGTGCTAGCTGCGGGAGGTATTGCGGATGGGCGCGGCCTTGCCGCCGCTCTTATGCTAGGTGCCCAGGGTGTGGTTTGCGGCACTGCATTCTGCGCCAGCGACGAGGGGTTAAACCACACTAGAGCGAAGTCGGCGATGATTCAGGCTACTGGTGATGACACCCTACGCAGCACAGTATTCGATCTTGCACGCGGAGTCGATTGGCCCGGGGGCTGGAAGCTGCGTTCGCTGGCCAATGACTTCACAGCACGCTGGCACAACGACCTGGATACGTTCCGTCGTCACTTGGCGGCTGAACAGGTCCGCTACAGCCAGGCTCGAGAGGCGGGGAATTTTCAGGAGGCTGCGGTGATCGTCGGCGAAGCAGTCGATCTGGTGCGAGCCACGGCACCGGCTAGAAAAATCGTCAGTGCCATGGTCCGCGAGGCCCAAGGCTGCCTGAAAACGGCACCCAAGTTCTTGGAAATTTCGGACCAGCCTTTGACCGGACCGGAACGCTATCGAATGTAACCGACGGGGGTGGTCATAGTCTCAAGGCCCCGGCCCAGTCTCTGCTGGCTCGGGGCTTCGCTGCTGGTACGACCCTTTCTGCGTGAGTGAACCCGCCCCTACACCTTGCTCACGATCAGCGCCGCATTCACCCCGCCAAACCCGAAGCCGTTGCACAGCACGTGCTGGGTGCGATGCTCGCGTGCCGAGCCCGTGACGATGTCCAGGTCGTGCAGCTCCTCGTCGCGGTTCTCCAGGTTCAGCGTTGGGGGCAGGCGGCCGTGCATGACAGACAGGGCGGAGAAGATGCTCTCCACGCCGCCGGCGGCGCCTAGCAGGTGGCCGGTGGCCGATTTGGTCGCGGTGATCGGGATGCAGGCGAGGGCGTCGCCGAAGGCGTTGCGCAGCGACGCGATCTCGGCCCGGTCGCCGACCGGTGTCGAGGTGGCGTGGGCATTGATATGGTCGATCGCCTCGGGTGAAAGCCCCGCCATCTTCAGTGCTGAGCGGATGGCCGCCGCGGCACCGGCGCCGTCCTCCGGGCCGGCGGAAATATGGTAGGCGTCGGCGCTGGTGCCATAGCCGCTGAGGATGGCCAGCGGTGTCGCGCCGCGTGCCTCCGCGTGGGCCAGGGTTTCGATCACTAGCAGCCCCGCGCCTTCCCCCATCACGAAGCCGTTGCGTGCCTGATCGAAGGGCCGCGATGCCCTGGCGGGATCGTCCTGCTCGGTGGAGAGCGCCTTCATGGCATGGAAGCTGGCAAGCGACAGCGGGTCGATACAGGCCTCGGCACCGCCCACCAGGGCCACGTCGGCTTCGCCGCTGCGGATCATGCGCATGCCGTCGCCGATGGCCTGCACGCCGGCTGCGCAGGCCGTCACCGGGCAGCCAAGCGGCCCGCGGAAGCCATAGCGAATCGACACATTGCCCGCCGCAAGATTGGCGAGGAAGGCCGGCACGGTAAACGGAGAGAGCCGGCGGTGGCCCCGCGTCGACAGGGTGTTCTGCGCTTGGGTGATGGTGGGGAAGCCGCCGATGCCGGAGCCAACGATGGTGGCCGTGGCCAGTTGGTCCGCCTCGCTCGAAGGGAACCAGTTGGCCTGGGTCAACGCCTCTTGGGCGGCGGCCATGGCGTAGAGGCTGAACAGCTCCATCTTGCGACGCTCCTTGGCGTCGGCCACGTGGTCTGGATCGAAGCCGGCTTCCGGGTCGTCGGCGATGTCGGGCACCGAGCCTGCGACCTTGATCGGCAGTTCTCCGGTATCGAAACGATTGATCGGAGAGATGCCGGAGCGGCCGGCAAGAAGGCGCTCCCAACCTGCCTTGACGCCGGAACCAAGCGGGCTGATCATGCCCATGCCGGTGATGACGAGCGGTGATTGCATGGTAATTTCCTGAACAGCTGGGGTTGTGCCACGCTAACACTGGGCTTGATATGATCAAGGTAATATTCAGCGGAGTGAGAGGTTGCCATGCCTTACTCGACGAACCACAAGGCCAAATCGCGGGAGCGCATCCTTAAATCCGCTATCGAGCTGTTCAGCCGCAAAGGCTTCGAGAAGGTCTCCATCGGCCAGATCATGAAGCTGGCCAAGATGACCCACGGCGCCTTCTACGCACACTTCGCCTCGAAGGAAGCGCTCTACCACGCCTCGGTGCGGGAAACCCTGGAGGGCAGCCGCGCGGCCAGGCTGGTCAAGGGGCCGCTCTCGGTAAAGCACCTGACAGACCTGGTCGCCAACTGCTGGAACCTCCAGGAGCTGGAGCGCAAGCACAAGCCGGGGCCCGAGTCGGTGCTCTTCAACGAGATCGGCAACGAGAACGCCGAGGTCCGCACGCTGTTCGAAGCCTCCTACCTGAGCATGAGGAAGATGCTGGAGACCCGGCTTATTGCCTTGAGCCGCCTGAAGAAACTGCCCTTCGAGCCCGACCGCGAGGTCATCGCCGATAAATCCCGCGCCATTCTCGCCTCCCTGGTGGGCGCCGTGGCCATCGCCAAGAGCCTGCCCGGCGAGCAGGAGCGCCAGCACATCCTCAACGCCGCCCAGCGCAACATCCTGCAGATGCTCGGCGTCAACGAGAGCGAGCTGGAAGACATGCTGGATGCCACAGGGCAGGAGCAAAGCCCGGCCTGAGCGGCTCTCATAGCCTGCCCCTATCAAAGCGAAAGCCTCCCCACAGCTTGACGGCTGCGGTCCTTAATCCTTCACTGATATGTGACGGCTTATGGGAATCTGACTGCTTCCGGGATAGGGTCGGAAGCTGTTTACAAAGAATGAGGCGATACGGCGATATCGGCTCACACGTCCTGTAAGCCACCATTCAGTCGAGGAGAAGACCGTGTCTGAACAAAAGTCTACACGCCGGGAGTGGGGGGCACGCACCACGCCCAGTCTGCAGGGCAATGAACACTGGTGGCCCGACCAGCTCAACCTCAATGTATTGCACCAGAAGCACCCCGACGCCAGCCCATTCGGAGCCGACTTCAGTTATGCCGAGGCGTTCTCCAAGCTCGACGTCGACGAACTGTGCGCCGACCTCGATGCGCTGATGACCGACTCGCAGGAGTGGTGGCCCGCCGACTGGGGTCACTACGGGCCGTTCTTCATCCGCATGTCGTGGCACGCGGCCGGCACCTATCGTGCGGTTGACGGCCGCGGTGGCGGCGGCACCGGTGCTCAGCGCTTCGCACCGCTCAACAGCTGGCCCGACAACGGCAACCTGGACAAGGCACGCCGGCTGCTGTGGCCGATCAAGCAGAAGTACGGCGAGAAGATCTCCTGGGCCGACCTGCTGGTCCTCGCCGGCAACCGGGCGCTGGAGACGATGGGCTTTCGCACCTTCGGTTTCGGCTTTGGCCGCTCCGACATCTGGGCGCCCGAGGACGACATCTACTGGGGCCCCGAGACCGAGTGGCTCTCGACCAACGACGAGCGCTACACCGGCACCTGGGAAGACGGCAGCCGCTCCCTGGACAACCCGCTCGCCGCGGTACAGATGGGGCTGATCTACGTTAACCCGGAAGGCCCTAACGGCGTTCCCGACGCGATGAAGTCTGCCCAGGACGTACGCGAGACCTTCGCCCGCATGGGCATGAACGACCGCGAGACCGTCGCGCTGACCGTGGGCGGCCACACCTTCGGCAAGATGCACGGCAACGGCTCGCCCGACGCCGTCGGCGACGCGCCAGAGGCGGCGAAGATCCACCAGCAGGGGATCGGCTGGGCCAACAAGAACGAGACCGGCCTGGGTGAGTACACGGTCACCTCCGGGCTCGAAGGCGCCTGGACGCCGACGCCGACCAAGTGGGACAACTCCTACCTCAACACCATCTTCGCCCACCAGTGGGAGGTCAAGAAGTCGCCCGCGGGTGCCAATCAGTGGGAGCCGGTGGAGGTGAAGGAGGGGTTCTGGGTGCCCGATGCCCACGTCGAAGGCAAGAAGAACCCGCCGGTGATGAACACCGCCGACATGGCGATGATCACCGATCCCGCCTACCTCGAGATCGCCAAGGAGTACCACCAGAACCCGGACGTGCTCGCCGACGAGTTCGCCCGTGCCTGGTACAAGCTGCTGCATCGCGACATGGGCCCGCAGGCCCGCTACCTCGGCCCGCACGTACCCAACGAAGACCTCGTCTGGCAGGACCCGGTGCCCAAGCATGAGGGGCCGCTGGTCAACGAGCAGCAGATCGCCACGCTCAAGCAGCAGATCGCCGACTCCGGCCTGACCGCCAAGCAGCTGGTGGGTACCGCCTGGGCCGCGGCCTGCACCTACCGCCAGACCGACCACCGCGGCGGCGTCAACGGCGCGCGGATTCGTCTCCAGCCGCAGATTGGTTGGGACGTCAACGTGCGCGCCGGCGTGCCCGAGGTGCTCGAGCGGCTTGAGCAGATCAAGGACGCCTCCGGCACTAACATCTCGCTGGCGGACATGATCGTTCTGGGCGGTAACGTGGGTGTCGAGATGGCGGCGAAGGCGGCCGGGCACCACATCACCGTACCTTTCTCCCCGGGCCGCACCGACGCGAGCCAGGAGATGACCGAGATCGATGCGCATGCCTACCTAGAGCCGAGGCACGATGCCTTCCGCAACTACATGCAGCCCCAGGCGACCTCCATCCCGGCCGAGCACCTGATGATCGACCGTGCCTTCATGCTGAACCTCAGCGTACCGCAGATGACGGCGCTGCTCGGCGGCATGCGGGCCATTGGCGTCAACGTCGGTGACAACAGCAACGATGGCATCTTCACCGATCGCCCCGGTCAGCTGACGAACGACTTCTTCGTCAACCTCGTCGACATGGGCACCGTCTGGGAGCCCCTCGACGAGGAAGAGGAACGCTTCGAAGGCCGCAACCGCAAGACGGGCGAGAAGAAGTGGACCGCCACCCGCGTCGACCTCGTCTACGGCTCCAACTCCCAGCTACGCGCCATTGCCGAGGAGTACGCCGCCAACGGCGGCGAGGAGCGCATGATCGACCGCTTCGTGAAAGGGTGGGTCAAGGTCATGGAGAACGACCGCTTCGACCTGCACCGCTGAATGACAGGTCCGCGGCAGTAATGCGGACCTGTCTTCCACACTGACCCCGAAGGTTGGGTATCCAGCCTTCGGGGTATTTATTTCAACCTCATGCTTTCGTTGGCATTGCCCTCAGCGTAACGGTTGTTTACGGTAAGTAAAAAGTCGCAGTAGACGGCTTAGTGACCAAGCATACGCAGGGACTGCCGCACTAATGATGATGCGAATTATCATCAATTCTGCCAGCAGGGGCGGTAGCGTGCCCTCTCTCCCAGTTATCCCCGCCTGACAAACACCAATCTTACCGACAATCTCCAGCCAACTATTGAATTAAAAATCGATTCGGCCGCGCATGGTATTCTGACAAGCTCCTGATTAACCAGAGATAACCAGATGCGGCATGACGGCAAGCTCACGCAGTGGAACGACGAAAAGGGCTTCGGGTTTATCACGCCGACCGCAGGCGGCGCTCGCGTATTTGTCCACATCAGCGCTTTTCCCCGCAGTGGGCGTCGGCCGCAAGTGAACGAGCCGATCACCTACCACCTGACCCGTGACAGCCAGAACAGGCCGAGGGCGCAGAAGGTGGGCTACCTGAAAGCGGCACGTCATGCATCCCCACGTTCCAGAGGGCTGATGATGGCATGCGCCATTGCCGCAGCGTTCTTCGCGTTCCTGGCAGTCCTGAGCGCTCTGGGTCACGTGCCATGGCAGCTCCTCGCGGCATACGCCCTGCTGAGCGTTATCACCTTCGCCATGTACGGCATCGACAAAGCCGCAGCAGGGAAGGGCAGAAGGCGCACACCTGAAGCCACACTGCTCTTCGCAGGTTTGATCGGCGGCTGGCCCGGCGCGCTGATAGCGCAGCGGCTATTTCGGCATAAAACCAGGAAGCAGCCTTTTCAGGCCATTTTTTGGGGTGGGGTAGTGGTGAATTGTGGGGTGGTTGGGTGGCTTGTTTATACAGGAGAGACTGCAAGCGTTTGGGCGGGTTTAGGGCGCGGTTAACTGACGTGGTTTGTAGCACTTGGTTGCCTCCCTGCCTATTAGTTTGTGTGCATACAGTATATTGGTTCCGGCAAAAAGAGCACGCGCGCGAATTCTGCATAGGTGATCGAGCTAAACTTTGAAGTAAGAAAAATCAATAAATTATAGATAGAATGGCGCGCTAGATAACATTGTTGAACGTGCTAGCACGTTCATCCGATATCTGGACGCGCAGTCCAATCACTGTTACGTTTTCTCAAGGTTCTCTGCATGATTACCGGCATCAATCACATCACCTTTTCGGTTCGGGACCTGCGGACATCTATTGAGTTCTACCGTGATCTTCTGGGAATGGAGCTGCACGTTTTCTGGGACACAGGTGCTTATCTTACTGCAGGCAATACGTGGTTATGTTTGAGTTTGGGGCAACCCGAACCCGCCAAGGACTACACACATGTCGCTTTCAGTGTCCGCGAAGGGGAGTTCCTGGAGTTGCGAGCTAAACTAAAGCAGGCCCGCGTTGAAGAGTGGAAACAGAATACCAGTGAGGGTGACTCCATCTATTTACTCGACCCAAATGGGCATCGCCTTGAACTACATTGTGGAACACTGGCCACTCGCTTGGCTGAGCTGAAGAGCTCGCCCTATAAGGGACTGGTGTGGATCTGAAACGTAACAAACGGCTGTTGTCGCCCCTTCGGGGCTGGGACGGCCTTTTCGCCGCTGCGCGGCTACAAGTCCGCCCCAAAGCCGGACGTTATATGGAGGGATCTTAGATTCCGATCATTATCTCAGATTCAAGCACTTGGCCTACCGAGGCGATCAATTTTTTGGAGGCCAATCACAGCGACTTTTTTGGCTTTGAATGTGCATGCTGTAGCCCCTTAAATGCAGGGCGCTATGATGCTTTGGTTGCTGAATTCCGTAATATCCTGCGAAACCACTCTTTGGTTGGGTATCATTGCACTAGGTTGACTGAGCAGGAAATTCGAAAAATACGATCCGAGGGGATGGCTCTCCAAAATGCTGCCTCGCTCTCAGAACGAATCGATCGGCTGGTTGAGGCGCAATTGGTTGACGAAGAAACTGCGCTGATTCTCAAAACCGAAAATCAGGCTAATGAGCCTTTCCGGAAGGAGATGATTTGGTTTTGTTTTTTTGAGCCAAAAATGGCTGGAGAAGACGGTATAGGGAGACTATTTCGCTCCTGGGGTGGAGAAGCACTATACAACTCGCATGAAAGACACCCCGCTGTAGGTCCAATGCTGCAGACTATCGGCGCTCCATGCATAATCAAGGCAAACGTGCCTATTTCATCGTTGGTGGATAGCAAAATCCCTGACGGTGCCATTACCAGAGCATTTTTGTGGAAGCTCGGACATAGGCCCAAAATTCCAATAGAACATGAAGGGTACAGCACCACTCGAATCCCAGCTGAGAATGTGATTGATATAATTGAACACCCGACCGAAGAATTTCTCGAGCTTACGGGTTGCGAGGACTGGACGAGGTATCTCATATAACAATTCGCGTCACGCGGACGCACTAAAGTGCGCCGGTGCGCTCAGGCGTTAGCTCTCAACTGGACATTGTGCTGTGACTGAATATATTCATCCAAATGATTTTAAGAACTGGCTTGACGAACAGTCGGGAGAGCGTGGGGCGTTGGAATTCTTTTCGAATAGGCCTCAAACTCTATACTGGACATTCTGCAGAGTGGGCGGGCATTGCCGTTTTCTTTTCAAGGAGTTTCCCCTTGGAAGCCAGTATAAAGCCGATTTCGTTATCCTGAATTCATACTCTGGTGTTTGGGAGGTGATGTTCATTGAAATGGAACCAGTTGACGACAATGTCTTTACTCAGCAAGGGGTCCCGTCCAAACGTTTGGCAGGTGCAGTTAAGCAAGTTGATGATTGGGCTGAATATTTCGATATGCACAAGAGCCATGTCAGGTCAGAATTAGTGCGGTGGGCAAAGAGCAAAGATATTCTTGGTTACTCCTCGCCTGATGTCATTAGCAATATGTCTGGGGACTACTTGGCAGATCCTGAAAGCTACCTGAAAGAGAGTTTTCATATCGTAGTTGGTAGGCGTGACGATATTAGTCGTGCATCCCACAAACGAAAAGCGACTTATACAGCGAAGCATGGAATTGAAATAGTTACTTATGATCGAATTAAAGACTTGGTCGATTTAAGGTACCAGGATCCTGAGCCGTGGCTTCGTGAAAAGAGCTAACAAATCCATTAAATTCGCTCCCATCGGTCGCCGGACCTCGTTTCACTCGGCCGTTTATGGCGGGCGTTAGCACCTCATCCAACTTCAGAGCCGTTTAGCAATAAGGAATAATTATGACAGTACTTGGTATTAATTTGGTAAAGGATGGTCTCCGATACTGTGTTCTCGATGGAAGCAAAGATACTCCTGTATTGGTTCACTTTGAGAAAGTTCAAACAAATAATTTTCCAAACACACAACAACTTATGAACTGGTATGAGACCACTTTTCAGAATTTAATAACTCGGTTCTCGCCAGAGACAATCGGGATAAAGGTCTCATTAAATGCGAAGAAAGCCGAAATCACCCCGTGGTATTATCCCCTAGGAGTTCTTCACAACTTGTCTCATCAAAATCAGATTAATACCTTTGAATTTGTTGCAGGGAACTTCACGTCATCAAAATTCGGAGTGGATAAGTCCATAAATATTTATGATTACATAGATCAGTATTTTGGTGTATTCCAGCCTAAGTGGGATAAAAATCAAAAGTACGCCCTGCTTGCGGCATGGATGAATTTGAAATGAGTTTAGGTCAAATTGGAAAATATGAACTAATAAAACATCTCGGAAATGGTGCATTTGGTGATGTGTATCTAGCTCACGATCATGCTCTAGATACACAGAAAGCAATGAAAATTCTAGATGCTCCTGATGCGAATGATGCGATAAAAAAACTTGAAGAAGCTCAGATTCTTCACAAATGCATGCATAAAAATATTGTCCACATAAACGAAGCAAATATTTATGATATCAATTCATCACCTCATGTGATTATTGACATGGAATATTTGCCTCAAGGAAGTTTTGAAGATGCCATAAAAAACAATTCGGTATCTATACACACAACTTTGAGACTAATTGTTGATTGTCTGTTTGCACTAGAACATGCACATATTAATGGAATACTTCATCGTGACGTAAAGCCAGCAAATATTATGCTGTGTGATTTTGGTGCTAAGTTATCTGATTTTGGATTGGCCACGGTTCTTGGATTGCAGGCGGCAGGCTCGCCCCAAGGCTATATAACGCATCTTCCCCCTGAATATTTTGTAAACCGAAATACAACTGAGCTAACGGATGTGTTCGCAGTTGGTATAACTTTGTTTAGAGCATGTAATTATATAAGTGATTGGGATGGCGCAATTCGACACTTTCCAGATCCAATGTCGCTCATACACTCAGGACAGCTCGTAAATTCGCTGGGTTTTGCGCCCTTTATGCCATTGAAGCTAAAAAGGATTATCAATAAGGCTTGTGCATCTAATCCCGCTCAAAGGTATCATAGCGCAGCAGAGTTTAGGCAAGCTATAGGGCGGCTATCTCCAAAAATAGATTGGGTTCCAACAGGTCAAAGCTCGTTTGAAGGTGTTTGCACACGCACTAACGCCTCCTACTCTATTGCTCTCGCTCCAACAAGGTCATCCTTTAATGTCGAAGTCAAAAAGAACAATAGAAAGCAAAGTAGTGAATGCAAGTCATTTTCCAATTTTGATGATGCTAGCAAGTACCTATTTGGTTATGTTTCGTCATCTTTGTTTGAGTAGCAGAAAAGTGCTAACAAGCGGCTGCTGTCGGACTGGGAAAAGCTCCGGCTTCGCCTCCACTTTCCCCAGCCGCAGAGCCGGGCGTTAGATGAAAACCAAAGGTGGAGAGGGATAACCATTAATGAAGTTTGAAACGAAAGAAGCCGCAGTATTTTTTATTGATATACTGGGAATGAGCGCACTTACTGAAGGTAAAATAGATTTAAATGGAATTAATGAAAAATTTGATACTTCTATCTATGAAGTAGAAATAAATGGAAGCAAAGCTCTTTCAAGTCCTAATCAAATTATTGCAGCGTGGACTCTTAAACGATTTAGGGAGGTTCTCCGTAACGTTCATTTCAAATATGATGTGAAAATATCGCAGCTCTCAGATTGTGCTTTTGTTTGGTCTGAGAGTAGCCGTGAACTCCTATTAGCCTCTTCACGACTGATGTGGGAGTTAACAATTTCTGGCGTGTTATGCCGAGGTGGCTTAAGTTACGGCGAAGTCATAATACCAACAAATGACAAGGAATCTTTTGGTTCATTTATTCTTGGCGATGCCGTAACGCGCGCAGCAAAGCATGAAGCTCGGGGGAAAGGTTGTAGAGTGTTTAGCGATGCAGATGCTATTCATCATTTTCACAAAGATTTTCCGGGTAAAGTTGATTCTCCTGTAGTTTCAACTCGAATATACAATGATATTTTTTCGCCAATAACAAACCCGCTCGATTTTAGCATAGTAGATGAATTTAAATGGTATCTTTTTCATGACCTACAAGGCATAACTACAGATAAAACTGAGATTGAACACAATAAGTTGGCGATGTACATGGCTGCGCTTGTTTCTACTATCAGGCACTCTCCTTATTACGCATGGAATTCATTGAATAAACATGGTCTTGTCCAGCTTGCCGGCAGCATAGAGGCAATCTCAAAAAGCATAGCGATTCACACTGGTCATGACGAAGCAAAGCTTTCTGCAGAATATTCAATGGTTGGGCTAGAAAAAGTGAATAGAAGCCATGAAGTAGTGAAAAGGCACTTTTATCAATACAATGTAAATGCCCTTACAAAAGGCACCCTCGAAGATATCAAGGAGCGATTAGAACGCGAAGTTGTAAAAGTGCTTGAGTTTAACTAATCATCTAACAAGGCGCTGCTACGGAAAATTTACTCGCTGGCGCTCCTAAATTTCCGCAGAGCGCGGCGTTCAGCAATACAGGAGTCAGTCTTTAGCGATGAAAACGGCTATGCACCCTCATGAGGCCAAAAGGGTTACCGTTGAAGGGTATATCAACGAGTTTGGAAAGAAACTTGATGGGAAGGGAAATGAAAGAATCAGACCATCAGCTAAATGCCCTGCATGTGGGGGCGATATGCATACGAAGGGCGAAGCTAATCCAGTTGTAGACGGAATTTTTAGTCATCAACCTAATCGTGATCAATTCTGTCCGTTAAAAGAATCTGCGGAAAAGCCTTATGTGATACTTCCGCCAGTAGAAGAAGATCCAGTTAGATCCCAGTCTCTTAGAGCATCCTTTTTGAAGAACTGGAAGCTACATTATGCTCTAATTAAAAAGTACGTAAAAGTTATCGACATTTTTGATTTTATAAGGCTTATAGAGTTTGCTGACCGCAAAAAAATATGGAGCTATCGCCATATCGAAGAAAACCAAATTCCATATATTTTTTTAGTATTAAAGGAGTTTCCGCCAGTTAGAAATAAAAAGCGATACCTTCGCAGAGATTGGTTAAGGTTTTGGTTTGACTCAAGGGTTAGAGACCTCGAGGATTTGTGGATAAAAACTGATGGTCAGTGGATCCTCTTGAAAGCAACTTACGCAAACCCGAGAAACGGGAATGTTCCCAGCCATAAGCAGCTAAAAGATACCGAGTTGCTAGATATTGATCTTGAGTTTTTAAATGGTGCTGAGCCAAATCTACACGAATTTGTTATAGAAAAAATGCATGAAAGATTTGGTGAAGATATTGACCAAAGTTCTGCTTAACAAACGCATGTTGTCGGACTGGTTTTCCGCTGCGCTCCAAACCAGCCGCAAATGCGGGCGTTAGAGGCCCAATGGGAAGCTTCATATGAGAATTTCTGAAATAGAAAAGCGATTGGCTGACTATGGTTCTGGCGGCTATTACCTTCTTGAATCCTTCCTCCTTCAATTGTTGAAGCTTGAAGCGGACAGTCAAAACAGGCCTCTGCAACTAGAAGATCGGCGCTCTCATTCTCGGTATGACGCATTTGCACCAAATGGTATTGCCGATGTGCCCGGCCCACTTGCAATTGAGATTGTTCAGGTACTATCACCCAAAAGACTGGATTCTGAAATCCACCGTCACGAATCTCTACGAAGCAATGATGATGAAAAACTTCTCATCGTCTCCTTCCGAGAAATGGCAAAGAGCTCGAAGTATGTCCAGCATTTGAAGGCTCGGTCAGACGGGCGTGTATTCTTTTGGGGGGCAGAGGAGGTGCAGGCTCTCCTTAATAAACACAGTGAGACCGCCGCCGCCCTGTCCAAGAATATGTTCTCGATTCGGTTTCAAAGAGCTATTTCCAAAAGCCCCGAAAATTGGAAGGAAAAACGCACAGATGTGTTAGCGGAAGTCTGTGAGCATTATCGTTCAGGAAGGTTTTCAATGCTTCTCGGCGCAGGAGTGTCAAGCAGCGCAGGGCTGCCGGACTGGGACACGCTGCTCAATTCGCTATTCGTTTCCATGTTGACTGAAGGTGGAATCGCTGAGAAGAAGATTGATAACGAGCAGATTTCGAGCATCGTGAAGCGCTTAAGGCAGGTGGATGGCCCATCTGCGCTCATGCTTGCCCGATATTTACGCCGAGGATTGTCCGCAGGATCTGGCTCTGAACAAATCGAGTTCATTCGATCGGTTACCGAGCAGCTTTATGGACTTAGGGACCAAAGATTTTCGTTGAGTTCACCGCTGATTAAGTCGATCGCATCTCTATGCACGCCTAGCAGGACGGGCGCTAAGATAAAGTCGGTCCTTACATACAATTTCGACGATCTGATAGAACGAGAGTTGGAGAACCGTCAGCTAGCATTTAGAAGCATTTTTGAAGAGATAGACTTGGCTGGCCCGGAGGAACTCCCTGTCTATCATGTGCATGGTTTTCTTCCGCAAGATCGAGATAAGTATCCCAATATCGAAAAGGCCACGCTTGTTTTTTCTGAAGAGGGTTACCACCAAATCTACGGTGAAGCTTATCACTGGTCTAATCTCATACAGCTCAACAGCCTGAAGGAGAATGCTTGTCTAATGGTTGGTCTGTCACTCACAGATCCCAACCTTCGAAGGCTCCTAGAAATCTCGTCTAAGTCTATAGACAAGCCAAAGCACTTTGCATTTTTAAAGCGGGTCGACTACGAGTCATTCTCCAAAGAAAAAGGGAAGCCTATCGTTCGAGCCCCGGTGTCTTTGGTTCGAACTTTCTTGGGTCGGCATCACAGCCTCAATGAAGAAGTGATGAAAGAACTCGGCGTGAATATCATCTGGTACGAAGACTATGAAGATATTCCGAAACTGCTTGCGGACATCGGCAAGGGCATCTAACAAGGCGCATCAGTACGTGGCCTATGGCCACCGGACGGCTTTCAGTCGCCGCTGTGCTAGGCGGTAAGCATAAACATAAAGCAGGTTAGCCATGTCCGTGCAGAAATTCGTTACGACCGAAAAGCTTGTTGAATACCTCGACCAAGAAGCCGGCAGCTTACTCTTGTCGAAGGGAATCTACGATATTGGTAATTATGGTTGGAAGTCAGAAGATACCGAAGACCCTGAGTATATTGGTCATGCCTTGTGGCAGATAAGCCACCTGTGGAAACCGAGTGGGACTATTTGTTTGGTAATGACCCGGTGAGACACCGGCCTACAGAAAAAGAAAAACTCCTTATCGTTTCAGGAAGTGACTTCGAAGGCTTGATGCGCGCATCACGATTATCGATTGGTCTATGTCTTTTGCACGAGACTATTGCGATACAAAAGCCATTGGATGATAATCACTATTTTTGGCTTCATCATACAGACTCGATTCTACAGCTTAATATGGCTTCAGATCGGATAAGGGAGTATTTTGTAGTCGCATTCTTCGATGAAACGTCAGATTCATATAAGCACAAAGGTCGAAAGAATGGTTGGTATGCAACGCCATTTATCGAGGCGCGAGATCGTTGCCAACAAGAACAGGTCAAGAAAAACATTGTTAGTGCTGTGACGCCGCTACCAGATATGGCCGAAAAAATATACTCGTTCCGTGAATCCCGAAATGGAATAGTTCACGACATATCAACAAAGCTAGGGAAAATACACAAGGAACTAGTCGAGAGTCAGCAGCAGGCATTCGATTATAAGGCGATGCCAGATGCGGGGAAAGATAAACCCGACTATGATCTGATTCGTCAAAAGCAGAACGATGTAAATCGAAAACATCAGGAAGAGCTCTCTAGCTCTTCTCAGTTAATCGTTGATTGGTATAAGGCGCTCGTTAAATTTAGCAGCCATGTATTCGAAGTTGAGCATTGGCTCAGAAGCCGTAATGCAAATGCCTAACAATGCCGTAAACTCGGATGCATTTTTCGTTCGCAACGCTGACTGCAAATGTGCCGGTTACGACTGACGTTATGCCACGGAAGGCGCGTGGATGACCCCGCATGGGTCGGAGTTATAGCGGATGGTGTCCCCGGAATATGAGCTGAGTAACCGTAAAACATCTGGTAACAGCGAGTAGGTAACGATTCGACCGATGACAGCCCCAACGACCGACAAATACTCAGCAGGCGAACAGGGTCTGGGATATATCTACCAGGCGCGTCTCGCCCTGCTGCATCTGTTGCAGCTACCAGAGGACACCGCCGTCCTCCTCGAAAAGGACGACGATCTCGACTTCGTCGACAGCGGAGGCAACAAAACCCTTGCCTCGCTCAAGCACAAGGCGGTCGGCGACAGGCTGACCGACCTGTCGGCCGACTTCTGGAAGTCCGTCAATATCTGGCTGGCGCGGTACAAACGCGACGGCCGTACCGCTTCGAACCTGAGGTTCTTCCTGTTCACTACCGGCACGGTATCGGCCGCCTCGTTCCTCGCCAGACTTCTCCCTGACCAAGCCGCCGCTTTCGGCGATGCGCCTACGCTGACGGAGTTGGCCCGTACGACTCTCGACAAGTCAACGTCAAAGCTCATCGGCCCGATCGCCACGGCGTTCAACGAACTCAGCGATACCGAGAAGCAAGATTTTCTCGAACGTATCCTGATCCTCGACAACAGCCCACGCATCGGCGACATCCCAGCGACAATCCGGGACAAGCACATGCGCAGCATCCGCCGCGAGCACCGCGATTTCGTCTTCGAGCGGTTGGAAGGCTGGTGGACCGATGCCGTCATTAGGCAGCTGACCGGGGCCAGCACGGAAGGAATTTTCGGTTACGAAGTCTCGGACAAACTCTCCAACTTCGCCGAGGAATACAAGGCGGACAACCTCCCTATCACCTTCCGAGGAAAGGTACCCAACGACGAGATCGACACCGAGACCGATCCGCGCTTGTTCGTGGCGCAGCTGCGCGAGATTGGCCTTTCCTCAAGCCGGATCCGGAGTGCGATCCTGGACTATTACAGGGCGTTCCAGCAGCGATCGGCTTGGGCGCGTGAGAACCTGCTGGTATCAGGCGAGGTCGAGGAGTATGAAGACCGTCTCGCCGACGAGTGGAACCGCTACAAGGATGTCATCTTCGAAAAGCTGAAGGACGACAGTGCCGAGGACGCGCTTCGCGAAGCCGGTGCGACTCTCTACAACTGGGCAGAGTTCGACACCGGGAAGATTGAATCTCTGCGCATCCGGGCGCGGGTGACGGAGCCATTTGTCCTTCGCGGCAGCTTCCACATCCTGGCCGATGCTAGGCCCGAGCCGAGAGTCCACTGGCATCCTAGATTCTTCGACCGTCTCGGCAAGGTGCTGGGGGTGGCCTCATGAAGCGATGGGATCAGCGCCCATTCGAGATTCGCAACCTGTTCAATCCCGCGTTCTGCGGTCTGATCTTGTTCCGGGCCCTGTACGCCTACGAGGAAGAAGACGCGCGCGGCATGCCTTTCTCGCTGTCGCTGCTCGTGCTGCCCTTGTGTCTGCACAAGGACTCGCGTGAGGTGATCGCTAGCAGTCCGCGCAGCTACCTGCTCAAGACCACGGAGAAGAACCAGCAGGTCATGGTCGGTTTCGCGGACCGGGTCACCCAAATGCTGCCTTATGCCTTCGAGGGGTTCGGTCTGCTGATGGAAAGGGGATGCATCTCCATTGCCGACAACGGCCGCATTCAGACCGTGCCCAAGACGGTGCGCAAGGCCGTCAACGGAACCGACGAGACCGTCTCCTGCCAGAAAGTGGCGCGCATCGTCGGAAGGGAGTTTGCACGCATCGCCGACAGGGCAACCATTTACACGACTTTCGGGATTCGTCCATGAAGATCAGCTCCATCCACATCTACAGCCGGGACGGCCAACGTCGGGATCTCCGATTCAAGGTGGACGGGCTCAACGTCATCACCGGACGCTCCTCTACCGGCAAGTCCGCCCTCTCCGAGATCATCGAATACTGCATGGGACGTTCCTCGTTCAACGTCCCCGAAGGGGTCATCCGCGACAAGGTGGTATGGTTCGCCGTGATCTACCAGTTCGAGAACGAGCAGGTACTGGTCGCCAAGCCGACCCCGCCCAGCGGTGGCGCCAGCTGCAGCACAGCGATGCTGCGACGGGGCACGCAGTTGCAGGCGCCAGAGGCCAAGGAACTGGTGGCCAACACCGATGACAACAGTATCGTCGAGCTGCTGTCGCGCCTCCTCGGAATTCCTGAGAACCGCACCGATGTCGCGCTCCAACACAGTCGCGACAGCTACGACGCGAACGTAAAGCACACGTTCTACTACCTGTTCCAGAAGCAGGGACTGGTCGCCAACAAGGACCAGCTCTTCTACCGCCAGAACGAGCAGTTCCAGCCGCAGGCGATCCGCGACACGCTGCCGCTCCTGCTCGGTGTCTCCTCGCACGACCGCTATGAACTGGAATCTAAGCTGCGCACGGCGCAGCGGGATCTGAAGATCAACACTAAGCAGCTGGAACAGGCGCGTAACGTCGTCGACACGTCGCACGAGAAGGCCATCGGCCTTTACTCGGAAGCAAGAACCGTCGGCGTCATCGGCAACGTCAACGGCAATCCCAATGCCGACGGAATCATCGATGCATTGAGGGCGGCATTGTTATGGCAACCGGAAACCGTCCCCGACGACGACGGCAGCCGAATTTCGCAGCTAGAGGATGAATTGGGGCAGTTGCGACAGGAGCGCCGCGACGCCCAAGCCAGGATCGACGCAGCGCGGTTGTTCGCCAAGCGCGCAGGCGGCTACGAAAGCGAGGCAGCCGAACAGGTGGATCGCCTGACCTCGATCAAGGCATTGCCTAGAAACCCGGAGACCGGGGAGTGGCAATGGCCGTTCAGCGAGCGAAACCTGGCGCTGGAATCCCCCGTCGCCGCCGTCCTGCTCAAGGAGTTGGAATCGCTCGACAAGGAGCTGTGCATCGCGACTGGCCAGCGTCCCAAGCTCGATGCCTACTTGGCCGAATTGGCCGGCAAGATGGACGAGATCGCGCTCGCCATCAAGCAGAAGGATGCGGAGCTATCCGCGGCGATCGCGGCCAACGAGGTCATCGCCCAAATGGGCACCCGCAACAACGCGGCCGCGCGAGTGGTCGGCCGCATCAGCCTGTTCCTCGAAACGCTCCTCCCGAACGAGGATTTCGCCAGACTGGAAGCGGAAAATCGCCGCCTCAGCTCCAAGGTGAAGCACCTTGAGGAACAGATTGGCGTAGACGACAGCAACGAACGCCTGACCTCGATTCTCAATAACATCTCCGCACAAGTGTCGCGGTACATTCAAAAGTTCAATGCTGAATTCAGTCCCTATCCGGCGCGGCTCAACCTGCCACAGTTGACGATCATCTTCGATCGCCCTGAACGTCCGGTCCCGATGGGCCGGACCGGTGGCGGCGAGAACCATCTGGCTTACCACCTGTCGGCACTGCTCGCCCTGCACCTGTTCGCTGCCCAGAACAAACGCCCGATTCCGCGCTTCCTGCTGATCGACCAGCCGACCCAGGTCTATTTCCCGTCCGAGCAGGTCTACAGGGATGCCGACGGCTCAATCCAGAAGACCGAAGCTGACGCCGACCTCACTGCGGTGCGCCGACTATTCGAATTGTTGCTGAAGTTCACCCAAGTGGACGTCCCCGGTTTCCAGTTGATCGTCACCGAACACGCCAATCTTCGTGAGCAGTGGTTCCAAGACGCGTTGATTGAAGAGTCTTGGACAAAACCACCCGCGCTAGTTCCGGAGGACTGGCCAGACCAGTAAGCTATGTGCTGCGTCGAGCGGGGCGGCATAGCTAGAGCGTGGAGCGGACCGCGAAGACGCGGCTGCTCACGCTAGTCGTTAGGGAGTAAATCATGGCAGACGATTTTCGGGACTTGATAACGGGCAAGGTTCGACTCCCTCATGTTGAAGACAAGCTGTTTTCCGAGGCGGATGATTGGTGGATGAATGCGTGTCTGGACTGGTACCACGATGCTTCCGAGCTCTTCATAATTGGCTATAAAGAAGCGGCTGACTCACTGGTCGAGAGCGTTAGCAACCGAAATGGAACCGCCGACTCCCTAGTTTTTCCCATCGTCTTTCTCTACCGCCAATATTTGGAGTTAAGGCTTAAGTCGCTACTTGAGGATGGTCGCCGTCTTCTTGATAAACACCACGAGGCCGGAGCGGAGCACCGCCTGTCTAAGCTATGGCAACCGACTCGAGAAATCCTGCTGGAGGTATGGCCGGAGGGGAATCAGGAGCATTTGAGAATTGTGGGCAAGCTGATAGCTGAATTTGAAAATGCGGACCCGCGCTCAACTTCGTTCAGATATCCCAAAGACTTATCTGGGAACAAATCCATGAAACTTGAGATACCTCGCCTGAATCTCCGCAATCTATCAGAGGTTATCGGTGCTATGGCTATCATATTAGAAGGCGCATCTGCTGGCATCTCGGAATATCTCAGCATCCAGCAAAATATGGACCATGGATGGTAAGCTCCCTAACCAGGCCATGCACCGGATGGCGAACCCTCCGCTTCGCTCCGGCTTTGCCACCGGAGATGTCGGGCGTAATAAGCCAACCCCCTCACACTCTCCATAAACGCAGGAGAAAGCATCAACAGTGATCATCCCCCAAGATGGGCGCTTGCGGCTGGATCGTGAGCGCTTGAAGCAGCATCGCAAACGGCTGGGCCTGAGTCAGGAGGCGCTGGCCGAGTACTGTTTTGATCGGCGTTTGTGCGTCTCTATCGCTTCCATCAAGCGGGCCGAGAGTGGCAAGGCGGTGCTCTATCGTACCGCCCGCCACCTTGCTGAGATCTACGGCGTTGAGGTGGAGGCGCTGTCGGTGGAGGCCGAGGAGGCTTCCGCCGTGTCCGCCGCCGAGGTGGAGGAGATGGAGAGCGCCCGCGTGCTGATCCAGCTGCATGTCATGGCGGCCGACAAGTCGGCCCTGGCGAGCTGTGTCCAGCATTTCGGCGGTAGCCTGGCGGAAGGGGGCACGGCGCTGTTCGGGTTGCCCCGGGCGTACCGTAGCGATGCGCAGCGTGGCTTGCTGTGTGCCGCCACCCTGGTGGAACAGGGGGTGGCCAGTAGCGTTTACCTTCAGGCCGGCCACTGGCCGGCTGCTGCGCCCCCTGCGATAGCGAAGGACCCAACCGGTATCTGGGTCGAGCGTGGGGTGGCGGTGCAGTTGGCGGAGCGTTTCGTCTTCGACGATGAAGGCGGGGAGTGGCTGCGCTATCGCCATCCCCGGGGCGAGGCGCACGAGGCCCGCTTCGATCTGGTGGGGCGCCGGGTGGAGCTGGGGCAGCTGCAAGCCATCCTGGAGAGTACCCGGGCCTACCAGGCCGGGCATCTGGTCTATATCCGCGGGGTGGCGGGTATCGGCAAGACCCGCCTCAGCGCGGAGTTTGCCGAGATGGCCGCGGCCCATGCCGATCATCACCAGGCTGAGGTGCTGGACTTCGGTACCCGCGCCGATGAAGGCCCGCTGATGCAGCTCACGCGCTCGCTGCTGCAAGCTTCCGGTGAGGTGCAGGGGGAGGTGGAGGGTGAGGGGCAGGGGGAGGTGCTAGATGAGGCACAACTGCTCGCCCGCCTCTCGGCGCTGCGCCTGCCGGTGGATCATGCCATGCTGCTGCGTCCGCTGCTGGGGTTGCCCCAGCCGGAGGAGGCGCAGTCTCTCTATGCGGCCATGACTCCCGCGACTCGCAGCCAGCGCCTGGTACAGGCGCTGCGCGACGTGCTCCTGGCGCGCTCCATCCATCGCCCTCAACTGCTGGTGGTGGAGGACCTGCACTGGGCCGACGAGGCGCTGTTGGCCACTCTCACCGGGCTGCTGCAGGAGACCCAGGAGGCGCCGGTGATCTGGCTGTTTACCTCGCGCCTGGAGCAGGACCCGCTGGAGACCCGCCTGCGGCCGCAGTTACCCGAGCTGCCGCTCACCCTGATCGAGCTGCCGCCGCTGCGCGCCCAGGAGGCCGAGGCCCTGGTGGCTAGCTTCGGCACGGTGCCCGCCGAGCACGCCGCCCGCTGCGTGACCCAGGCCCAGGGCAACCCGCTGTTCCTGACTCAGCTGCTGCTGTTCCATCCTCACCGCAGCTTGCCGGCCAGCCTCGCCAATCTGGTACAAACCAAACTGGACCAGCTCACCGACCTGGATCGCCGGGCCATGTGCATCGCCGCCGTGATGGGTCAGCGCTTCTCCCTGGCGTCGCTCCAGGAGGTGCTGGGGCAGGCCGATTACCAGCCCGAACTTCCCCAGCGCTACAGCCTGGTTCGCCCGCTGGAAGAGGGCAGCTACCGCTTCGTGCATGACCTGATCCTGCAAGGGATCTACGAAGGCATTCCCAAGATTCAGCGCGACCGCCTGCACCTGCGCCTGGCCGAACTCTACGGCGAGGCGGAACCGGGGCTGCGGGCGCGCCACCTGCACCGGGCGCGCTCGCTGGAGGCGCCGAGTGCCTTCTTGCAGGCGGTGGCGGCAGAAATGGCCCGCTACCGCCACGAGGAAGCCCTGGCGCTGCTGAAGCAGTGTCGCTCCATCGACTATGCGCCGAAGGATGATTATCGGCTGATGCTGCTGCAGGGCCAGGTGGCGATGGCCACCGGGCAGGTCCAGGCGGCGCGGGAGCACTTCGAGGCGGCGCGTGCGTTCGCCCGGGAGGAGTGCCACCGCATTACCGCCGATCTCTGGCTGGCCCGGGTGCTGAACATGCTCGATGCGCTGGAGGCGGAGGAGGCGATACTCGATGTCCTGCTGCCCCAGGCCGAGGCGCTGGAGGACCCCTTGCCCCTGGCCGAGGCGCTCTATCTCAAGGGCAACCTCTATTTCCCCCGGGGCAATTTCGCCACCAGCCGGGCCTATCACACCCGCGCCCTGGAGCAGGCCCGCCGTGGCGGCGACGTGCGCACCGAGATCCAGGCCCTGAGCGGGCTCGGCGATGCGCACTATGCGGAGGGGCAGATGCGCAGCACCCTCGAGCTGTTCGACCACTGCGTTACGCTCTGCCGAACCCATGGCCACGCCGACCTGGAGGCCTCCAATCTGTTCATGCTGGGTACGGCGCGCATCTACGCCAACGAGACTGACCAGGCCCTCGCCGACTGTTTCGATGCCGCTGAGCTGGGCAAGCGTGTCGGCAACCGGCGTGCCGAGGTAGTGGCACGGCTGACGGCGGGGTGGATTCTGATCTCCCAGGGCGATCCCCAGGCGGCGGACGAGCAGGTGGAACAGGCATTGGCGGTGGCTCGTGGCCTGGGCTCGGGCCGTTTCGAAGCCTTCCTGCTGGAGAGCCGTGCCCGGGTCGAGCTGATCACCGGGCGACTGGAAGAGGCGCGAGCCAGCATTGGGCGCGCCTGGCAGTTGGTCGAACAGAATGGGCTGAAGGCCTTTATCGGCCCCTGGGTGCTGGGCACCCGGGCGCTGCTGGAAGAGGATCCCGAGGTTCGCTTGGCGACTCTGAAACAAGGCGAAGCGCTGCTGGACGCCGGCTGCGTGGGGCACAACGGCTATCGCTTCCTGATCGCGGCGGCGGAGGTCAGCCTGCTCGACCAGCGCCCCGACGCGGCGCGTCACTATGCCCGGCGGCTGACCCAGCTGATGGCGGCGGAGCCCTGTGCCTGGGGCGAGCACCACCGCGCTCTGATCGAGGCTCACGCCGATTGGCTGGAAAGCGGCCAGAACAGCGGTGAGAAGAGCAGCGAGGAGAGCGCCCTGGAGGCCTTACGGGCGTGCTGGCACCGTGGCGAAGCCGCTGGCCTGCTGATGACACTGCCTTGCCTTGCTGCCAGGCGGTGCTAGCCGCAGGGGATCAGTACGACGCTCCGGTGCCGCCAGCAGCAGGGCGACGAGATGCGCCGATTGTTCCAGGCACTGTTCCTGCAGGCCGGCACCGCGAGTCCAACCGCCGGCAAACAGCAATGGGCAACCATCCTGATGACCCTCGAAGCGCCGCCGGGCGGTGGTCTGGTTATAGCGCTCGATCTCCGTTTGCGCCTCCAGGCAGTTGGCATCCAGCACGTTGTGCTTGAACAGGGTCCAGGCCTTGGCCTCCACGGCGCTGCTCAATGGCGGCAGCCGGTCGCGGTAGCCTGCCTCGCCGGGTGCCTTGGCCTCTATGGTCAACGCCTCTCGGCGCCTTCCCATGTTCACGCAGCCTGCGCAGCTCGAGTTTCTGAGCGGAGTAAGGGAGTAGTGGTCCCCGTTACGAAGGTTTATACACGACATATTCACCTTTGCCTATAGGTAGAAGCGTGGTTGAAAAAGATTCTTGATTTGTAAAGTAAGACATAAAGTTCATAAGCTCTGACTTGTGCGATATAGCATTGTCACAAATAATAACTCCCCCTGGGGAAAGGAGGCGAAGAATATAGTTAACGTTGGGGTAGTACAGGCTGCGATCACCGTCGAGGAAAATAAAATCAAAGATATCGTTCGTTTTTTTAAGTAATCTTCAAAATTTATTTCTAGAATAGATATCTTATCGTTTACACTTGCTGCTTCAAAATTTTTCTTAGCTTCTTGTATTTTGGCATAGCTATTTTCAATCGTGACTAACCTGCCATCGTTAGGAAGCCCCAGCGCGAGCCAAATTGTAGAATAACCGTTAGATGTACCAAACTCTAGGACTTTCTTGGCGCGTACAGCTTTTAAAAATAGCGAGAGGAACTCGCCAGTTTCTCTTGAAATATTTAAATATTTCTCTTGTTTGTTTTCTGTCGCAAAATCGTTTTCAGCACCTTTCCGCTCTAGCTCATATAACAACTTCCAAGGCAAACTCATCACATCACTCCATATCGAAACAGCAGCTACAGTTTTGATACAACTATATACACACCTAAAAGTAAAAGAGAAATAAAGAATACTGGCAAGAATGCTGCCGCTGGCATTCTCTTACGAATAGCGGATCCGACAGCCATTCCAAAAAAAGCAGGAATAAGAGAAAGAATTGATAAAATGCCGAGATTGAAATTTAGATAACCTCGCCAGTACAGGGTCATAGCCAAGGTAATTGCGGAAAGAGAAAACAGAATGCCCATTGATTGGATAAGCTGATCCCTGTTAAGGCCAATAGATTGTAAATAAAATACACCGGGCACTGCGGAAGAACCAGTGATACCTGTCAGGATGCCATTACACGTACCAGCAGTAATGCCTGCGATAGGCTCATGGGCCTCGCGCAGATTTATACGCAGTTTGAAAAGACCTGACACAGCGTATGCTACAAGCACTGCCCCCAAGATAATCGAGGGGATATCACCACCGATGCTTGTCGAAACCCAACTGCCTAAGAAAACACTAGTCGTTGCGGTAAAAAAAAAGACAACGTGGTTGGTTGTTAATGCTTTTAGATAGGGCCCGTTCAATCCTTGAACAAGATTCGTTAGCAAAGCTGGCAAGGCGACAAGAGCCATTGCAGCGTGTAACCCCATTGTGGCAGTTATGATACCAAGAACAAGAGGCGGTAAGCCAAGGCCTACCACCCCCTTTACTATGCCCGCGATGAAAAACGCAGAAAAAACCACCGTTAGTACCTCGAGTTGGATATCCATAATTTAAGCCAAAGTATGAAGTGTTGGATAAGATGTTTCTTTTCCATGCTCAGCGAAGACTCTCAAGGCTTTTATAACGTCATTGAGTTCTTCCACAGTTAGTTGCGGTGGCTTATTTCCTGAAAAACTGTCTGCAAGACGCTGGATGTCTTTTACTTTGGCATCCATGATGACCTCTCCTTTTTGGGTCGATAGTGTTAGCTTGAACTGTAACTACTGCGATATGAGCACTTTATTTATATCATGGTTGGCATGATTAGGGAACTGTCCTAAAGTACAGCCGAATATTAATTGGGATATTTATGGCCCTAACGTGCCCCAGTATCACTGTAAGTTATTCTACTATAAAGTCATAAAGGTGATATGCTTGCCTAAAAGAGGGGGCGTATGTATGATCGGTGATATTGAAAAACAGTTGAAGGAAGTAACCAGTAAGGCTGAATTTGTTGCATGCTTCGAAGAGTCGCTGCTGAGCTGTGGCATAGAGAGGTATGCATATGTTTATACACCACTATCTCCTGGTCAAGTAAGCGATGTTTATATTTTAGGGAATTATGATGACAGCTGGGTGCGCATTTATAAAAGTAATAAATTTTATCGAACTGATCCGGTCATGCTGCTTTCATCACGATCCTCTTTGCCATTTTTCTGGACGGATATACCAACAAAAATAAAAAAGGAGTCTGATATATTTGATCTTGCCCACGACTATGGGATCGGTAAAGGGTATTCTATCCCCATGCATGATCCAGGATGTAGCTTTGGCTCACTCCATTTTTCCACAGACCTTAACGATGCCACCTTTGAATCTCGGATCTTGCACAATTGTTACTTGTTAAGGTTGCTTTCGATTATGGCCCATAATTATTTTTCCCAAGACACGAAGCCGCTTAATGGCATCAACTTTAGCGAGCGTGAAAAAGAGTGTCTTTTCTGGGTCTCGCAAGGAAAAACGTATTGGGAAACTGCTGCAATACTTGGAATAACTGAAAGAACTATAAAGTTTCACATGAATAATATGGCTAAGAAACTTGACGTGGCCAATGCAAAGCAGCTGATTGCCAAAGCCTTAGCTATGAACCTGTTATCCGAAACTTAAATATATGTCGTTTGACTTGCCATAGTATTTAGTGGCTATTGTTTCGTAGTATGCTGTTGTGGATGGGAGTAGGTCGTAATATATTGTTTCTTTTAAATTTCCCTTTCCTGACGATAACACCTTTATTTCCCAGTCGACTAACATAAGTATTTGTTCATTTGTTCATTTGTTCATTTGTTCATTTGTTCATTTACTATTACTTCATAGCTTTTGACTCCATTTTTTATTGCGAAACTGAGCATGCACGTGCCCGGGTCGAGCTGATCACCGGGCGGCTGGCCGAGGCGCGAGCCAGCATCGAGCGCGCCTGGCAGTTGGTCGAACAGAATGGGCTGAAGGCCTTTATCGGCCCTTGGGTGCTGGGCACCCGGGCGCTGCTGGAAGAGGAGCCCGAAGTACGCTTGGCGACCCTGTGCCTGGGGCGAGCACCACCGGGCCTTGATCGAGGCTCACGCCGACTGGCTGGAAATCGGCCAGAACAGCGGTGAGAAGAGCAGCGAGGAGAGCGCCCTGGAAGCCTTACGAGCGTGCTGGCACCGTGGCGAAGCCGCTGGCCTGCTGATGACACTGCCTTGCCTTGCTGCCAGGCGGTGCTAGCCGCAGGGGATCGGTACGACGCTCAGGTGCCGCCAGCAGCAGGGCGACGAGGTGCGCCGATTGCTCCAGGCACTGCTCCTGCAGGCCGGCACCGCGAGTCCAACCGCCGGCAAACAGCAATGGGCAACCATCCTGATGACCCTCGAAGCGCCGCCGGGCGGTGGTCTGGTTATAGCGCTCGATCTCCGTTTGCGCCTCCAGGCACTCGGCATCCAGCACGTTGTGCTTGAACAGGGTCCAGGCCTTGGCCTCTATGGCGCTGCTCAATGGCGGCAGCCGGTCGCGGTAGCCTGCCTCGCCGGGGGCGGTGGCCGCCAGCGTTGCGGGTGCGTCAAGTGGTGAGGATTGCCGCTCGAGCATCTCGCTGCGGGGAATCCGGTTGAGATCGTCCACCAGGGAGACGAAGAACTGCGGCAGGCCGGCCTGATTGTAGGCAGGGTTCTCGGCATCGTTCTGGTGGCGGTTCGCCACGTAGTCGATACGGTAGGGGAAGAAGGTGTCTTCCGGGTTGCGCACCTCGATGTTGTAGGTCCGCCACAGGTTGCGATTGGCCGGCAGTCGGCCGGCGGCGGTGTGGCAGACGCTGAAGCTGCGCGTGTAGCGCACCTTGCCGAGGATATGCTGCAGCGCCCGCTGGGTGTCGCTCAGGCCGTCGCCGAACGTCAGCAGCGGCAGGGCGTCTTCGGCATGGGTGGCCATGATCAGCAGGTCGGCTTCCCAGCGGCGTTCACCGGGATCACGCTCCGTCAGCGTCACGCCCTGGGTCGAGAGGCTTGCCTCTACCTCGATGCCGCGCAGGATCTCAACGCGGGGACCCGGCGTATTCGGGCTGGTGATGTGCGCGGCCAGGGCCTCCAGCCAGTGCTGGGCACCGTGCTCGAAGTAGCGGCGGTCCGGGGGCGAGCCGCCCTCCTGAATGCGGTAATACTCGAAGGGGGCCTGGAGCGGCATACCGCCCGGGCCGCGGTCGTCGGCGAAATACATGGCCGAGATGCGGGGGTAGTAGATGGTCTGTCGGATACGCTCCAGCCGCACTGGAAGCTCGGGGTCCTGCCAGTCGATGGTAACGCTCAAACGCTCCGCCGCCGCGGCCAGCATATCAGCGGGGGCGGCGATACAGGCGTCGAAGAAGTCATCCACCGTATAACGCGGCGTAATGCGGCGATTCTCCACCAGGTCGATGGCGCTTTGGTGGACCACAGGGATCAGCAGCGCCAGCTGGCCTCCATCGACCTTGCTCAACTCGTGGTTCGGGTCGCTGACGCCGCGGAACAGGTCCTTGTCATCGGTCAGGGCGATGCTCCCGTCACGGCTGAAATAGCTCTCGGTGTTCTCCAGGGGCTTCATGCGCTCCAGCTCGCCGATCTCGCCGAGTATCGTGCGCAGCCGGTGGTAGGTGGCCAGGTTGACGTCATTGACCCCCAGGTCGGCCCAGCGGCGGTAGGGCGAGTCGGGCTTTCCGGGATGGCGCCGACAGCCCAGGTCGACCCACACCGTCTCGGCGTTACCGCCAAGGGTGGCCTTGCGCTCGAAAACGGTGACCTCGAGCTGCTGGGCCGCCTCGCTGGCAAACTTCTGTAGGTAATAGGCCAGCGACAGGCCGGAGACCCCGCCGCCGATGATGGCGACCCGTAGCGGTGCATGGTCCATGATGATGTTCCCAGGTGACGATTTCCTCAAGGATCAACCAAGAGCACGTCGTGACCAAGGGGGTAACATCAGCTGATACCGAAGTGATCCGTTGCGCTTCGTGAGCCCTTTGCAGCGCTTGTGGTGATCTCTTCACTGCCGCGATACCGTGAGCTTCGCGTTTCAGGCCAGGCCGGTCTACCTGAGCATTCTTGACTTCGACAGTCACAGTAACGCTGCGGCTCGCTATAGACCTGATTGCTGGCCAGCATGTGGCCGGAGTTGTACAGGCTGCAATTTATGACGGTTAATGGATAAACACCTGATGAAGCGTTTACTTGCCACCATATTCCTGGTGTGCGTTTTTTTGCTGGCGGGCTGCGGGTTGTTCAGTGATCCCGATGAGCGGGTCGTCTTTCCGCCGGAGCCTGATTCCAGGGAGTATCAGTATGTGGATCTGGCCCAGCATATCGCTTCGGAAAAACCCTGTTACCTAATCTCTCGCGATAGCGTATCGGTCGCCCCGCTAAATGCACCAGGAACGCGAGCAAACAAAATTCGCTCGCACTGTTTCTCAACCGTAGCGCAACGTACCGCACGACCGGAGCTTTGCGAACACGTCGTCTCCGTCAGCACATTGCTCTATGCAGGTCACGCGAACGATCGCGCACGATGCGTCCAGGAGGCCAGCCGGGAAAGGGCACCGGCTGGGGTGGGAATGATCGATCATGATTCCATGTTTGAGCTGGCCGGGTTTTCGCAGGATAAGGTCGTCGAGTTAATGCATTCCTATCGGTTGCCGGCTAATGGCCGCTACTGTTTGATCTTTTCTCCCGACTTCTTCGAGGCAATCGAACGGATGCCCCGCTTTTCCAACGCGGATGACCTGGAATCGATGAAGCAGCTTCAGTGGAAACCGCACCCCTTTCTGGCGCTCCAGGGCTTCCCATGTACGGGAAAATTTACGGACACTGAGCGGCCTGCAACGGAGTCGCCCCCGGTGATCGCGCAGTGAAAAGCGCGCTGCTTATCCGTGTACCGCCCGACGAACAGACGCGTGTCACGCCGCCGCCCGGATAGCGACTACCTTCAGGTACTGTGCCTTGACTCGGGTGCTGCCGTCGGTGGCTTCGTTGTGCCGGTCCCAGTGCGTCTCGAGATCACGACGCAGTGCCTGTCGCCCATCTTCCTCCAGCTTGGCCCAGGCGCGTTCAATGGGGCCGAAGAACACTCTGTGGAACTCCACCACTTCGGGAACCGCAAACGGATACTCCAAGGTGACGGTGACCGGTGAAGTGCTTAGGTCACTTAATCCTTCATTCAGGCGCTGGCGTACCGTGTCGGGGTCGCCCCAGAGTGCGGGTGAGGGCAGCCCTGCCGGGGGTGGCACATGGCGACCAACGATCTTGAACATGTCGCCGATAAAGGTATCCGGCATCCAGTTGGCCATGGCGATGGTGCCGCCGGGGCGGCACACCCGCACCATTTCAGCCGCCGCACGCTCGGGGCGCGGAGCAAACATGGCCCCGTACATGCTCACCACGAACTCGAACGCGGCATCGGGCTGGGCGAGGCTCTCGGCATCGCCTACCTCGAAGTGAATGTTCAAGCCTTCGGCTCGTGCCCGGGTGCGAGCTTGTTCGATCAGGTTGTCAGCGATATCGATGCCCGTCACCGACGCGCCGGCACGGGCCGCCGGAATCGCCAGGTTACCCGTACCACAGGCGACATCGAGCAGTCGTTTCTCGGGCGTGATGTTCAAACTGGAAATGAAGTCATCGGCATGATGCTGGATGAATTTTGCGACTTCACCGAAATCGCCTGCCATCCAGGTCTTGCGCATGCCTTCCTTGATGGTCTGGATATCAGAAGTGGTGCCCATATGGCCCCCTCGCATGGTGTGCCCATGCATCGTTGTTGTGGGTTCGGGGTGCATTATTCAGTGTAGATGTTCCTGCCTCGCGTGACTGAGCTTTGCAATAACCTAGGCAATTTGCCCAACTTTTCTCTAGCCCCCGAGTCAGTTACCTGGCTCGGGGGCTCTTCGTTTCTACCTCCTCATTCCTTGACCGCCGACGCCAAGCTCAGCTACGACCGATTTTGTAAGCCATTTCCTACACTGCTGTCGGCGAAGCCCCACAGATAACGGCTCTTGTCACTGGTATGCTCTCCGCGTTCCGCACGATTGACTAATAAACGTATAACAGTGGTATCTCCAGACGCAGGGAGGCGTAATGGCCAAGGCAAGCGGATTGCAATTCACCTTGACCCTAGCCGGGGCCGAGGACGTGGCGGTCATCGAGTTCACCCACCGCGAGCAGCTCTCCGCGCCCTTCGAGCTGACGGTACGCTTCGCCAGCCGCGACCCCGACCTGGGTCCCGACGCTATCCTCGACCGCGAGGCCACGTTGACGATCTGGCAGGATGGCGAGGTGCTGCGCCGTATTCACGGTGTGGTGAGCGAGTTCGGCTGCGGCGATAGCGGCCACCGCCGTACCTTCTACCATGTGGTGATTTCCCCCGCGCTGTGGCGCCTTGGGCTGCGCCAGAACTCGCGTATCTTCCAGCAAGTCTCGCCGCTTACCGTGCTCAACACCCTGTGCGACGAGCACGGCCTGAGCGACGTGGCCTTCGCCGCCACCCGCGAGCCCGAGTCCCGGGAGTACCTGACCCAGTACCGCGAAACCGATCTCGCCTTCGTCCAGCGCCTGGCCGCCGAAGAGGGCTTGTTCTACTTCCACGAGTTCGACGACGGCCACCGTCTGGTCTTCGCCGATGCGCCCCAGGTGCTGTCTCACCTGGGCAGCCGCAGCTACCACGGCCGTGCCGGCGGCACGCCGCCCCAGCGCCATGTGCGCAGGGTGCAGCAGGTCGCCCGGGTTGCCCCGGCCTCGGCCGTGCTCAAGGACTACTCCTTCAAGAACCCTGCCTATTCCCAAATGCATGAGGCCCAGTTGCACGACCATATGGCCGACGGGCTTGAGGAACATGCGCAAAGAACCGACTACGAGCACTACGACTACCCCGGTCGCTACAAGGCCGACGCCTCCGGCGAGGCCTTCACCCGCATTCGCCTGGAAGCGCTGCGCCAGAACGCCAGCACCGCCGACGCCGAGAGCGACCTGCCCGAACTCGCCCCGGGCACCCGCTTCACCCTGACCGACCACGACCTCGACGAACTCAACCAGGACTGGCAGGTCATCCAGGTCGTCCACCACGGCACGCAGCCCCAGGCCCTGGAAGAGGACGGTGTCGTTCAGGGAGACGGCCAGGACGAGGGGAATGGCGGCATGACCAAGTACTACAACGAGCTGGTGCTGATGCCCGCCGACCTGACCTGGCGCCCCACGCCCAATGCCAAGCCCCGGGTCGACGGCCCGCAGGTCGCCTTCGTTGTCGGCCCCGAGGGCGAGGAGATCCACTGCGACGAGCACGGCCGGGTCAAGGTGCAATTCCCCTGGGACCGCTACGCCGAACCTAACGAAACGGCGAGTGCGTGGATTCGCGTCAGCCAGGACTGGGCCGGTGGCGGCTACGGTAGCATCGCCATTCCGCGGATCGGCCACGAGGTGATAGTCAGCTACCTGGAGGGCGATCCGGATCAGCCGCTGATCACCGGGCGCACCTATCACGCTGTCAACACGCCACCCTATGAACTTCCGGCTCACAAGACCCGCACCGTGATCCGCACCCAGAGCCACCAGGGCGAAGGCTTCAATGAACTGCGCTTCCAGGACGAAGCCGAGGGCGAGCAGATCTGGCTTCACGCCCAGAAGGACCTGGAGCTGCTGACGAATCACAATCGCACCGAAGAGATCGGCAACGACAGCCACCTCACGGTGCACCGCAACCGCATCAGCGAGATCCACGCCGACGACCACCTCACCGTGCACGGTCAGCGCCACGTCCAGGTCGACGGCGACGACCACCTGACCGTCGGCGCCACCCGCCACGAAAAGACCGCCCGCGCCCAGCTCACCGAAGCCGGGCAAGAGATACACCACAAGGCCGGCAGCAAGACCGTCGTCGACGCCGGTGCCGAGATCACCCTCAAGGCCGGCGGCAGCTTCATCAAGCTCGACCCCAGCGGCATCACCATCGTCGGCGCCCAGGTCAAGATCAACTCCGGCGGCAGCCCTGGCTCGGGGAGTGGGCAGGGGGCGGTGGCCGCGTTGCTGCCGGGTGCCGCTACATCGGAAGCGAGCGAGGACGTCACGCTCAAGTCGGTCGGTGCCGGCCTGTTTTCTCAGCTAGGCAACCTGCTGGATCTCAACAATCCCGCCATTCTCGATGGCCTGGCCAACCGCTGCAGCGCCTGTGAACCCGCGGTAGGCAGCCCAGTCAACCCGCTGCTGGGCGCCAAGCTGCTGCCCGCCGAGACCGATTTCGCCCTGCCGGCACCGCGGCCCTTCACCTTTAGCCGCGGCTATCTCTCCGCCAATGCCCGTATCGGTGTGCTGGGCCAGGGTTGGTCGGTACCTGGCGATGGCCTCTCGCTTACCCTGCGCACCGATGCCTGCGTGATCCACGACGCCCAGGGCCGCGACATCACCTTCGGCCCGCTGGAACCGGGGCAGACGCGCTACTCGCCCACCGAGCAGCTTTGGCTGCGGCGCGGCGGCGAGCCGGCCGAGGTGGGCGAGAGTGAGATGGGCAGGGAAGAGATAGGCAAGGATGGCGAGAGCACTCGCTGGCAGGCCCTGCCCGAAGCGCTGCGGCATGATCCCCAGGCGATCGTGCTGAGCGACGCAGGCGGCTTTTATTACGTCTTCGCGCCAACCCCGGAGGCCGCGTCCACCACCTGGCACCTCAGCCAGGAGCTGGACCGCAACGGCTACTCCACCACCTATCGTTGGGAAGCCGGACTGCTGATCCAGGTTGAGGACAGCGCCGGACGCCACTACCGCTTCGAGTACGAGGCGTTGCTGCCCGCCAGCGAACAAGACAGCGGACAGCGCCTCAGTGGCGTTCTCTTGGTGCGCGAGGCCGATGGCAGCGCCCAGGACGACTGGCTGGTGCGCTATGCCTATGGTCCCGAAGGCGACCTGGCCAGCGTGCGCCACCGCCATGGCGAGGTCGTGCGCGAGTTCGAATGGCAGGATCACATGCTGACGGCCCACCGCGTACCTGGCGGCATGGAAGCTCGCTACACCTGGGATCGGTATGCGCCGGAAGGCCGTGTGATCGCCCAGGAGGAGAGCGGCGGCCTGGCGCGCAGCTACGCCTATCATCCGGACCACACCCTGGTGACCGACAGCCTCGGTCGCGAGGAGCGCTATCACTTCAGCGGCACAGGCCCCGGCCAGCTCTGGACGGCCCACACCCGTGCCGATGGCTCGGTCATTAAATTCCGTTACGATCACGCCGGGCAGCGCATCGCCACCGTCTATCCGCTGGGTCGCGAGACCGTGCTCGAGCGCGACGAAGCAGGGCAGGTCACCGC